>JANXLQ010000051.1 GCA_025355085.1 Rhodopila sp.
TCTGCATCTCTCCCAGAGACAGATGCCGGTGCTGCCATGCACCTTGCCCTGAAACGGCTGACCCCGGTTTTATGGAACCATTCGGTCCAGGCTGAAATCGCAGCTCCGTTCGGATTGATGGTCCGGATGCGGAGTTCAACCCTTACAGATTTGCTGGAAGACCTGCTCGGTGCCGCCATCCAGAGCGCCCCGGCCAGCCGACTGCTGTTGACTGCCACAAGGCAGGGCGACGGTATCTATGTCGGCATTACCGATGATATGCCCTCCGCGGATATTACCGTTCGGATGGAAAGCGTGCGCAGCCTGAAGCAACGCGTTGCAATGCGCGGCGAGGCGTTGCACGACGATGTCCGCCCCAATGAGGGCGCGACATTGACCCTTCGGCTTCCGGCGCTGGTCGCACAGGAACAGCCGGGACCGGTTCCGGCCGGGTCCACGAAAGCCCCATCGATTGCGTTAGAGTGTGATCGTTTGAGGTTGCTTCCACCTCAAACGTAAATCACGCGATCAAACATAGGATTAGACCATGATCGGCTCGAAAGAGGGTTCAACCTCAAACCGATCATGGTTTACTGGAGCGTCCGCCTCAGCTACGGTAAGAGCCGTTAATGTCGATGTAGCCGTGCGTCAGATCGCAGGTCCACGCGGTCGCTTTGCCGCGACCCAGGCCGATATCGATAGCGATCTCCACTTCCAGGCCCTTCATGTGCGCGACTACCGGGGTTTCATCGTACCCTGGAATCACGGCGCCATCTTTAGCCATCCAAACCCCGCCGACCCCAATAGATAATTTGTCGCGATCCGCCGGTTCGCCGGATTTCCCGACAGCCATCACGATACGCCCCCAGTTGGCGTCCTCACCGGCAATCGCCGTCTTAACCAAAGGCGAGTTCGCCACCGCCATGGCGATCTTCTTCGCCGACTTCGCACTGGTGGCGCCGGTCACGTCGATGCGAACGCGCTTCTGCGCGCCTTCGCCGTCGCCGGTAACCTGTAGCGCCAGATCAAGCAGCAGTTCGTTCAAAGCACGGCTGAAATCCGCCAGCACTTTCTTGCCGTCGTCCGGGTGAATACGCGGATGCTTGGTCTGCCCGGTCGCGATCAGCAACACGGTATCGGACGTGGAGGTATCCGAATCGACCGTCGTGCAGTTGAAGCTGCCATCGACGCCCTTCTTCAGCATCGTCTGCAATGCATCGGCCGGTATCTTCGCGTCGGTGAACACGAAACACAGCATCGTTGCCATATCCGGCGCGATCATCCCGCTGCCCTTGGCAATCCCCGTGATCCGCACCGTCGCATCGCCGATTTGGGCCGTCCGAGTCGATGCCTTGGGAAACGTGTCCGTGGTCATGATGCCGCGCGCCGCGGCTTCCCAGTTGTCCTCGGCCAAGGCATCCTGCAACGCCGGTAACACGGCAACGATTTTTTCGTGGGGCAGAACCTCCCCGATCACCCCGGTCGAAGCGACGAACACCTGCTTCGGCGGACACCCCGCCAGTTTCGCCGCCGCTGCCGCGGTTTCGGCGCAGGAGTCGCGGCCCGCCTTGCCGGTGAACACATTCGCATTGCCGGCGTTCACCACGATCATCCGAGCCTTGCCACCCTTCAGCGACGCCCGGCACCAATCGATCGGGGCCCCGGGGCACTGGTTAGACGTAAACACGCCGGCAACCGTGCTGTTTGGCGGGACTTCCATCATTACGACGTCGGTCCGGCCCTTGTAGCGAATGCCCGCCGCCGTCGCGGACATACGAACGCCAGCCAACGGCGGCAGCTCCGGAAGCGGGACCGCGAGGGGAGACACTGCCATTGCCATCGTTTCGTTCCTTTTTTTGTGACGTCGCGATTGATTACTTCGCAGCAGCAGAAGGGGCAACGGCCGGCGGCGGTTCCGCCGTTTCTGTCGTCTTGACCGGCGAGCCATCCATATTGAACCGTTCAACCGTCACCGACCCGCGGGCCTCGGCAACTTCTTTCTGCACGGCTGCCTGCACCATCTGCTGGCGCAACTCATCGCGCACCTGCTCGTAGCTGGGGGGCTGAGATGTCCGGTGTTCCAACGTCTGGATCACATGCCAGCCGAACTGAGTTTTCACCGGGTTGGCAGAAATTTCCTTGTCCTTCAACGCAAACGCGGTGTTGGCGAATTCCGGAACCATGTCGGTCTTCTTAAAGAACCCCAGGTCCCCGCCTTGCTCCTTTGCACCCGGGTCCTTGCTGTACTGCTTGGACAGTGCCGCGAAGTCGCCACCCTTCTTCAGGTCGGCGGTGATTTTTTTCGCGGTGGCCTCATCATTCACCAGGATGTGGCGGGCATGCACCTCGGTCTCACCCGGCTTGCTACCGTAATCCTGGTCATAGCGCACCTTGATTAAATCGTCGGTCACCTGCGGACGAACGACCTTATTCAGCAGTGCCGACTCCAGCGCCCGCTCCTGCGCCATCTGCACCATGTGCTGGACCTCCGGGTCCTTGTCCAAACCGGTCTTTTTTGCTTCAGCCAGCAGGGCCTGAGCATCGATGAGCTGTTCGAGCAGCATCGGGTAGAGCTGCTGCGGCGGCATGGTGCGCGCTTGCGGCGGCAGAGTCTCGGCCACGGCCTTCAGGTCGCTGAAATGGATCGCCTGACCGTTGACCTTGGCCAGAACCGGATCGGCATCCGTTTGCGCGACCGCGGCACCGGCCGAAATCAAGCCCAACAGGGCAACGGATGCGAGCAGGCGGGACGGCAGCCCGAATGAGCAGTCGGGAAAAATCGGCATGAAAACCTCTGATCGAAAGTTGGGCTGCTTATGACCGAACCCGGCATGGCGAACAAGCCGGGATCCCAGCGGGTATGAAGACCAAGGATTGCCGCTCTGGTTGGGTCGATGCCGCCTGTATCGTCATGGAGGGCATAGCAGGCTGTGCGAAAACTCCCGCCCAAATTTGCGTTGGAGAATATTTTTCTCTGGCATGCCCCTGTCGTCGCGACGACCCAATCCCGTCATGGCAGGAGAATGCCTACCATCTGCGCCTTTTCTAGGCCGGGACAGCAAGGCGTGGATGACG
>JANXLQ010000065.1 GCA_025355085.1 Rhodopila sp.
CATCATGGCCAGCGCCGGATGGCCGGTCACGTTGAACGGGCTTCTGGCCTGCCTCGGGTAGGTGCGTGCGGTTTCCGCCGGATCGTCCATGCGGCTGGACGGGTCCATGGCGCTTGCACATAGCAGCACGTCGTAGTCGCGCAATTGGTCCTCCACCGCGGCGATCAATTCGGTTCGGCGGCGCTGCGCACCGACATAGTCGCCGGCGGTCATGAACGCTCCGGGCAGCAGCCGGCGGCGGGTAAGTTTGCCGTAGTCGCCCGGCCGTTCGCGCAGCCATTTCTGGTGGATCGACCAGGCCTCACTGCACAGGATGACGCGGTTGATGCCGGAGAACTCGGTCAGGGCCGGTAGTGTTACGGTATGAACCTGGGCGCCCTCGGCTTGGAGGACACGGGCGACATCTTCCAGCGCGGCGGCGACCTCCGGGTGGGCTGGCATGTCGCGCTCATGAAAATGGCGGACGAATCCGATGCGCAGGTCGCGCACGCCGCGCCCGAGCAGCGCACCGAACCCCCGCGCCGAGGATGCCGCGCTGCCGGGGTCGGCAGGATCGTGGCCGGCGATCACGTCCAGCAACAGCGCGTTGTCGGCGACGGTGCGGGTCATCGGGCCGACATGGTCCAGGGTGAACGACAGCGGGAATACGCCGCGCCGCGACACCAAGCCGTAAGTTGGTTTCAGCCCGACGATGCCGCACGCGCTGGCGGGATTGCGAATCGAGCCGCCGGTGTCCGTTCCCAGCGCCAGCGGGAACAGCCCCGCTGCGAGGCCGGCGCCGGAGCCTGATGACGATCCCCCCGGATGATAATCGCGGTTCCACGGATTGCGAGCGGGCGGGAACGGCAGATCGAAACTCGGGCCGCCGATGGCGAACTCATGCGTGGACATTTTGCCCATAACGATCGCACCGGCCTGCCGCAGTTTCTGGATGACGGCCGCGTCCGCCTTGGCGATGTTATCGACCAGGATTTTTGAGTGCGCCGTGGTCGGCAGCCCGACGACGTCGATGATGTCTTTGATGCCGATCGGCACCCCGTGCAGCGGCCCCCGGCTGCGCCCGGCGGCGATTTCGCTTTCCGCCTGATGGGCGGCTTGCAGCGCGGCCTGCGCATCCAGGCGGATAAAGGCGTTCAGTTTGGGCTCCAGCGCCTCAATCCGAGCGAGCAGGGCTTTGACGAGTTCGACGGGTGAGAGGGTTTTCGCGGCATAGGCTTGCGCGATTTCGGTCGCCGACAACCAATGGGGCGCGGTCATAGACCGATCCCGGCGCGCATCGGCGGCCAAGGTTCGACAGTTGGGTCAGTTGGGACCTGCACGGCGCCGGCGTTGTTCAACGCTTGTTCGGCGGCCGCTTCCACGTCATCAGGGAATTCAGCAAGCGCCTTGTCCAGGCCGGCGGCTCTCGCCAAGGCAATTACGGTGGGGTCCATGGCATCGCTCTCCGCAGGTGTATGCGGAGCGATCATGCGGCTTGGCGTGGCATCGGGAAAGCCCCGCTGTTCGACAGTGTTTGCCCATCGACAGTGTTTTCCCATCGACAGATTGGGCAGTTTGGATAAAAAAAGGCGGTATGGCCCGGGGAGAGGCCATACCGCCAAAGGTGGCCGCGCCATGCGCGACTTTTGGGGGAGGAAACAGGACACCGCCGCAGCGGCGCCAGAACTGTATGTAACGCCAAAACATTTACAAAAGGTTAACAAGTCCGTGCTCGAACCGATTTTTGTGCTGTCCACACATATTTTTTACACCGGGGGCTATCGCGCATGAGCAACCTGCCATTGGCCGGGCTAAAGGTGCTCGAAATCGGCCATTACATCGCGGCGCCGTTTTGCACACGCATCCTCGCCGACCTGGGGGCCGAGGTGATCAAGCTGGAACCGCCCGGCGGTGACCCGTTTCGGGGCTGGGGGGCGGCGAAGGATGGCAACTCCGTGTGGTTCAGCATCCATGGACGTAATAAGCTCTCTATCGAACTCGATCTGAAGAAGGACCGCGATGTGGTGCTGAAACTGGCCGCGCGCGCCGATGTGCTGGTGGAGAACCTGCGCGCCGGGCAGTTGGAGCGGTTGAAAATCGGCCCGAATGAGCTGCATGCGGTGAATCCTCGGTTGGTGATCGCCCGGATTTCCGGCTACGGCCAGGACGGGCCGTATCGCGACAAACCGGCGTTCGGTGCGATTGGGGAAGCGGTCGGCGGGTTACGGCATTTGACCGGGCATCCGGGCGGGACGACCGATTTGCCTCCGCCGCGCTGTGGGATTTCCATTAGTGACGATTTGGCTGGGTTGTATGCGGCTATCGGTCTGCTATCCGCGGTATGGCAGCGCGATGGAATGGGAACAGGCGTCGGCCGGGTGGTGGACGTAAATCTTGTGGACAGCGTGTTCAGCCTAATGGAGGGCATGCTGCCGGAATACGCGCTGGATGGGCGGGTTCGGCAGCCGGCGGGCGCGGCGTTGCCGACGGCGTCTCCGACCAATACTTATCCCTGCGCGGATGGGCGGTGGCTGTGCATCGCGGGGAATTCGGACCTGATATTCTCGCGGTTGATGACGGCGATCGGGCGGCCGGAGATGGCGGGCGATCCGCTGTATGCGACGAACGGGCTGCGGTGCGATAACCGAGCCGGGTTGGACACCGCGATTGCGGCCTGGACGCGGACGTTGGACGCCAAGGAGGCCGAGGCGATCCTGGAGGCGGCGGACGTTCCGTGTTCGCGACTGTTCGACATCGCCGATTGCGCGAGCGATCCGCATTTCCGGGCCAGGCAGTCGGTGCAGGATATTGAGGACCCTTTGATCGGGAAGACGATGCATCCAGGGCCGGCCATTCGGATGGACGGCGAACGGCCGGAGGACGTGGTGCGATGGACCGGCCCTGCCCTCGGCGCCCATACCGATCATGTGCTGCACACGCTGTTGGGGTTGCCTCGGGCGCCGGCCTGATTAGTCTGTTGTTGCATCTTCTTCGCGCGGTGGCCAATAACGCGGGTTAGCTTCCATCCGAGGGTTCATGCGTCGCGCCGCGTTCCATCTGCTTCCGTTGGTTTGTTTGGCGCTTGCCGCGTGCGGTGGCGGCGTTCGGCCGGGAAGTTCCGCCGGCGTTCGTGCGGCGGTGGAATGCGCCCCCTTCGCGCGGGCGCTGACCGGGATTTCGCTGTCCGGTGCGGGGGCGGACTGGTGGTCGCAGGCCGAGGGCCGCTATACCCGCACGCAGAAACCCGACATCGGCAGCGTGATGGTATTCCGCCGGTCGGGCCGCCTGCCCTACGGGCATGTCGCCGTAGTGTCGCAGGTGATGTCGCGGCGGCAGATCATGGTTACTCAGGCGAACTGGGTGCATCATGTCGTGACCGAGGAGCAGCCGGTTATCGATGTTTCCGAGGCTGGCGACTGGAGCGCGGTGCGGGTGTGGTGGCCGCCGTCGGGTCAAATGGGGGCCAGCGAGTATGCGACGTTTGGGTTTATTCGGCCGGACCATCCGGTTGGGCACGATCGGCTGGTCGCGGCAACCCCGGCGGCGATACGGGTGGCGGAGAACGGACGGTGATTCCGGTTCGGCGTGGAAATATTTTGTAGTATCGGAGAACCGGAATCGGCCAGTTTTAACCCGGTCAGGTCGGCTTAGAGGATGCGGTTCGTGCAATCGGCATACACGGCAAGGCGATTTACGCCACTGATGGCATGAGCGATGCCCGGCCGCTTCAGTGGAGGGCATTCCCTCCTGAGACGGGATACCCAATCGGGTGGGGTTGATAGCGGCAATCCGGGACAATCCTTAACGGAGCAATAAATAAGACTATATTCTTATTATACAAATAAATATATTAAAATAATATCGACTCACCATATTATTTTACAATTTATTACATAATTTTTTTGATATCGGCGATCTTGATTTCGAATTAGGTTTTGATTATATTTAGTTAATGTTTCAGCCGCGTTGTGAAACATCAAATTTGTGGAGCGTTGCATATGAGATTACCAATAATTTTTCTGTTTGCAGCATCAAGCGTGCTTGCCGGTTGCATGCCGTGGGACTTCATCCCATATAATGAGACAAGCCTGTATGCTCCTGGAGGGCAACTTGCAGATAAGCACGAAGGGACCATGGTGCTTGCATCCGCTAACGATGCCAGCGTTACGTCCATGTTTCCAAAAGGGACGCCAAAGTCTCAGGTGACTCAGATTTTGGGTGTTCCAACTGCGACGTCGAATGATTCTACCGGAGATTCAACACAGTCTTTCAGTCACACCTTCACAAGCTATCAACGAAAATTCGTTGAAATACAAAATCTTACCGTTCAATATGACAAAAAAGATATGATCACCAAGACAACCCTTCACAACAATCGTTCTACCTGGTAACAGATAACCATTCAGAGAGTGAACCGTATCAGTCCGTCGCACCGATGTAACCAAGCTCACGGACAAGAAGAAGCGGTTTGGACGTTAGAGCGGGTTGCCGGGTTTGGGTTGCCCGCTCTCATACAGGATCATCGTATATCCGTGCTGTTCAAACGTCCCGGCGTCCCGCATCCCAATCCCGCCCAGGACCATCCGAGACCCGAAATTACTCTCCCGCGCTACAGCAACGATAAGCGGCAAACCTGCCTGATCATGGCCGAATCGCAGTGCCGCGTAGGCTGCTTCTTTGGCGAGACCTCGGCCTTGGGCTTCGTGCGATACGGCAAACCGGAGTGCCACGCCGCGTCCATCCGGACGGTGCTCCATGCCGGTGATGCCAACGAAACGACCGCCTTCCCGGACCGCCCACATTCCGAAGCCATACTGACCCCAGTTCACGACATCCCTGGCGAGGTCGTCGGCCGTTTGGGCCGCGTTGCGGACGCCACCGAGCATTACCGCGAAGACCGATGGGTCAGCCTTGAAGGCGCGCAGGTCGGCCAAATCCGAGCCGCCAACCGGGGTTAGCACAAGGCGCCCGGTCCGCAATATCCGAACCGGGTTCATGACGCGCGGCTGGGATCGGTCCCGGTAGCCGGAATCAATCGTGTCAAGTTGCCGGAGATATGCCGGCTACTCGGCCGACGCCCGCACCCGGTCGTGTTTTTTGCACTGTGCCGCAACCCGTTCATACACCTCTGCCGGGATCTCGACCAATTCGGCGCCCGTCGCTTCCATTTGTAGCTGAATTCGGGAGGCACGCACGAACTCCTTCATCAGGAAGAACGCTCCCGCGTGCGGTTTCGCCCACCGTGGTGATCCGGTGGTGACGCATAATTGGGGCGCGGGGTTTGGCGGGAACGCGCATGGCGACGTGGCTGAAGATCACATCGTTCCCGCTGTGGTACGCCAGCCGGCGATACACGGCGGCGAGGTCCAGTCTGGTCTGCAAGCCGGCGCCGGCGCGAAGTCCGGTTTCAACGTCCAGGGATATGCCCTCCCATTGCATCGAAGGCTATCCCCGGGCAGGCGATGGGGCAATCGGTCTACCAAAGGCGTGCGACACCGTAGGTATCGAAAGGCCGCTCATTGGAAACCAGGATCAATTGATCCAACATCGCCTGGGCAATCAGCATACGGTCGAACGGGTCGCGATGAGGTCCCGGCAACGCGCCCGCCGCTTGGCCATGGCGAACGCTGACTGCCAGGCCGCTGAAGCCTTGGTCACTGATCGCCGCGTCAAGATTGGCGACGATAGCGGCAACACCAGGTAGTTTTCCCAATCGATACTTGGTCGTTATTTCCCAGGCGGAGGCCGCGCTGACGAAAACGGTGTTGTTTTCATTCGCGATGGCTCTGCTCGCCGCGGTCGAGAGCGCGTCGTCGCCGGCCAGCCACCAAAGGAAAGCATGTGTATCTAGCAGAAGCTTCACGCCGTTACTCCCATGCCGCCAATTCCTCTTCCGGGAGCGGGGCGAAGAATTCCGGACCGGCCGTTACGATCCCCTTGAAAGCACCCGGGCGGCGCTGGCCGGCTGGCGGATGGAAGGGCACGAGCCTGGCGATCGGATGCTTACCGCGCGCCAGAACAATCTCCTCCCCCGCTTCGACGCGGGCCAGAAGCTGCGACAGGGTGGTCTTGGCCGTGTGAATGGTGACGGTTTCCATTCGGCATCTCCATTAGCTAATATAGGTTAGCTAATCTGAGCCGATTTGTCTATAGGTGTTATCGAACCTACGATGCCCTGATCGCCGGACCACATGGAGACCACCATGCCCATCATCAAAGGCTACAAACAGCTTCTCGCGGAAGCAAACGCTGAGATCGAAACGCTTTCGGTTGACGCCGCCATCGGGTTGCACGGTCAGCCGGACGTGGTGTTTGTCGATCTGCGCGACCCGCGGGAGATGGAGCGGGAGGGCAGGATGCCTGATGCCTTCGCCTGCACGCGAGGTATGCTGGAATTCTGGATCGACCCGGAAAGTCCCTACGGCAAGCCGATTTTTACCGAACCGAAGCGCTTTGTCTTCTTCTGTGCCGGTGGTTGGCGCTCTGCACTGGCGGCAAAAACCGCTCAGGATATGGGGTTGGACAACGTGGCCCACGTCGAAGGCGGCTTCGGCGCGTGGAAGAAAGCCGGCGGGCCGATTGTCGCACCGAAAACCGCCGTTTAACGGGAGATCGCATTACCATGCTGTTGCAACACCAGACCTGGCAGGAAGTCGAAACCTACCTGACTCAGTCGAAAGGGATCATCATCCCGATTGGATCTACCGAACAGCATGGGCCGAACGGCTTGATCGGGACGGACGCGATCTGCGCCGAGGTCATTGCCAAAGCGGTTGGGGAATCCGCCGGGGCCATGGTCGGCCCGACTATCGGGGTGGGTATCGCGGTGCATCACATGGGGTTCGCCGGCTCGATGACCGTCAAGCCGTCCACCCTGATCGCGATTATTCATGACTATGTTTTGTCTCTGGCGCGTCATGGTTTCCGGCGGTTTTTGTTCATCAACGGCCACGGCGGCAACATCGCAACCGTGCAGGCCGCGTTCTCGGAAATCTATGCGGAGTTCGAGGGGGCGTTCGGTAAACCCGGGACGGACGAACTGCGTTGCCGGCTGGCCAACTGGTGGGACGGCAAAGCTATGAGCACCCTGGCGAAAGAGGTGTTTGGCGACGACGAAGGCAGTCACGCCACGGCCAGCGAGGTTGCCCTGACTCAGTATGTCCTGCCCGATACGATTAAGGATGCGGTGTTGGACCCGCCGCGCGCGCCATCCGGGCGGTTTCACGGTCCGGCCGATTACCGGCGGCGGTTTCCAGACGGGCGGATTGGGTCGAACCCCGGGCTGGCAACGCCGGAAAAGGGGCAGCGGTTCTTTGAAACATCCGTCCCCGAACTGGTAAAAACCTATACCGGCTTCATTGGCGAGAACGCCTGAGCGAACCTTTCCGGTAATCAAAGCGTTCCCGTCGCAGGCGACGGAGGACCGACAGTGACGTGGACGCGGATTACAGACCCCGAGACCGTGGCGGGCTTGCTGCCTGCGTGGTTCGGACAGCGGATGGTAGGGCTTCGGGGCGCCTTCGGGCTGCTGCTGACGACGGGCGATGTGCTGCGCCTGACCTCCATCGCGGCTGCGCATCAGTCCTCGGAAGGGATCGTGTTGCTGGATGTGTTGCTGGATCATGCCGGGGTGCCGGATGGACTGGATCTGGCCTGGCGGTCGAAGCATTTCCTGGGAACGCCGGTTCCGGGTGCGTCGGTGGCCACGGTGAATCTGGCCCATATCGTAGCAGCGGTGGAGTTCACCGTGGTGGAGATGGCAGAAAACCCCGGGGATGAAAGGGTGGTGTTCAGCGCCGAAATCGACGAGCGGCCTCCGGCTTCGATCGAGGCGATAGGACAGGACGCTGGTTGAGGGGGACTTCCTGCGCAGTGTGGCCGGAAGCGGATAGCCGCCGCATCGACCATCCCATCGAGAACCTGCGCATCGGTTCGGCCGGACGGAGCCGGACCGTGGGCCTGTGCGAAGCGGGCGGGGTGGGAGCGGCCGGTCCATGTGCTACCCTGCCCTGGCACACGAAGGGAAACGAACCATGACGGACATTGACGGCTACGAAGTCCTCGGACTCGGCCTTTACTTTGAGGACCTGCCGGTGGGCCGCAAGTTCCGCACCATCGGACGCACGTTGACGGAAGCCGACCTGGTCAACTTCATCGGCGTGACCGGTATGACCGAAGTGCTGTTTTCCAACACCGAATTCCTGCGGACCGAAAGCGACATCACCCAGCGGGTCGTTCCGGGTGCGATGGTGTATTCGTTCGCCGAGGGACTTCTGGTGCATGCCACCATGCAGCACACCGGGTTCGCGTTCCTGAATATGGAACTGAACGTCGCCGGTCCCACCTTCGCAGGTGACACGATTCACGTCGAATGCGAGGTCGTTGAAAGCCGCCGCAGCGCCAGCCGGCCGAACCGCGGCCTTGTCCGCACGTTCAATCGTGTTAAAAAACAGGATGGATCGGTCGTGATTACCTACAACCCACTGCGCATGGTGAAAGCACGCACCACCGGCTGACCTGTTATCCAGCCTACCTTACGCCCATGGAGATTAGAGTATCCGTCTTGGTCAAGCTGCTTCTGATGTCCACATGCGGTTATCGCGCAGCAGGGCATTTGCTGTGATGATGATCTTGCGCATGATGGCGACGATAGCAACTTTTGCGGGCTTGCCTGCTTGGCGGAGTGCCA
>JANXLQ010000149.1 GCA_025355085.1 Rhodopila sp.
CAAATCCAAATCCAATGTCCCACGCTCCAACCTTGCAGCCAGCAGCGTTCGGAATGCCGCATACAGATGCACCAGTGGCAGGCCGGCGCTGTCGTCGTGGGAGTCCTCTATGGCTTGGACTTCCTCGTACGTCATGCGGGCGACGCTGCGCATCAGGCCGCGCCCGAATCGGTGACTGAGTTTGCGGCCGTTCCGGTCGATCCACATCTCGACGAACAGGCAGCCGCGATCTTCGTTCGGGCGCAGGCTGCACCAGCCATTCGATAAGGCTTCCGGCAGCATCGGCACGACCCGGTCGGGGAAGTAAACGCTGTTGCCGCGGATGCCGGCTGCATGGTCCAGCGCGGAACCGGGTTTTACGTAGTGGGAGACATCGGCGATGGCGACGATCAGGCGAAAACCACCGGCTGTGTCGGGATCTGGTTCCGCGAAGACCGCGTCATCGAAATCCCGAGCATCGGCGCCGTCGATGGTAATGAGGGGGGTTTCGCGAAGGTCGATGCGGCTGCCCAACCTGACGCCTCGGGCCTTTTTGGCTTCATCAAGGGCGGCGTCGGGGAAGGTCTGCGGGATGTCGTGGGTGTGGATAGCGATCAGGCTGATGGAGCGAGCGTCGCCGAGTTTACCCAGGCGTTCCAGGATCCTCGCAGGTTTCAGCCCGAGGTGAAGGTGCTGGGCGACGGGTTCGGCGAGTACGATTTCGTCCGGTTCCGCCCCGCCGTCCTGGCCGGCCGGGACGAGCCACTCCGCCTTTGACCGGCGGTCGGTTGGGACGATGCGGTTCCCGGTGCGTCCGCGCTTAAACACACCCAGGATTCGTCCGGGCGTTTCGCTGACCCGCCTGAGTGTCCTGGCCTCGTAACGGCCGGGACCTGCTGGCTTCAGTCGTACTAGAACGCGTTCTCCCGGGGCGAGGGCGGGCGTGCCCTGCTTCTCGGGGTGCATCGTGATCATCGGCGGCTGGCCAGCACCACGTTCCCACTCCACCGGTCGCGCGAGGGCGTCGCCATCGCGGTCGGTGCCCGTGATCAGAACGATCGCGGTGTCAGGCAAATGGTGCGCGCCGCCCTTTGGCGATGGCCGATGTTGGGAACTGCCGCTGGACGGACCACGGGATGGTTTGCCACTGTCACGCGCGATGGTCTTGCCTCGATGCTTGACTCGTTTTCCCACTGATTTCGCGACCGCGTCTCTGCCTGCGTTACAGTGCCACAACCGTCAGGTGAGTGCCATGACAGCTTGGCTTAAGATCGCCCCAATCGCATTTGAAATTGCAAGTGTTACGCGGATGTCGCGTCTGGATGGTCAGTTAGTGGATGGCGCTGTGCGAACAGCTCGGGGAGCAGATTAGCAAAAAGTATGTGAATCGCGTCCAAGAAGAATTCAGGGAGACCGGACCCCAGGGCGTTTGAGCGGGTGTTTCTTCATAGCAGACCATTGCCGATCCAGAAATCATGCAGAAAATTGATTTAAAAGGAAAAATAAAGAACACGCCTGAAATTTGTCGATCTTTCCGCCGGTCTTAAGGTCCCAGAAAAAATCTATAAATTTCAGTTATTTGGTCGAACTTTCGCATCCGATGCCGACGATTGAAGGGCGATCTGGGATTAGCCTTCGGGCTGTAGCCGGAGCGGCTTCCGGGGGGCATCGGCTTCATGCCTAGCGCAGCCGCAGCACCGTGTAATCCGCGACATCGGCCAGTGCCCGGCGGATTGGGCTATCAGGGAACGTCAGCAGCGCAATTTTGGCCTCTTGCACGAAGCGCTGGGCACGATCCAGCGTCACTTGGATGGCGCCGTGGTCGGCGATCAAGCGCATCGCATGGTCTAGATCCGAATCGGTCTGCTCCAACGTCTCAATCGTCCGGCGCCAGAAGGCTTGCTCCGCTGCGTTGCCGGCGAAGAACGCGACCAGAATCGGCAAGGTGATCTTGCCCTCTCGAAAATCGTCGCCGATCGTCTTGCCCAGGGTTGCCTGGTCCGCGACGTAATCCAGTGCGTCATCGACCAACTGGAAGGCAATACCGAGCTTCATGCCGTATTCGGCGAGGGCGATTTCCTCTGATTCGGGCCGATCTGAGACCACGGCTCCGATTTGACAGGCGGCAGCGAACAGCGCGGCGGTCTTGCCCTGGATCACTTCCAGGTAACGCGCCTCACTGGTGGATAGGTCGTTTTGCGTGACGAGTTGCAGAACCTCGCCCTCGGCAATCGTGGCGGCGGCTTTCGACAAGATCGCAAGGACCCGCAACGACCCGTCATCGACCATCAACTGGAACGCCCGAGCAAACAGGAAATCGCCCACCAGGACCGACGCCTTGTTGCCGAAGATGGCATTGGCCGACGCCAAACCGCGGCGAAGCTGGCTTTCATCCACTACGTCGTCATGCAAGAGCGTGGCGGTGTGAATGAACTCCACGCAGGCAGCGAGTTCCACGTGCCTCGCACCGCCATTCTGGCCTGGATAGCCACACACACGCGACGCCGCGAGTGTGAGCAGGGGCCGAAGTCGTTTGCCCCCGGCGGCGACGATATGAGCGGCGAGCTGCGGGATCAGCGAGACCGGGCTATCCATTCTGGAAACAATCACACGATTGCAGGCCTCCAGATCAGCCTCAACGAGACTGACCAAGGCTGACAACGCGTCTTCGCTCCGGTGTTCGGTCAAACCGGACACGGGGGCCATGACTGCTTCAAGGGGTCTGGCGAGGCCGCCCAATTGGTTCTCCCGACTTTCCTGTGGGGTGGAAGTCTTCATATCGGTGGCCATCAAACGCGGTCAAGCGGACATACCATGACCGGCAGGGGAATCGCTTGAATGTCTCATGCGGAGCGTCGGATGATTTTCTCCAGGTAGTCTTGGTTCCAACCCGCGCGTTTGCGCCGGTTTTTTAGGCTAGTAATGGGTTTAGCCTGAGTCAGCAGGTTCATGGCGGTATGCTTGACGATCGCCATGTTGGCGGGTCCGTGACCGGAGCGTAGGCGGGCAAGATCGTCGTGGAACACGACGTCCAGCACCCAATGCAGGCCGTTCTCGATCCCCCAGTGACTGCGCACGACCCGCGCGAAGGTTTCGGCGTCCAGCTTTTTTGAGCAAAGATAGTAGCGCCGCTCTCTGGCGATGACCCCACCCCGTTCTGTTTCGCTTTCGATCATGCCGACCGCAGCCAGGCCAGGGAACTGAAATTCACCGGGGTAACGGCGGTCGGAGAACAGCCAATCGACCTTGTGGCAGATGGTGTGGCGGCGGGTTTCGATACGGCCATGATCGCCATCGACGGTTTGGCAGCGTTGTAGTTCCAGCGCCGGCGGCGGGTCAGCGAAGACCTTCTCAACTTCGGCAAGGGTGGCCGGCCAGTTTTCCTTCAACGACAAGACATAGTCTCCACCTCCGTCGATAATGGTGTGGGCAATCTCCTTTTGGGTTCCCATCGCGTCGATGGTCACCAATGCGCCTCTCAATTCCAAGCGGCGCAGCAGCAAAGGAATGGCGGTGATCTCATTGGATTTTTCCGCCACGGTCTCTTGTCCGAGAACCAGGCGCTGGCCTGTTGCCCAGGCGGACACTGTGTGCAACGGCAGGCGTCCCTTACGCCGGTCGTGGCTGCGGCGTGAGGTCTTGCCGTCGATGGCGATGACCTCCGGGATATCGGTACGCAGCCCCTCCACCCAGGCCAGGAAACAGCTTTTGAACAACTCGGGATCGATCGCCGCAATCACATCGCACAATGTGTCGTGGCTCGGGATACTCCGCTTATAGGGCAGGAAACGCCGGAGAAACGCCTGATGCTCGCTGCCCCACAGGCCGATCTCGACGAAATCGTCGGCGCCGGCGATCGTGGCACAAAGCATCAGCAACAGGATTTCATCGAGCGGATATAGCACCTTCGTCGCTTGGCGCGGATCTCGCAACGCTGCGAAGTGCGATAGAAAGCAGGGCTGAACTGGTTCGGACATGGAAACCTCGTGACAGGAGGTTCCCTATGAATCGTAATTCACACCGCGCCGGAATCCCACACCCGTTCAAGCGATTGCCGTGGCCGGTGGATGCTTGGCGATTGAAAATCGACAGAAATCAGTTATACTGCCCGTATGATGTTGCGTCTTCTGCACCGATTGCTGCTCGTGGTTACCGCTTTTGCCTTTCTGGGTGGAGCGACACTACAGGCAATGCCTGTGACGGATGCGCAAGTTCAAACGTCTGGCGCCGACAGGGCCATGGCTGCCGGTATGCCGTGTGAACACATGGATGCCTTGAAGGGGGCCGGAGCGCCCCTCCTGCCCTGTAAGGCCATGACCCCCGACTGCATCAAGCAAATGGGCTGCATCGGGTTTCCCGATTTGCCGCAGGCGAGCGTGCTTGCGACACCCGTCGCCTATTATTCAGCCGTGGATTACCGATACTTTCAGCAGACGTCGGACGGCCTCTCCCGCAAGCCGGATCTCTTTCCCCCCATAGCTATCTGATCGACCGGGTGCGCCCGTAGCGCGTCCCGACTCGAAGTCTGTCTTCCGCGTGACTTCACGAGAAAGGCGGACGCGCATTTGTCGATCAATCGTAGCGCCCGATGACCGCTTTTGCGGCAGGGGCGGGAAGGAAAACTTATGTCTTTCAAAGGAAGTTTTGCGGGCAACGTTGGGTCCGCGATAGCGTTGGCGCTGGCCCTGGCCTCGGGCGCGGTGCAGCCGGCTCAGGCCAAAGCTCAGGATTACCGCTTCGAGCTTTCTGGGAAGCCTGAAATGAGCGGCGGTAAGGACATTGTCCGCGTCCGCCTGGTGCATGTGCCGGACGGCAAGCCGGTTCCCGGCGCGGTCATTTTCGAAAGCAAGGCGGATATGGGACCGGTCGGAATGCCCACCATGACGGGGCCGATCAAGGTGATGCCATCCAAAGAACCCGGCATCTATTCGTTTGAAATCGAGCCGGGCATGGCGGGCACCTGGGCGAT
>JANXLQ010000058.1 GCA_025355085.1 Rhodopila sp.
GTGGTCAAACAGGCTAACATTTGCTTCGAAAAGCGCCAACCCGACGCGAGCCGGAGAAGGTAGTCTAAGAGACGAACCGAAGCAAGTGGTCCAGTCCGTCTCGGTGAAACGGCTTTTAGGGGGACCAACTCAGAGTGTCAACGCGTTTTTTTCGCACAATCGTCATTTAGTTGGGCCGCCACTTTTGAAACCACGCCACAAACTGCGGAATCCCTACGGAAAGTGGCGTTGTCGGCTCGTATCCGGTCAGCGCTCCGATGGCATCGACCGAGGCAAATGTGGCTTCCACGTCCACCGCCGGCCTGGGCGCCGACCGAATAATCGCTTTCCGGCCCAAAGATTCCTCCAACAGGCGCACCAACTCCCGCACCTCCTCCACCCGATGGTTCCCGATATTCAGCAATCGGGGAACGGTCGCGTCCTTGGGCGCCCGATCCAGGCTTCCCAGGATCCCGGCGACGATGTCATCCACATACGTGAAATCGCGCCGCAGCCGTCCCTCCTCGTATAAAGTGATCGGGTCTCCAGCCATGATCGCTCGGGCGAAGCTAAAATAGGCCATGTCAGGCCGGCCCCACGGTCCGTACACCGTAAAAAACCGCAATCCGGTCTGCGGCAGGCCAAACAGGTGCGCATAGGCATGACTCATGAGCTCGTCAGCCCGTTTGGTCGCCGCATACAGCGATACCGGGGAATCCACGCGATCCGTTTCCCGAAACGGCATCTCGGTATTCGCCCCATAAACGGACGACGTGCTGGCATATACAAGATGTCTCAGCGCGGGCAGCCTTCGCGCGGCCTCCAGAACCACCAGATGCCCCATAACGTTGGCTGTCACATAGGCATACGGGTCCACCAGCGAATGCCTCACCCCAGCCTGCGCCGCCAGATGGACGATTCCCGCTATATCGCTGTGCGCGCTCACCAACCCGGCGACCGCTTCTTTGTCCGAGACATCCAGGTGATGGAACCCGAAGCCGGCGTGGGCGCGCAGTCGCTCCAACCGAGCATGTTTGAGGCGGACATCATAATAGTCGTTGAGGCTATCAAGTCCGATGATGGTATCGCCCCGCGCTAACAGCGCCTCGGCAACATGATATCCTATAAAACCGGCACAGCCGGTAACCAGTATCTTCACAGGACGGGCCGCGAAACGATGCAGGCGTCCAGCGGACTTCGCGTTCCGCACCCCCCCGTTCCCTCCGCCATTGCGATCATCACACAGGCAAACGCCGTGGCAATCCGGCGCGTCGGGTTGGCCGAGGTCGTCATCATCGCCCTGAAGCGGGCGGTTTCGGGAGAAAACATGCGGACTCCGTCGCCGATTAAACGACAGAGTCCTACACTAACCCGGCGTTATTGTGCCACCCATCCACCGTCGATCGACAGCGGAGTCCCGGTGATCGTCGCGGCGGCATCTGAACACAGGAACACTGCCAGACCACCGATTTGCGCCGGCGTCGTGAATTTCAACATCGGCTGCTTCTCGGCGATCAGGTCATGCGATTCCTGTTCGACCGTCCTTCCGTCCTTCTCCGCCCGATCATGCAACTGCTTTTCTACCAGTGGCGTCAGTACCCAACCCGGGCAAATTGCATTTACGGTGACGCCGGCATTGGCGAGTTCAATCGCCGCCACCTTGGTCATTCCCACCACACCGTGTTTGGCCGCGACATAAGCGACCTTCTGCGGACTAGCCACCAGGCCGTGAGCCGAGGCGATGTTGATAATGCGACCCCAACCCTTCGCCTTCATCCCCGGAATGACGGCTTTCATACCATGAAACACACCCGACAGGTTGATAGCGATGATCTGGTCCCATCGCTCGTTCGGGAAGTCCTCGACACTGGCCGTGAACTGCACCCCGGCGTTGTTTACCAGGATATCGACCGACCCCAGCGTCCTGACTGCCTCGGCTACCATCTCATCGATCTGTTCCGGCTTGCTGATATCAGCACCGTTGTAACTGACCCTCACCCCATGCGTCGCCGCCAGTTCCGACCGCAGCGCCTCAATCAGCATCGCATCACCGAAACCGTTCAGCATGATGTCGGCCCCCTCGGTTGCCAGAGCCCGCGCTATTCCAAGCCCAATACCGCTGGTCGATCCGGTGACAAGGGCAACTTTTCCCTTCAGACTCATAGCTTCATCCTTCTAAGCAATACCGTCGGCGATTTATGCCGCACCGCATCATGAACCACCATTGCCGCGCGTAATAGCACCGCTTATTCCAAGCCGAACCCGCGGTACGCCGGGTTGCGAGGGACATTCATGGACACTTCGATACCTTCACGGCCGCTGCCCGCCGACGGCCCGGTTCGCAAATCCTGGCGCCCACCCGGCTGCGACACGATCGCCCTTGTCCTGCAAGGCGGCGGTGCCTTGGGTGCCTACCAAGCCGGCGTCTATCAGGCGCTGCACGAGGCCGGATTGCGAATCGATACAGTGGCCGGCGTTTCGATCGGCGGCATCAACGCCGCCATTATCGCCGGCAACCCGCCTGAGCGCAGGGTAGAGCGACTGCGCGATTTCTGGGAAGGCATCACCGCGCGTCCGGTCAGCCTGTTTTCCCTGGACAGTGACATCGCCCGCAAGGCCACCAATGCCTGGTCTGCCCTTCTCACCACCACATTCGGTCAGCCCGGCTTCTTCAAGCCCCGCGCGGGAAACCCATGGATCAGCCCGCGCGGTGCGAAAACCGCCACGTCCTTCTACGATACCACGCCGTTGCGGGAGACCTTGCTGCGCCTAGTCGATTTCGACCTGCTGAACAGTGGCCCGGTGCGCTACGCCGCCGGGGCGGTGAACGTCCTGAATGGCAACTTTGCCTATTTCGACAGCACCCAAACGAAGATACTACCGGAACATGTGATGGCGAGCGGCGCCCTGCCGCCAGCCTTCCCACCCGTGCAGATCGGCACCGACTTCTATTGGGACGGAGGCCTGGTGTCGAATACGCCGTTGCAGCATGTGCTGGATAACGCCGCATGCCTCCATATGCTTATCTTTCAGGTCGATCTGTTCAGTGCCCGCGGTGTGCTGCCACGCGATATGGATGACGTACTGGCGAGGCAGAAGGATATTCAGTTCTCCAGCCGCACCCGGCTTGTCACCGACTATTATCGTGAGAAGCATGAGCGCGGCGTGCTGGTGAAGAAATTGCTGGCGAAAGTTCCCGTGGACCAACTGGATGCGGATGAACGCTCGCTGAAGACACGGCTGGACCATATGCCGGAGGCAACGATCCTGGAGCTGATCTACCAACAGGCCGCCTACGAGACCCAGGCCAAGGATTACGAATTCAGCGCCGCGTCGATGCACGAACATTGGAACAGTGGTTTTCTGGATACGCAGCGCACCCTGCGACACAAAGACTGGCTGACGGTATCCGAAACCGACGCCGGATTCAGCCTGCACGACATCCACCGAGTGGACGATTGATCCATCTGGGGTGGACAGGCCCGCGAGAGGACCAGCAGGTCCCCTACCGCATTTTGATAATGATTTCGACTTGTATCGTCACGATTACTATCAAAAATGCCAGGAGGGTGAGCGTGTTTATGGCCTTCACCTCCAGATGTTAAGCCGGTGGGAACAATCCCCGCCGACTTTATTTATTTAAACAGGACGGATTCAAGTTCCGGGACGAACGCCACCAAGTGGCCGGATGGATTAGGGTGGTGGGATGGCATCTCGAACGCACGCATTGACGGTGGTGGACCGAACCACAATAGGCCTCCGCCTAACCGGCGGCTGGGGCATCCGGCGTATCGCACGGGGGCGCAGCCGCTCCGCTGGCACGATCTCGGACGAGGTCAGCCGCAACGAGCGCAGAGCCATCAAGATACGCGTCTTTCTCAGCACCGACGCATTGCTACGTCTCGTCACCGCCTGACGGGAAAGACGCTCACGCCGCCGCGTGCAGATAACGGTGCCGCAGGTGAGCCTGAAACGCGAGCGGGTCCAGCTTGCCACCCGTCGCCTGTTCCAGAATTGCGTTGAAATCGAGCCGGCTGCCGATCCCATGCACATGACCACGCAGCCACGACAACAGCGGCGACAGGTCGCCACGGCCGAACGCCTTGTCGATCCCAGAAACCTGTTCCCGCGCTGCCCGCATCAGTTGCGCCGCCGACATAGCGCCCAGGGTGTAGCTGGGAAAATAGCCGAATGCACCGTCGTACCAATGGATATCCTGCAAGCAGCCTTGCGCATCGTCCGGTGGCGTGATGCCGAGCAGCGCGTGCAGGCCATCGTTCCAGGCACCGGGAAGGTCGGCGACCGTCAGATCCCCGGCTATCATCG
Organism: Rhodopila sp.; assembly: GCA_025355085.1. GTDB lineage: Bacteria > Pseudomonadota > Alphaproteobacteria > Acetobacterales > Acetobacteraceae > Rhodopila. The sequence continues at coordinate 4,306 of JANXLQ010000058.1, forward strand.
CCTGTTCCAGACGAAACCGGAGGATGACATGCGCCGGGTAGGTCAGTTCGTCCGCGTCCACCCGGATAAACCCACGCTCGACCCGGCGCCACAGACGCCCCAGGTTTTCAAGGCGATACGGTTCGGGTGTACCGCCGAACGTTGCATGCAAGTGGCCCCCCAGCCATCCCAGGAAGGCATCGGACCGGCATGCCTGCATCTCGACGATCAGCGACTGACTTTCGTGGACCGCCATACCAGCGGCCTCACCGACTGGTTGGCGGGCGTAGGCCAACGGCAATCCGCGTTCGTAGAGAGCGTGACCAGTTTCATGCACAACGGCGAGGATGGCGGACGTTACGTCCTCCTCGACATACCGGGTGGTGATCCGAACGTCGGTTTGCGTCCCGCCGGAGAAAGGGTGGGCTGACTGATCGAGTCGCGCGTGATTGAAATCCAGCCCAAGCCGCTGGGCGATATCGCGGCAGAACGCCTCCTGCGCCACGATGGGAAAGGGCCCGGCCGGCCGGATGGCTTGCGGTTGGCTGGCCTGATGCGCCTCGACCTCTGGCAACGTAGCGGCCAGGAAGTTTTCGTAGGCGGCGAAAATCGGGGTTACGTCATCGGCGCCGATGCCCCGCTGGTAGCCGTCCATGAGCGCGTCATACGGGCTGAGCCCGAGCGCATCCGACAGTGCGGCGGCGGCTTCTCGGGTTAGGTGCAGCACTTCGGTCAAGTAGGGCTGGACCAGACGGAAATCGGCGTTCTTGCGTGCGACCCGCCACACCTTCTCGCAGTTCGAGTTGGCTTTGGCCTGCGCTTCCACCAAATCGGCCGGCAACGCTTTGGCCCGGGCGTACGCATGACGCATCAGACGCAGGTTTGCAGCCTGCCACTCATCGGTCGTCTCAGCGGCGGTAAGGTCGGCCGCTACGTCCGGCGCAACGAGACGTTCATGACCGAGCACCGCCAGGACTGCGAGTTGATCGCCTCGGGCGGCACCTCCGCCCGGCGGCATGACGGCGGCCGCGTCCCACCCGAGCATGGAGGCACACTCACCGATTGTGGCAATGAGCGCGAAACGAGCGGTCAGGCGATCGTAGGCGGAAGGGACTGTCATGAACGCAACGTCTTTCGGGTCCAAACGGCAAATATGACGACCAAAGCCACCGCCAAACCGTACCAGGTGATCACGTACGCCAGATGGTTGTTTGGTGGGCGCGGCAATTGTTGCGCCGGGTCTGGGAATGTCCCTGGTCTCGACAGCCCCAACGCGACCAGCACAAACGGTTCCACGTCACCCACGCCGGCCGCCGCGGCGATGGCCAGGGGATCCAGCGTATAGAATTGGCGCGCAGTCACATCGTCGGCGGCATTGAACCAGCTTGTCCGATCGCCGCTGCGCACGTAGCCGGTGACGGTCACCGAACCAGAAGGCTCATCGAGTGGAGTGTTTCGGGTTTGCGGCGCCCAGCCGCGATTGACCATAATGGCTGGGGCATTGACTCTGATCAGCGGGACAATCTGGTAAGCGCCCATGGTGGGTCCGGTTCTGAGGTCCCGCACCTCGGCACCGAACTGGGCGGCGCGATCGAAGCGAAAACGGCCGGTCGCGAAAATCTTGGTAAAGGGTGCCGGCTCCGCCAAGAGCGCTATCGGAGGAGAAGCCTCCGCAGTTGCAATCTGACCCAGAACTGCCTCTTTCCAGTGCAGCCTATGGACCTGCCAGGTCCCTAGTCCGATCAGAACGATGAGCATGACCAGAGTGCTGAAGGCGGGAATGAGAACCCGGCGCAAGACCGGTATCACAATCCCATCTCATGGGACCGATGCCGGAACTGCACTGCGACGAGCGCGGCTTTCATGGGGCGCATGATCAATACCGTGAGCGGTATGGTCACGACCGGCCAAAGAACCGCATGCACCCATAACGGCGGAGAAAAATGAAACTCAACCCAGAACGCCATACCCACGACGAACGCACCCAGCACCATGATCAAAAGCACCGCGCCGGCGTCACCGGTATCCGACTGGCCGAAACTGAGACCACAGCCGGGGCAAGCGGGCTGCAATGTCAGCAGCCCCTTGAACAACCTGCCTTTGCCGCACCTTGGGCAGCGGCCCCGTAAAGCCGCATGCAGAATCGAGATCTGCGGCTCTGTCATGGGCGAAGCTTACTCCGCCGCGATCTGGCCGGCGCCATACCAGTAGATGCAGATAAACAGAAACAACCACACAACGTCCACGAAGTGCCAATACCAGGCAGCCGCTTCAAAACCAAAATGACGCTCGGGCGTGAAGTGTCCGGCCCGGGCGCGGAACCAGCACACGAGCAGGAAGCAGGTTCCAACTATAACGTGGAAGCCGTGGAAGCCGGTGGCCAGAAAGAAGACCGACGAATAGACGCCGCCACCGTTAAACGCGAACGGCGCATTGGAATACTCGATCGCCTGACAAAATGTAAATGTCAGGCCCAGCAGGACCGTCAGGCCAAGCCCACGTACCAGGCCCTTGCGGTCGCCTTCCAACAAACAATGATGCGCCCAGGTCACGGTCGTACCGGAAAGCAGCAATATCATCGTGTTCAGCAGCGGCAGGTGGAAAGGGTCGAATGTGTGAACGTTCGACGGCGGCCACACTGTCTGCCCGTTCCCCTGCGTCTCGGGAAAGAGCAGGAAGTTGAAATAGGACCAGAAGAAGCCGACGAAGAACATGACCTCGCTGGCGATGAACAGCGTCATACCGTAGCGCAGGCCAAGCCGCACGATGACGCTATGAGCGCCTGGAGTGCGCGCTTCCCGGATGACGTCGCGCCACCAGAAGAACATGGTCGCCAAAACGATCGCAAAGCCGAGAACAAGCACCACGTAGTTTCCGAAGTGCGACGCCAAAATGATGCCGAACAACGTCAGGGATCCGCCGAGAGACCCTAGGATTGGCCATGGGCTTGGATCTGGAAGGTGATAGGGGTGCTTTAGACCAGAACCCACCAAGACCGGTGCACCGTGTGCGTCGCTGCTCATGCCATATCCATCACAAGACCGCCGAGGAAACCGCCCCGGCCCGGCTGTCGCATAATCGCCAAATCTCGATGGAGTTCAAGAGGGCGTGGCGACGATCAATTCGGTTTCGATGTTTGCTGACGTTCCGTATCAGACATTGCCCCGACATGTGGCCCCGCGGCCGCCAGGGCACCGGATTTTTCGGAGTCCTCCATGGATCGGTAAAATGTGTAGGACAACGTGACTGTCTTTATATCCGCAGTGTTTGGGTCGGTGCGAATGGCGGGATCGACCCAGAAGCTGACAGGAAACTCCATGCTCTGATGGGCTGCCAAAGTCTGCTTGTTGAAGCAGAAGCACGCCGTCTTGTGGAAATATTTCCCCACTTTTTCAGGCGTGACGTTGTACAGCGCCATACCGGTGACCGGCCGGCCGGATTGATTGGTCGCGTGGTAAAAGGCCACCTGCTCATCGCCCAGGGTAGAAGTGACCTCAATCTGGTCAGGTGCGAACGTCCACGGCAGTCCGGAATTCGTGTCGGCGTTAAAGCGGACACGAATCGTTTCACCGTTTCCCCCCGGCGCCGCAGCCAACCCGATATTTGGTGTGCCCGCATAGCCGGTAGCGGCGCAAAACAGCCGGTACAGCGGGACCGCAGCAAACGACAAGCCGGTCATGCCAACAATCGCAGTGACCACCGCCGCCGCGACCATGGTGTTGCGCGGGCCGCTGTTCATTTAGACATGTGCCATCTTTACAATGGTGATTGCGTAGAAAAGGCCACACAGCCCAAACAGGACGAGCAAAATCGCCCAATTACGCCCTCGCCGCCGCCGGGTAGCTTCCGAAGCCAGATTGGTGATCGGTGTGTTTCTGCTCATGTGTTTATCCAACCAAACGATCGATCGCGAGCGCCCCAAATAGCACAAAAAGATACAGGACAGAGTATTTGAACGCGGCCTTAGCCGGTGCATCGCCCGTCAGGCTGTTGCCCTGCTCATCCTGGCGATCCGTGATCACGCGATACACCCGTTCCAGAAACACCAGTCCCAGTACACCTGCGGTCACTCCGTAGAGCAGGCCGCTGAAACCCATCAGATACGGTACCAGCGTCAGTGGCACCAAAACCAGCGTGTACAGAATGATCTGCCGGCGGGTTTCCTTCGCCCCGGCAACGACCGGGAGCATCGGGACGCCGGCCCGGCGATAATCCTCGTTCGCCCACAGCGCCAGCGACCAGAAATGCGGCGGCGTCCAGATGAAAATAATGCCAAACAGAACAAGTGGGATCAAATCGACCGATCCGGTTACCGCCGCCCATCCGATGACCGGGGGAAAGGCGCCAGCGGCACCTCCGATGACGATGTTCTGCGGGGTGCGGCGCTTGAGCCACATTGTATAAACAAAAACGTAAAAGCAAATCGACAGACAGAGAACCGCCGCGGCCGGGATATTCAGTGCCAATCCCATCACCAACACCGAACCGGCCGCCAAAGTTATACCGAAACCGAGAGCGGCCCCGGGTTCAATGCGTCCGGCCGGGATGGGACGATTCCGCGTGCGATGCATGATCGCGTCGATATCCCGGTCGTACCACATATTGATCGCACCGCACGCGCCGGCAGCAACCGCGATGCATAGAACCGCAGTGAACCCCAGAACCGGATTTAGATGACCCGGCGCGACTAACAGGCCGATCGCCCCGGAGAATACCACAAGCGACATAACCCGTGGTTTCAGCAAGGCAATCCAGTCCCGGTAATCCGCTTCCAGTGCAACTTCGCCTAAAGAGGGGGGCCCTACCCCCTCCTCGCCTGCGATCAGGGATGACATCGTGTCGCTCATGCTGTTTAGGAAATCCGTGGCATTTCCAGATAGGTATGGAACGCGGGCGGCGAGGTTTGGGTCCATTCCAGCGTGGTCGCACCCTCACCCCAGTAATTGTCGGCCACCGGCGCCTTCGAGGTGAAGGTCCTGAAGCAGACATACAGGAATACCAAGAACGCTACACCGCTTATATAAGCGCCGACCGATGACACATAGTTCCATCCTGCGAAAGCTGCCGGATAGTCGGGGTAGCGGCGGGGCATTCCAGAAAGCCCAAGGAAGTGCTGCGGAAAGAAGGTCAGATTGACACCGACGAAGGTCAGCCAGAAATGCACCTTGCCCCAGAACTCCGGATACTGGTGCCCGGACATCTTGCCGATCCAGTAGTAGAAGCCGGCAAAGATCGAGAACACGGCGCCTAGCGACAGCACGTAATGGAAATGCGCGATGACGTAGTAGGTGTTGTGGACGGCTTCATCGATACCGGCATTTGCCAGCACCACGCCGGTGACGCCGCCCAGGGTGAACAGGAACAGGAAGCCGATCGCCCAAAGCATGGGTGTCTTCAGGTCGATCGATCCGCCCCACATCGTCGCGATCCAGGAGAATATTTTGATGCCCGTGGGCACCGCGATAACCAGCGTCGCGCCCATAAAGTATGCTCGTGTGTCAACGTCGATGCCGGACAGGTACATGTGATGGGCCCACACGACGAACCCGACGACGCCGATGCCGACCATCGCGTACACCATGCCGAGATAGCCAAAGATCGGCTTCCTGCTGAACGTCGAGATCACATGGCTGACGATGCCAAAGCCCGGCAGGATCATGATGTAAACCTCGGGGTGTCCGAAGAACCAGAATAGATGCTGGAACAACACCGGGTCTCCACCGCCCGTGGGATCGAAGAACGCAGTTCCGAAATTACGGTCGCAGATCAACATGGTGATTGCGCCGGCCAGCACGGGAACCGCGAGCACCAGCAGGAACGCCGTAACCAGTTCCGACCAGATGAACAGCGGCATCTTATGGAGAGTCATGCCGGGAGCACGCATATTAAAGATGGTAACGATAAAGTTCATCGATCCGAGCAACGAACTGGCACCGGCGAGATGCAGCGCGAATAGGGTGCAATCCATGCCCATGCCGGATTCATAGGTAGAGTTGGACAGAGGCGGATACAGTGTCCAGCCCGAACCCGATTCACCAAGCACGAGGCCAACGCAGATCAGCACGAAGGCCGGCGGCAGCAGCCAAAAGCTGATGTTGTTCAGGCGCGGGAACGCCATGTCGGGCGCTCCGATCATCAACGGGATAAACCAGTTGCCGAAGCCACCGATCAATGCCGGCATGACCGAGAAGAAGATCATCAGCAGCCCGTGGCTGGTGATGATCGTGTTCCACTGCTGCCCATCGGTGACCACATGATTGTTCGGAAACTGAAGCTGTGCCCGCATGATCTCGGACAGGATACCACCCAGAAGACCACCGACCACCGCGAAGATCAGATAGAGGGTGCCGATATCTTTATGATTGGTGCTGAAAAACCAGCGCGCCACGAAACCGGGTTTGTGATCGTGCCCATGGTCATCATGCCCGTGCGCTGCATGGTCGTGCCCGTGACCGGGGGTATCAGACGTCGTAGCCATCATATCTCTCCACTGATGTGCCGGCGGCTAAGCCGGCACCCGTTCCCGCCGAGACTGTCTAAAGCCAAAATCATCGTGACGCGATCTTGGGAAGCTGAGCTGCCGAGGCCGATTTTTTGGTCTGCTCGACCCATGTCTTGAAATCGGCATCTGAAACCGCCCGCACCGCGATCGGCATCCGGCTGTGGTCCTTACCGCATATTTGATTGCATTGGCCGTAGAAGATACCGATCTGGTCCGCCTGCATCCAGGTTTCAATCGTGCGGCCCGGGATCGCGTAACGCTGGACGCCCAATGCCGGGATGAAGAACGCGTGAATCACGTCGGTGCTGCTGGTCAGAATGCGAATCTTCTTCCCGACCGGTATAACCATCTGATTGTCCACCTCGAGCAAGCGAAGCTGCCCCGGCTTGAGATCCTCATCATGGACATAACGGCTCTCAATATCGATGTTGCCCTGGTCAGGGTACACGTATTCCCAATACCACTGATGGGCCACGACCTTGATGGTCACGTCAGGATCCGGAGTCCGGTCCTGGTAGTAAATCAGACGGAAGGACGGAATGGCGATCACCACCAGGATCAGCACTGGAATCACCGTCCAGGCGATTTCCAAAATCGTATTATGACTCGTTTGGCTTGGGATTGGATTTCGCTTCGCATTATACCGAATCACCACCCAGATCAGCAGGGCGCCCACGAACACCGTTATCACTGTGATGATCACGAGCACGAGATTATGGAGGCTTATCACCCGGTCCTTTATCGGGCCATATGAGTGCTGCATACCCATTTCCCAGGGTTGCGGCGCGCCCACTACACCTTGGGCCCACGCAAATGGCGCGGCCGAAAGGCTAAAAACAATCCCAGCCACGACCGCCAGGAGCCTCTTTATAATCCACATCGATCGACCACCCCAACTCGCTCGCGGCATACATGTCCTCGCGTGATACATGACGGCCGCATCTCCGCCGTTCGCCTACCGGACGCAACCGACAAGATCAAGGTGCCAAGAGGAATGTTGTCGCGGTTTCGTCCCGCCGCATGGCGAATTCGCGGACGTGTGGGATTTCGGCGAGCCGTCTATACCCGCAGATGCACGAGGGTGAAAATCCCGAATCGAGGAACCGGCTCCGAGTCGATCCGGGCGAGATCTTCGGCATCGAAAATTGCGTCCATGGCGAAATCCGGGTGCCAACCCAGAGCCCGCGACGCTGGCGCGAGGGCGCGCTCCACCCACCATCTCGGACCCTTGGCTGCCGCGAAGTGGTTAACAAGCAGAATGTCGCCTCCCGGGCGCACCAAGCGGCGCATTTCCGCCAGCAAACGCCTCGGATTGGGCACGACAGACGCGACAAACATTCCTACCGCGATATCGAATGACCCGTCCGCGAACGACGTCGCTTCGGCATCCATTTCATGCAACGCCTGCACGTTGGTCAGTGCATCCGTTCGGATCCTGTCCCGTGCCTTGCGCAGCATCTCCTTTGACAGGTCGATGCCCGTGATCCGCTTTTCGGGGTTGTAATGCGGCAACGCCAAGCCCGTCCCAACGCCGACCTCAAGCACATCCTGCCCGGGAAGCCGGTTGACGAGCGAAACAGCTCGCAGCCTCGCCTTTGACGATATACCGCCAAACGCGGTGTCGTAAATTCCAGCCCACCGCCGATAGGCTTCGACGATCGAGGCATGATCGAGAGCCGCAACCGGCACTATCCGCCCAGCAGCCGATGGGTCCTGTTTCCGGAGCGTTTGATTCATCCGCCGCAGGCATCCTTCTGCCAACCTCCCAAACATATGGGCGTAACGCGTAAGCAATGGCCACGCGGTGATCTAACGCCTTAAATTGCCCAGCGTTTGGGCGCAAGCCGGAGGTTGCCGGAATTGCGCTTTTATTAGCTTATTGCATTCAGTGTGTTGCCGATGGCTCGCGCTTCGTCGCCGCGGCCTGAGCGCCGGGGCCAGCCAAGGTTCCGCCGGGCTTGGATGCCGCTTCTTCCATCGATGCATCTTCAGGCTCAGCCATGTTTTTCTTGAATGATTTGATGCCCTTGGCGAAGTCACCCATTAGGCCGCTGATCTTGCTGCCGCCGCCAAACAGCACAAGGATTACGGCTAGCACGACCAACCAATGCCAGATGCTGAAGCTACCCATACGTCCTCCACTACCATTATTCGGCCCACACGCCTTGAACAGGGGGCCGGGTTACAAAAAAACTTTCATGTCGCAGGACCACCCTTGGTGGTCTCTGGCTGACATGGCGCGAGTCGCATATCTATGCAAGCACCGTTTCACGGCCATCTCCGGATGGGCTGGACGATGCAAGGAAAGGGACGCGGGTTAAGGTGTTGCACAGCACGTTACCGAGGAGTCCGCAACGGGATCACCACCATCGTCACAACCGGAAGGCTGTCACACCGCTGGCCACAATGTTGCCCATGCCGTGTATCCCGATCAATCGCCCGGGGCGATATTACGTCTCCGGCCGCCCCGCCCGGTGGTAGGGGTGGCCCTGTATGATGGCCTGAGCGCGATACAATTGTTCTGCCAGCATGGCGCGAACCAGAAAATGCGGCCATGTCATCGCCCCTAGCGACAGCACATAGTCGGATCGATCGATAACCGAGGCATCGAGACCCTCGGCCCCCCCGATAAGAAAGCAAACCGGCCGGGACAGAACGGCCCATTGCCCCAGCCGCACCGCGAGGGTTTCGCTGTCCACAGCGTGCCCCCCAAGGTCGAGTGGCACGAGGAATGCGCCCCGTGGCAGTGCGCCTAACAGTGCCGCCCCCTCCCGCCGCTTGACTACGGACGGTGTGCCACGCTCCTCTGGCAACTCCACCATCGTCAGCCGCGGCCGCAGCCTTTTGTTATAGCGATCGAACAGGTCCAGCTCCGGTCCGCCACGTAACCGTCCGATCACGATGAGATTCATATCATGAGAACCTCTGTTGATGAACGATCCGGTCTTGCGGAGAGATCGTAACGCGCGCTAAACACTGCGTCCCGGCCAAACGGGCGCGTAGCTCAGCGGGAGAGCACCTCCCTGACACGGAGGGGGTCACAGGTTCAATCCCTGTCGCGCCCACCATCTGCCCCGCCATCCGGCAGCGGTCCGCACCACTTAATCGGCCTCCGCACGCATCTTCGCCGCCACGGCCGGCATTCGCGACCGGCGCGGTGCCAGCCAATGCTGAAGCTTATCCAGATATAAATAGACCACCGGCGTCGTATATAATGTCAGAATCTGGCTTAGAGCCAAGCCGCCCACCATCGCGAAGCCGAGCGGCCGGCGCAGTTCGGAGCCGGCGCCTGTCCCAAGCATCAACGGTATTCCGGCCAGCATTGCAGCCATCGTCGTCATAAAGATCGGCCGGAAGCGCAACAGGCATGCCTGACGGATTGCGGCTAACGGTGTTGCCCCATCCCGCCGTTCCGCATTGATGGCAAAATCGACCATCATAATACCGTTCTTTTTCACGATGCCGATCAGCAGGATGATGCCGATCAGCGCGATAACGGTCAGTTCGTAGTTGAACAGGATGAGCATCGAGAGCGCGCCGACGCCGGCCGACGGCAGCGTGGAGAGAATGGTCAGCGGCAGAATGTAACTCTCATACAGGATGCCGAGGATGATATAGACCGTGATCAATGCGGCCGCGATCAGGTAGGGCTGGCTGGATAACGAGGACCGGAACGCCTGTGCCGTCCCTTGGAAGGACGTTTGCAACGTGACGGGGGTCGCCATGTCGCGCATAGCCGCGTCGATGGCATCTACCGCCTGCCCCAACGCCGCACCCTGCGCCAGATTGAAGGAAATCGTCACGGCCGGGAACTGGCTCTGATGGCTGATGGAGAGCGGCTGAACCGGCACAGTGGACCATTTCGCAAAAGCGGATAGCGGGACAGTTTGGCCGGTGTTGGAGCGAACGTAGAGACGGTTCAGCGTATCCACGTCCGACGCCGCCTCGGGGATCACCTCCAGGATCAGGCGATAGGAGTTCACCTGGCTGAAGTACTGTGTAATCTGCCTCTGGCCAAACGCGTCATAAATCGTGTCGTCGATCATCTGCGGCTGCACCCCGAAGCGCGCCGCTTTGTCGCGGTCGATCGTCAATGTGACGGCCGTCCCGCCGGTCTGCTGATCGCTGGTGACATCGCGTACCATTGGAAGCGTCCGAAGCCGCGCCAGCACCTTCGGTGACCAAAGGAACAGCTCGTCAAAATCGGCATCCTGAAGGGTGTATTGGAACTCGGTCTTGGTCAGACGTCCACCGATGCGAATATCCTGGGCAGCCTGTAGAAACGCGGCGCCCCCAGCAACGGCGGCGAACTTCGGACGCAACCGGGCTATGTATTGTTGAGCGGTTCCGCCAACCCTCTGGTCCCAAGGTTTAAGGGCAATATAAATGCGCCCATTGTTGCCGGTCTGGCCGCCTACCCCGGCGCCTACCGTCGCGCCATATGCCCCTGTATCCGGATCGGCGGCGACAATTGCGTTCAGTTTCGCCTGAATTTCTGACATCTCACGGAACGAGATATCCTGCGCTCCTTCCGTAACGCCAAACACCACACCGGTGTCCTGGGCCGGAAAGAATCCCTTTGGGATGACATAATACAAATATACCGTTGTCCCCACGGTCGCAAAAAACACCATCAAGGTGACAAACCGGAACTTCAATGCGATATCCAGCGTCCGGCGATAGAAGCCGATCAGTGCCTCGAAGAAGCCCTCGATCATTCGGTAAGCCCAATTGTGCCGGCCAGTATGATGCCTGAGGAATCGGGAACACATCATCGGCGTCAGAGTCAGCGATATGAAGGCCGATATCATCACCGCAATCGTGATGGTCATCGCGAACTCCCGGAACAATCGCCCGACAATGCCACCCATCAGCAGCAGCGGAATGAATACCGCTACCAGGGACAGACTGATCGACACGATGGTAAAACCGATTTCGGCGGCGCCCTTCAAAGATGCCTCCATTGGGTCCATACCTTCCTCAATGTAGCGGAAAATATTTTCCAGCATGACGATCGCATCGTCCACAACAAATCCAACCGCGATCGTCAAAGCCATCAGCGATAGGTTGTCCACGCTGTAGCCGAACAAAAACATCGCGGCGAACGTGCTTATCAATGCCACCGGTACGGTGATGGACGGGATGATGGTTGCCCAGAAGCTGCGCAGGAACAGGAAGATAACGATCACCACCAGGCCGATGGACAGGAGCAATGTGAATTGCACGTCCGCCACCGACGCCCGGATCGTCAGGGTCCGATCCATGATGACGTTGACGCGAATGGACGGCGGAATCGATGCCTGTAGATGCGGCAGCGCGGCCTTGATGTGGTCCACCGTGTCGATCACGTTGGCCCCTGGCTGCTTGAAGATAACCAGCAGGATTCCCTTTTTGCCGTTCTGCCAGGCGCCCAAAAGCTGGTTCTCCGGCCCGTCGATTGCTCGGCCAACGTCGCGTACCCGAACAGGCGCACCGTTGCGCCAGAGCAGAACGACGTTGTCATAGTCCGCCGCGTTGGTGATCTGATCGTTGGCATAGATGGCGAAAGACTGCCGGTCCGTGTTGATGGTTCCTTTCGGCGAATTGACGGTGGCGCTGACCAGCACGCTACGAACGTCCTCCAGGGTCATGCCCATCGAAGCCAATTTGGCCGGATCGACCTGCACCCGTACCGCGCGTTTTTGCTCGCCGCCGATCAGCACCTGCGAGACACCGGCAATCTGAGACAATTGCTGCGAGAGCACTACGTCGGCGAAATCGTTAACGGAGATAAGCGGCAATTCCTCCGACTGTACCGACAGGATCATGATCGGCGACTCGGAAGGATTGACCTTGCGATAGGTGGGCGTTGACGGAAGGCTTTTTGGCAACTGGCCGCTGGCGGCATTGATCGCCGCCTGCACGTCACCGGCCGCCGCGTCGATATCCCGTTCAAGATCGAACTGGAGGGTCACCTGCGACTGACCCAAAACGCTGACCGATGTTAACTGTGCCATGCCCGGAATCTGGGCGAATTGCTTTTCCAGCGGTTGGGCGACGGCACTGGCCATGGTCTCCGGGCTGGCTCCCGGATAGTTGGCGGTGACAGAAATCGTCGGGAACTCCACACGCGGCAGCGGCGCCACCGGAAGAAACGGGTAGGCGGCTAAGCCGACCAGAACCAGCGCGGCGGTCAGCAGCGACGTCGCGACCGGGCGGCGGATAAAAGGGGTCGAAAGACTCATGTTGCGGGCTTCCCCTGGATTGCGACTAGCTGCCGGATATGGTTGGTGAAGCCTGCGCGTCCCGCACCACGACGCGCGAGCCAGCCTGCAATCTGGATTGCCCCGTAGTTACAAATACTGTCCCGTCATCCAGCCCGCTCGTAACCACGTAAACGCCCGCCTCCTGCCTGGAGACCTGAATCGGCTGCACGGACACGGTATTATTTGGCCCCACCCGATACACATAAAGTCCATTTGGGCCATGTTGCACAGACGCTGCGGGTATAACGACCACGTTGATCTCGGTTCCCGCCAGCAACCGCGCGTTCACGAACTGGCCCGGCCAGAGCGTACGATGGGAATTGCCGAACGTTGCCTTTAGCTTGATCGATCCTGTGGTGGTGTCTATGGCGTTGTCCGGTGTCAACAACGCACCTCGCTCAAGTTCGGTCGTATTGTCGCCCGCGTAAACCACGACATCGAGCGTGTGTTTTTCCATTGCCTGCATGATCCCCGGCAGGGTGTCCTGCGGTAGCGTAAATGTAACGGAGATCGGATTTATTTGAGTAACTGACAGGATCGAGGCCGTCTCCGCCGCACGCACGATGTTGCCCGGATCGATATTGCGCAGGCCGATGCGCCCGTCAAACGGCGATAAAATGTCACAGAAGCTCACATTAAGCTTTGCCGCACCGATCTGAGCGTCATCGCCCAGGATCGCGGCTGAAAGCTGCTCTACCAGGGCCTGCTGAGTTTCGAGCCGCTGGCGGGATACGTGGTCTTGCCGGACAAGGGACGTATAACGGGCCAGGTCGGCCTGCGCGTTCGCGAGCTGCGCCTGATCTTGCTGCTTCTTTGCGTTCACCGCATCCAGCGCGGCCTGATAGGGCCTGGGGTCGATGACCGCAAGCAAATCGCCCTGCTTCACGTCCTGGCCTTCCTTGACCGGCACCCCGGACAGCATGCCATCCACCCGCGGTCGTATTTGGGCGGCGAAATTCGCTTGGACGGTTCCGAGTCCGCGCAGCCATACCGGTACATCCCGTCGTACCACGGTAGCGACGGTTACCGGGACCGCCGGGGCCTCGTTAGCCGGCTGGGCATCGGCCAGTACCGGAACGCCGATGAGGAGCAATAAGACGAAGCCACGCAAAGCACGACGGCCTGACCATCGCGCAAGACCCATTTTTACTGCCATTCCACCACCCTGCAACACGGTTCATTCTTGGGGCCGGCCCGGCGCGTTAGCCGATACCTGTCAAATTCGGGACTTTTCCCGAACGCCCGCGACACGCCTGAAATCAATAAAATAAGCCGCTGGCGCCAGAGAGAACAAAGTCCGATCAAGCAGCAATCGCGGCATAGCATCGGTCGTGTTTCGAGATACTCTTCGATCTCCGCCGGGGAAAGTGGCCTACGCTTCAGCCTCGAGCGCTCGCTCCATCAACCGCACGGAGTGAATCGCCTCGCGACCGGACAGATCGCGGATCTGGTGCCGGCAGGACGTGCCGTCGGCCACAATGAAATCATGTGGGGCAGCCGCCCGCACCGCTGGTAGCAGCCTTGCCTCGGCCATCGCACGGGATGTCGATTCGGTCTCCAACTGGTAGCCGAACGCTCCGGCCATCCCACAACAGGACGACGCGATTGGCTGAGCCGACAGCCTGGGAATAAGACGCAGCATCGCAAGCGCATCCGGAAACGCCCCGAACGCCTTTTGATGGCAATGCCCATGCACGCGGGCCGTTCCCGGCACCGGATGCAATGCGAGATTGGGCTTCTCTTTGGCAATGAACTCGCTGAGCAACATCGATCGCGCCGCAAACCGGTCGGTCACGGCCCCCGGCAGCAAGGACTTGAATTCATCGCGAAGTGTCATCAGGCAGGAAGGTTCAAGACCGATGATTGGAAGATCGTCCGACAGATACCGCATGGTACGCGCCGCTTCCGCCCGCGCCTTGTCCACCATACCCGCTGCCAGCCAGGTACGCCCGCAGCATAAAGGGCGGCCATCAGTCTTGGGTATCACGGCGCGATAGCCGGCCGCTGCCAGTACCTTGACCGCTGCTCGTAGGTTCTCCGGTTCAAAATATCGATTAAACGTGTCCGCCAGAAGATAGACATCGCCGCGCGGCTCGGACGGAGCAGCCAAAGCGGCCTCTCGATCCAGAAATTTGTCGCTACGCCATTTCGGTAGCCGCCGAGCGGAGGCGATTCCCAGAAAACGTTCTGTCAACCATCGCAAGGGCGGCAGATAATTTCGTAAGTTCGCCAGCATCGGTATCTGCGAGAGAAACGGCGCATAGCGTGGCAATTCCGCGATAAGCGTCTCTCGCCATTTCAATCCATGGCGTTCGGCACGTACTGCGATCACCTCGATCTTCATTTTCGCCATATCGACGCCGGTTGGGCATTCCCGCTTGCAGCCCTTGCAGGATACGCAAAGCGCCATCGCATCAGCCATCGCGTCGGAGGTCATCGCATCGGCACCCAGTTGGCCGGTCAGCGCCAGGCGGAGCGTATTGGCACGGCCACGAGTCAGATGAATCTCGTCACGGGTGACCTGGTAGCTCGGACACATTACGCCTGAATCAAAAGTCCGGCAGGTCCCGTTATTGTTACACATCTCAACCGCCCCGAGCATCCCGCCCATCGGACCCGGGTGCTCGGACCAGTCGAGTTTGGGAATGAAATCGCTGATCGGACCGTATCCCGGGCCATATCGAAAGAGAGTGCGGTCATCCATCTTTGGCGGGTGAACGATCCGATTCGGGTTTAGCAGCCCGATTGGGTCGAACGCCTCTTTCACCGCCTCAAACGCGCGGACGATGCGCGAACCAAACATCTGCGCGTGGAACTCGCTGCGGACCAGTCCGTCGCCATGTTCGCCGCTGTGGGAGCCTTTGTACTCGCGCACCAGGGCAAAGGCTTCCTCGGCGACGGCACGCATCTTTACCACGTCGCCGGGGTCTTTCATGCTCAACACCGGACGGACATGTAAGCAGCCAACCGAGGCGTGAGCGTACCAGGTGCCTTTCGTTTCGTGCTTTTCGAAGACATCGTTCAGCCGTTCGGTGTAATCGGCAAGGTCTTCCAGATCGACGGCGCAGTCCTCAATGAACGAGACTGGTTTTGCGTCGCCCTTCATCGACATCATGATGTTCAAACCAGCTTCGCGCACCGAAGCGATATCTGCCTGAAAGGCGGGATCGATCGCTCGAACGACACCCTGATGGCCTAGATCGCCCATCAGGGTTTCCAGTTCCGTCAGTTTGGCAAGCAGCGGTCCGTCCTCGTAGCCATGAAATTCGACGATCAACAGGCTGTCCGGCTCACCGAGCAGCATCCGATCGATTGTGGGCCGATAGATAGGAATGCCCCGGCCGAGGTCGATCATGGTTCGATCGACCAGTTCCACGGCTTCCGGTCCCAGCGCCACGATGTGCCTGGAAGCTTCCATCGCCTTGCGAAAGTTTGGGAATTGACAGATGCCCAGCACCTTACGTGGCTTAATCGGCTGCAACGTCAGTTCGATTGCCGCTGAGAATGCCAGCGTGCCCTCGGATCCAACAAGTATCCGAGCCAAATTGTCCCGGCCCAACGCCCGCGCGGCTGGCGTCAGCGCATCAATATTGTAGCCGCCAACCCGGCGGAGTTGCTTTGGAAAGCGGGCAGCGATCTCTGCCGCCTCCATGGTGCCCAGCCTGCGCAGGCGCTCCAGAAGGTCCACTATTGCCCCTGAGTGCCGCTCATCCTGACCATCCGCAACCTCACCGAATCGATGCTGTGTGCCATCTGACAGGATCGCTTCGATCGACTTCACATTGTCTGCCATCAACCCGTATCGGATGGATTTGGAGCCGCAGGAATTATTTCCCGCCATCCCACCGATTGTACAGCGGGCATGGGTCGATGGATCGACCGGGAAAAACAGCTTGCCGGCACGCAACGCATTGTTCAGATGCCCCAGCACCATGCCAGGTTCAACCACAGCGACCCTCGCTTCGACATCCAAACGAAGAATACGCCGCAGATGCTTGGAGCAATCGATCACCAGAGCCCGATTTACGGTCTGGCCGCATTGGCTGGTGCCGCCGCCTCGTGCAAGTACCGGCACGCCCTCATCTCGAGCAAGCGCCATTGCCGCCATTACGTCGTCTATGGTTTCCGGCACGATTACCCCGATGGGCTCCATCTGGTAGATCGATGCATCGGTGGCGTAGCGGCCTCGGCTGGCGCGGTCGAAGAGCACCTCACCTTTGATGTTACGAGCAAGGCGCATCGCGAAAGCCGCGTTGGCTGGCATTATCGAGTCATCGACGGTGGCGCTCATTTGGGCAGATCATTCTGATTGGAGAGGCAACAACGTACTTTGGGCCAAGCAGCGGCATCGACGCAAGCTCGCTGCGTGTTTTTGCAGCAGTTCTCATTTTGGGTTTTGGCAGGATTTGTTCGGCTTTGTCACAGCCCGACAACGATTCTGCCGCCATTCCTGACCGGGTGGTGAGTCCAAATTGCAACAGTATCGGCGGGATCGATAGTCCCGCGTGATTTTC
>JANXLQ010000207.1 GCA_025355085.1 Rhodopila sp.
TACAGTCTGCGATCTGGGTGGTAGGGCGTGGCGGGCGGCCAGACGTACCTTGGTGACCCGGACAGGCTTCTTCCATCACCTCCGGGCCATCACCACCTATCTGGTGTTCCCCTCGTGGGACCACCTGCTCGGAACCTTGGCATTTACCCGTCCGCCGCCGCTGGCACCGTGATCAGGATATGAAACAGGATATCCTGTCAGCCAGGACAGATGCGCCCAGCCAAAATGAGAACTGCTGGCAAGACACTGGACTATGCGACGCCGAGGGAGCAATTCACGAACCTCCTCGCCGGATTGGCCGGCGCGCAGAAGTCGCCATCTGGGGGTGTTCGTCCCGGAACTTGAATCCACCCACCTATTCCGCACCCGCAGTTTATCAATATCGACGGCGCCGCGGCCCGTGGATTACAGTCCGGCCTCTCGCATCAGCAGGGCGACGGCCCGGCGATACAAGCCGCCCAGGATACTTCTTTCGTCGCCCTCAATGACGACAATGCCTGGCATACGGCGGACGCCGCCGGTCGCGGAACCGTCCCGAGGCTCCAGAAACACCTTATAGACCGCGCTCGCCGGAATTAATTTACCGGCCGTATCGCGCCGAGCCGCCAATGGTCCACCCCAGGGTGAAGCCAGTTGTCGTTCTTCGAGCACGCGGGTGGACCCCACATCCAGGCTGGTTACACGCAGGTTCAGGGGCGATTCCGTATTGGCCGGATAAAACCGTGCCACTGCGTGCTGATGAATCCGGCCCACGTCCGCCTCGGCGACATACGCTTCCACCATCTGATCCGACGGGTCGATCAGCATGGCCAAAGCCTCCCGCCGCGGCAGCCATTGGCCTACCCGCAGCGTCAGTACCACGTCGAGTACCGTGCCGGAAAAGGGCGCGCGGACAGCGAGGGCATTCCGCTGCGCATCCAGTGAGCGCTCTTCCGCGAGTGCCTGCGCCAACTCCTCCCACGTAACATCGATAGCGTCGGCATTTTGGGGGTCGAATGCCTGTCCCTCGATACGGGAGCGCAGCGCGGCGGCCTTGGCACGAACGATCTGTTGCCGGCTATCCAAGGCCGGTGATTCCAGACGGAACACCGCATCGCCTGCCGACACCCGCGTGCCGTTGGAAACTAACGCGATCAGGCGTCCTGGCTCGTCTGTGAACAACGTCGCCTCATGCCCGGCACGCAACATGGCCGGACCGCTGACAGAGCCATGCCAGGGGACGACCAATAGGGCCGTCAGCAGCGCAAAGACCCCGAACGTAACCAATGTTCGACCCCGGGGCCGAACGGCGCGAAGCCGGCGTGCCCACACGCGCAGCTCATTCAGGATTGGGCGTGCGATAAACCACCAGACCTCGACCCCCATCAGAAACAGCCCCAGAGCCTTGAATCCGATGTGAAAAACCAGCAATGCGATGCCCATGAAGAGGAAAAAACGATAGATCAGTGTCGCCAGCGCATAGGCGAGGACGACGGTTCGCAGGCGCGGGGCGAATACTTCCGGGGGTGGATCGCCAAGCGCGAACAGTGTTTCACGCAACCACCATCGTGCCATCGCCAATCCACGATCCTGTAGGTTGGGCACATCCAACCAGTCCGACAGCAGGTAATATCCGTCAAATCGCATCAGCGGATTGACGTTGACCAGGACGGTGATGACCCAGGTGGAGCTGGATAGCAGAAAGGCGGCGGTGCGCGCGGGGCCGTCGGGCAATAGAGTCCACGCCAGGGTGGCGATCACCGCCAGGACGATTTCCGACGCCATACCCGCAGCGTCGATCGCCATGCGCTGGCGGCGGTTCGTCAGCCTCCAGGCATCGGTCGTGTCGGTCCACAGCACGGGCCACAATACCAGTAATGCGACCCCCATCGCCGGTACGCGGCAACCAAAATGGCGGGCGGTGAGGCCGTGCCCGAGTTCATGAATGATCTTCGCACCGAACAGAGCGGCGCCGACCATCAGCGCGCCCTCCAGCGAAAACAGATCCTGGA
This sequence comes from Rhodopila sp., assembly GCA_025355085.1. Taxonomy (GTDB): domain Bacteria; phylum Pseudomonadota; class Alphaproteobacteria; order Acetobacterales; family Acetobacteraceae; genus Rhodopila. The sequence goes on from JANXLQ010000207.1 coordinate 1,992, forward strand.
ACTCGTGCCAATACGCGTCCCACTGCTGACCAACCAGATGCAGGCCCAAAACGGCCAGTAAGCCGACCGCGATGGCAAACCCACGCGTGTAAACAAACCCGATATACGTCAAAAGCCAGGACAGCAGCCGATCCGGATTCAACAGACGGACCCGCAGGAATAAGTAATTTTTGAGCAGCCATGATCCCGCGGATAAACGCCGGCGATCAGCCTCCGCACACAGCCGTCGCGTGCCTTGTTCGCCCAGCGGTGCCAGCAAGCCGGCCTGACCCGCAAACCGCAAAAACGACCTCACATCGACCTCCGTCGCTCGGATTGTCGTTTCGGCGTCTATCGCATCGGCGATGGCATCGGAGCGTCCGAGGCCCCATCGATTCAAAATCTCAAATTGCAGCCAACCGATCCGGAAGAACCGATGCCGGGCCGGATCGTGCAAAGTCCAGGTTGGTGCGCCACCGCGACTGACCGGGCCGGGCAAAAGCCGTAGATCCTCGCGCAGGGGTGGGAGATGGAAAGGTTCCGTCACCGCGCCCGCGGTTCCCGCTACAGCGCCAGCCATTGCCGAAACGCCGCGATGGGCCGACGAAACAACCAGAGCGCCAGCGGTTGGGAGGCGCCATATATTTTAGCCGATCCCTTCACACCCAGGCGTTCCCTGGTGCCACCATCGAAGCGGGCACGGAATGTGTAGGCCATGACACCTTCGGCGGTCGCTGCGCTTGAATAACTGGCGAATTCCAAGGTCCCGCGTGCCGGGGTGTCAGGTGAGACATTGCTGAAGAACAAGACATCCGAACCGAGATCGAACGTGATTGCGTCGGCGGCGGGAACCTCAATTTCCAATTCGGTTCGCGTCGGGGATGCGATTTGCATGATCCGCTCCCCCAAGGCGACAGGGCGGCCAATCCATTCCGCCGCATTGCCGAACACCGCGACACCGTCGATTGGCGCGGCAATGTCAGCGCGCTCCAGCAGACCCTTGGAATAGGCCAGTTCGGCGGCTCGCTGCTCGACCTTGCCGGCAAGCAGGGAAAGCCTGGCCTTCGCCTGAAAGTCGTTCATGGCCTGTTGCGAGGTGACGACATATTCGGCCCGCGCCATTTCCAGCGCCTTGGCAGCGACATCGTGTTGTGTCTGCAACTGCCTGGGGTCTAACGAAACAAGCCGGTCGCCAGCGTGGACCAAAGCATTTGGTGCGACATGCACCGCCCCGACCACGCCATCGAATGGTGCCCGCACCGGCGCGGGATCAATCGAGATAACCTCGGCCGGCGCGATCACGGATTGACGAATCGGCAGCGTCAGAGCAGCGGCGGTGAGGATCGATACGATACCGGTCGCCGCCAGCCGGCGGGAACGACGCGGCAGACGAAACAAGCGATGCCGCCGCTGATTGTCCAGGGCCAGACACTGGCCGTACTGACCAGCAAGAAGATCGAGCATCTGGTGATCGCCGCTGTTCCAGGCATCCGCCCGTCCAAGGATCAGGGCACCGAGCAGATGGCCATCGGGATGCTTGAGGGGACACCACAGGGCGTGGCGGGGAAACCATTCTGCCCGGGTGTCGGTGATCTTGGCGGGCAGGGTTGCCATATCTATCACATGAAGGGTCGCGGCCCGATCACCGTGCGCCAACACGCCCGACAGTTGTTCGATCCAGTTCCGATATGGTGTCCCGGATTCCGGTTCGGCCACGCCAGACAGAACGATACGGGAGCCCCGTGGATCGTCAACGCGCCAAAGCGCCGCCTGCTGATAAGGTACGACGGCAACAGTTTCGTTAACGATAAGAAACGTCAGTTCTTGCCCGCACAATTGCCTGGCTCGCTGCTCAAGCTGCAATAAGCTGCTCAGGCGCAGAAGTTGATGATTTACCGATACGTTCATGGACTAAAAATCTAATGGTCGCCGGTTGGCGCGACAATAAGCGCCCGGCCGCTCATTCCTGGCAACAAATCTTCGGCCTGCGCCTTCACTTTAGCATAAACCTTGATGGAACGGCTTACCGGATCTACCTTTCCTGATAACCGGGTCAGTTCCGCTTTATAGGTTCGGCCGGTTTCGTCGATTGCAACGTCGAAGCTTTCTCCTGGCTTCAGCCATGTCAGCCATCGGGACGGCACGATCATTTCCAGTTCCAACTCGTGGTCGGACAAAATGTCCAACATCGGCGCGCCAAGAGCCAGAAACTGAAACGCGTGAACAGACACTCCGGCAATTCGGCCTGCGAAAGGGGCGGGGACAGAGCAATTCGCTGCCATGGCCTGCGCGATAGCTACATCGGCCGCAGCCTCGGTCATTTCAGCCGCAGCGACATCTTGCTCGACACCAGTGGAGTTTCCCAAGCTGCGCAACTGCTGCTTATTGGTCAAAATCCGTCGCTTGAGCTCCAACGATGCCCTTGCATGCGCCAGCGCTCCTTCGCGTTCGGCGCAGGCGAACCGGGCAAGGATTTCGCCAGCCTTAAAACGGTCGCCATCGTGCAACGGAAACTGATCCAGCCGTCCGGCCATCGGGGCACCGATGGTCGCGCTGAGGATCGCGACAACCTGCAACCGTATGTCCCGCACCGTCGCATCCGAGGTCCGAACCGGGATTTCGGGCAGGCCCGGCGTATTGTGGGGTTGCGCCACCGCCCCGGTGCCGATCAGTAGCATCACGCCGATGAAACCAGACCGGACGAGCATCATGCAAAGTTCCAGGTTAGGCCTACGACGGCTGAGGGGCAGGAGCCGCTTCAGGCAACTCGACGGCGGGAAGTTTTCCGCTGGCCCAGGGCGCAATGCCACCAACAATGTCTTGCGACATCTTCCCAAGGTCATCGAGTTCGATCGTGGGGGGCACCAAATCCACGCCACATGACATATAGACCGTGACGAGAGCGTACTGCGCCAAGCCCACGTTGTGGTAGTAGTTTAACTCCGCAACGATTTCTTCGAGCTCGCGTTGGATCAGTTGTGCATCGGAAAGAGAACTGGCGGTGCGGGCATTCCTGGATACAGAACCGATCTTACGTTCAACGTCGAGAATGTCTCGGCTGGTGCGCAAGTCTTCCATGGCGCTGGCATAACTTTGGTAGGCGAGGTTGACCTGGCTGAGCACGGCAACACTTAGTGCGAGACGCCGAGTCTTAGAAACCTCGACCGCTTCCTTCGCTGCGGAAATTGCCCGTGGGCCACGGATAATGTTGGCCACGTTGAAGCCGGCCTGAACACCGACGCTGCCCCAGGTGTTGTTGTACAGGTATTTATTAGAATCGTAGTTGAAATTGGCCAGGATACCGAAGCCTGGCATCATCTTCAGGATTTCCTTGTACACATCCTGGCGGTCGATACGTTCCTTGTAGGCTTCCTCACGCAGCTCCGGCCGCAAGGCGAGACCAATTTCCTCCAGCCTGTGCGTATCGGCGGTTTCGATCGACGGCCGCCGGTCCAATTCCGTCTTGGCCAACGCCAGCGGGACATTTGTCGGGACGTTGATCAGTGTCGCGAGTTGGGCTCGGGCGTCATTAAGGTTGGTATCTATATGGTGCAATTGCCCGACGACCTGGGTCATTTCGCGCTGGAATTCCAGCATCGGCATATCCGGCGACAACTGCCGCCGTGTCGCTTCCCGTGATGCCTCCAGAATTCGCTCCGCGCGTGCCAGTATGGGTTTCAGGCGGGGCAAGAGCGTGCTGGCGACTGTCGCCTTCCAGTAGGAATCCTGCACCTTGCGCACGATCTCATCGATCACCTTGCGTCGCCGCTCGACCGCAACCAGGCTTTGATAGCCTTGTTGCTTCGCCTGGTAATAGCTCAGGCCGAGGTCAAGCACCGTCCAGGTGAATTCTGGTCCGGCGGTTACATGCCGTGGCTCTTCCGAGAACGCATAATCGAGAGAAACCTGTTTGGTACGCTCGTTGATGCTCTGCGCGGCCGGATCGTTGTTGCGGGCGGTATAGCCGGCGTTCAGCGCCAGGCGCGGCAACATACCCGCCAAGGCGAGATCGACCTGTCGCTCTTGCAGGGTGATTTGCTCCCGCGAGAGTTGCGCGTCATAGTTGTATTTCAGGGCCCTGGCGATCGCGTCGGGTAAAGCAAGAGGACGATCGACCGGTACATATCCGTCATAGATCTTCGTATAGTCAGCCTGGGCGCGCTGAACGTGTTCCGCAGGCGTGATAACCTCCGGCCGCACGCCGCATCCCGCCAGAAGCAATGCGGATAGCGATGAGCCGGCCAAAAGACGTGCGAGGCGGCCAGTCATTGTTCGGCGGCCGCACGCGACCGGTCGATTGGCATCGGTGCCGGGAAACGGTGTCATGTCGGGAAAGTATCCTTGGAATTGATTCATTTGGGTAGCGTCGGGAACTAAGCGCATGTTCGCTTACGCATCGATATGCGTCCAGGCATCCAGGAAGGCGCGCGCCTTAGCCAGCCTACCCATGCGGCCTGCCGCCTGTATTTGAGTCGTGAATGCGGTTCGGCCGTCCAGCGTACCATCGAAATGGCGAGCGGCTGGATAGATCGGGGTGGCTTCGGCAAATTGGACCTCGGCCGCCATGATTGGGGCCATCATCTCCGCATGACGCGGTTGACTGTGGGTAAAACCATTCAGCATGGCGTGGCGAAACTTCGCGCTGGTTAAATGGGCATAGAATTCAGCCTGATCGCCACTGGCGCCGCTGATTACGGGCACGTCGTGGAAAGTCTGATTGCCCTTGGAATCGCGGATCACGACAAGCATGACCAACGGCTTCTTCAGGGGAACCGGGGGTGCGCCACTGAAGCTCATGGTGGTGGGGTCGAAGGTCAGCCACGACGGGATGGGGCCGCCGTCAGCGTTGCGGGCTTCGACATAAAGCTGGCGTGCCTGTGCAGTGCCATCGAGCGGGTTGAAATCGCCGGGCGCATCCAGTGGCGCGCCAATCGCGGGAACGAGCAGCGGGTTCGAGAGCTTTGGACCAAAGGGGGCTGACAGATCCGGCTGCGGCAGCGATGTCATGACATGGATGACCGTCGTTTCCAGCCCCTCGATGGCCTGCGCCGTTTGCCCTGCGACCAAAGTAATGGGGGACAGGATATTGCTGGCTTGAGTGACAATCGATCCGTCGGGTGCGACTACGGCGATCTCGTAAATGCCCGGTGGAAGATTGGTGAAGCTGACGTTGCCATGCGAATCGGTGACTGCGGTCCGCCCGGTCGGGTTGCCTTTGCTATCCAGCAGCGCAACGGTCACGCCTGCCAGATTGACGTCGCCGCTATCCTGAGTCCCGTTGCTATTCGAGTCGCCATAGACATGCGCGTTCAGGGTCGCCGGGACGACCAGACCTTCGGTCGCGCTGGCAGTCTGGCCCGATGTCAGCGTCGTCGGTGTCAGAACGTTTGTCCTCTGAGTCACGGTCGTGCCGTTTGGCGCGACCACGGCGATCTCATAGCTGCCGGGCGTCAGGCCGGTGAAGCTGACATTCCCGCTGGGGTCGGTAACTGCGGTCCGGCCGGTCGGATGGCCCGAACCGTCAAGAAGTTGGACGGTGACTCCAGGTTGATTCGGTTCCCCTCTGTCCTGACTCGAGTTGCCATTTGGATCGGTATAGACATGCGCATTGAAGGTCACGGGCACAAAAACACCCTCGATAGCACTTGCCGAACTACCGGACGTCAGCGTGGTGGGCGTCAGCAGGTTGGTCGTCTGCGACACCGCGTCCCCGGCCGGGGTGACAACTGCGATCTCGTAGCTGCCCGGCGTCAGGCCGGCGAACGTCACGTTGCCTTTGGCGTCGGTCACCGCCGTCGTGCCGGTTGCCTTGCCGGTGCCGTCCAGCAGGTTGACCGTTACGCCGGACAGGTCGGTCTCGCCGGCGTCCTGCGTCTTGTTGGCGTTGGCGTCGGTATAGACGTGCGCGGTGAACGTCGCGGGAGTAACAATAGCTACGTCATAGTCATATGTGATCGTTGCCGTCGCCAACGCTTTTGTAGTCAGAGCGAGCGTCAGGGCGCCCCCCTTGACGTTGCCGCTCTCGGCCGTTTGCGTCAATACTGGGAACACCACAGTGCCCAAGCCTTCATAGGTGGAAAGGCCTTTCGTGATCGTGACCGACTGGGTCGTGTCGGAAGCAGTGACCGGACCGACAGTGAAAGGCGTGGTGGTAGTTATAAGGGCGGCGGTATTACCCAAAATCAGTGGATTAGCGGTCAGAAGTGCATTGGTGGGATTATTACTGAGGCCCGGCGTGCCTAAAATAATATGGTCACTAATCGAAAAATTTTTCAATGAAACGTTCGAACCGGAGGCGACCAAGCTACCAGTTGTGAAAATGTAGCCCCCAAGTGACAGATTCACGTCGATTAGAGTTCCGAGCGCCGGATTGAACTGGGCCAGGCTGATCGAGTCCAAGCCGCCAAAATCGGTGAGTTGATATGTGCTTGTGTTCCCTGCAATACCGCCGATTGGAAACGCGCCACTAATCGGCGCGGTGGTGGGATCCGCCAACGTGGGAATACTTGTGGAGCCGGCAGAACCCGAACCGAGGACTGTCAATGGCACCAAAATCGTTGTTGCCCCACCCTCGGCAATCGTCGCAAAATTCAATGCCAGAGATTGTCCGCCGGTGGCTCCTCCAGATTTGACGGTCGCAGTCGCGCCTACCGCCCCAACGCCGTTAATAGTAATGCCACCGCCTGAGTATGTCGCGTTAGACGGCAACGCGACGCTAAATTCCAAGCCGTTTAATGGGTGGCCGCTAACAGCGGGTGCCGACGTCACTGTCAACTGGTACAGTCCCAAAGTCGTGCCATCAGTACTGTTACTTGCAATATACGTCACCGCAGCTTCGGCCGAGACATACGCCACACCGGGATCGGCCGTTACCAGCCCGTTGCCCGCATCCGTGGCCAAATTGCCCTCAGTCGGGCTAGTGCCACGAATAGTTAGGCCGCCATCCCGGAAGCCACCGATGGCTGCGATTTCCAGTCCGGTCGTGGTCGGGACACTGCCATTGGACAAAGAGAACGTAAGGGAAACCTGTTCCGATGCGCCTGCCGCGATGCTGCCGGGTGCCAACTGTACCACATACATTGTATCGCCAGCGTGATATCCAGCCGGGGCGGCGACAGCCTGTGGATTACCCTGGGCATCCAACACCATTGGATCGACCGCGACGACATGGCCATTGCCGTCGTTCGTTAACGTCACGCCGGTGACGCTCAGTACGTGGCCACTGGCAACGGCACTGATAAGGCTGGCATTTTCGGCTGCGTTTGCCGGCGCGAACACCTCGATGAATGGTGAGCCGCCCGCGGCATTGGCCGCGCCGTTGGTCAACGTCACGGTTTCCGTAAAGGTCGCCCCCGGAAGCGCGGCTGCTGAACCATGGATCGTAACTTGCGGAATTGCCGAATCCAGAACGCCGGAATACGTCGCAAGTGCCACGCCCGTAAATGGCGTCGCCGCATCGATTGGCCCGGTCGCGGTATCCAGTGTCCAGGTTCCCCCCATGGCGGAAGACCCGATCGCATCGCTCGATGCCGCCACCTGAGCGCCGGTCAGAGTATGCAAATCGGCCAGCAACGCCTTGCCGCCGACCCCTTGGGCTACGTCGCAGCTCCAAAACAAAATGTCCGGATTCGCGGACATATGGTCGCTCCAACTCGCGATTTGGGAGGCATGTGAGGCGAGGGATGCCGCATCGAGCGGAGCATTGCCGATCTCGACCGACCCTGCGGTGCCATAAGCCAGAAAATTGATCGCGGTAATCCCGGATCGGCCGTCAAGCGCCCGGGTAACTTGCTGAATAGCGTCCTTTGAGGGGTCGAGCACCACGACCTGAACGTCACTTTTTACACCGGCGGCAAGTGCTTGCCAGTTGGAAACACGCGGATCGATGAACACTAACGCCGTCGCCGCTGGATTGGGCGCGAAAGCCGGACCGTCAATTGCGGAGGCAGGATGACCTGCCTCATGCGAGGCCGGGTCGTTCGGATGCACGGTGCGGTCAGCGTGGGCACCACCGTCAGACCCGGCGAATCCATGGTGTACGGCGCTCGCGACCGGCTTTACCACCGCGCCCACACTACCATCAAACAGGAACCGAGGCTCTAAAATCAACTGCATCAAACGGTCCCCGACCAGAAGTTCAGGATAATCACCTTTATTTTTAGATCACTAGCGCGTTATCAGATTCAACGCAATCAAATTTGTTGCTTTTTGGGGGAAACTTCTGACATTTGATAGACGCTTTCTCGATTAGCATCATTTACGCTGAAACTGGTTACTCGGCCTTACCCGCAAACCCGCCGAAGCGGCGCCAGGGCGCGCGTCCACACATACCTGCTGCCAATCGCATGCCTTGATTGAACGTGAAATTGTTTCGATATAGAGGCTGTGGTCGTGGTCGCCGGAGCATCGCTGTACAACCTGCCGCCATGGTTGCTCCCTTCTATTCAGGCAGTGGAAGGCGGTCAGGCCGGGTTAGTGAAATTTCAATCGCAACGGTTTCGCGGACCTTGGACCCATGCAGGTCAACACCATGCCCTCTGTGCCAATGATAGTGAAACACTTTTCTCCTGGAAGTTTAGACCCAAAGGCGCGGAAGGAAGACCACCATGCCCATGCTCCAGACATCCATCGACACGGCGGCCGGTGCGGGCATGGTGGTCTTCCTTCCGCGCCTTTGGGTCTAAACTTCCAGGAGAAAAGTGTTTCACTATCATTGGCACAGAGGGCATGGTGTTGACCTGCATGGGTCC
>JANXLQ010000248.1 GCA_025355085.1 Rhodopila sp.
AAAGACGTGGATGGCGCGCCTTCGCGCACCATGACGGTCAGAGGGTGCCTTCGCGCACCATGACGGTCAGAGGGTGCCTCCGCGCACCATGACGGTCAGAGGGTGCCTCCGCGCACCATGACGGTCAGAGGGTGCCTCCGCGCACCATGACGGTCAGAGGGTGGCCGGCGAGTGTCGATGTCAACGCCGGTTTGGTATTATAGACGAACCCCGCACCGCTACGGCGGCCGGCTTGCCTGTGACCCTACTTCTTTGCGTCGTCGATCAACCGTGCAACCCGCCGCAGCGCCAACAGATAACCCTGCGTGCCGAAGCCTGCGATCACTCCGTCCGCTCGCTTCGAAACGAACGAGTGGTGCCGGAATTCCTCGCGCTTATGCACGTTCGAGATATGGATCTCGATTACCGGCGAATCGAACGTGTTCAGCGCATCCAGGATCGCCACCGACGTATGGGTGAACGCAGCCGGGTTAATCACGATCCCACCGGCGGTGTCCCGCGCCTCATGAATCCAGTCGATAATCTCGTATTCCCGGTTGCTTTGAAGGAACCGGATTTCCAAACCCAGTTCCACCGCCAGCGCGCGAACGTCGCGTTCCACGTCGGCCATTGTCTCGTGGCCGTAGATGTGCGGCTGACGCTTGCCCAGCAGGTTCAGGTTGGGTCCGTTCAGGACGTAAACTAGGCGGCTCATCGATCTATCCGTTCAATGTTGGGCCAGACTTTGGCCGAGAAAACCCCGCGTCCGCCGATGGGTAACCGATAGAAAAACCGCCCATTCCATGCCCGGGAGCGGGAAAGTGAAGGCGCCAAACCCGAATGGGTGTTACCCTACTCCGTCATGTTGGAAGCGGGTGTGCCAATTCCGTCACACAGCATTGGCACACCCGTTTTCACCATGATGGTGGCAATATTTGGCTACGCGGCCTATGCGCGATACTGTTCCGGCACCAGGGAGGAACTGACGCTGTTCAATCCAGCCGCCCCGCTTACCGTTCTGTTAAACGCGCCAGGGCGCGCAGGCAAGGTCACATGGATCGGCGTGCGGCCCGAACGCCGGCTGCCAATGCAGGCCGTGGAGGAAGCCCGACTAGACCCGGCTTATGGTCTGGCCGGTGACCATTACCAAGGCCGCGCCAGCCAGCTTCGTCAGGTCACGTTGATCCAGTCCGAGCATCTGGCGGCCATTGGTTCTTATATCGGGATGGATCGAATCGACCCGGAACGGTTGCGGCGAAATATCGTTGTGTCGGGGCTAAACCTGCTGGCTCTCCGTGGCCAGCACTTCCGCCTGGGATCGGCCATCCTGCTAGGTACCGGCCCATGCCATCCCTGTTCGCGCATGGAGGAAATACTCGGCACCGGCGGCTACAACGCCGTGCGCGGGCATGGCGGCATTACAGCCCGCGTCATCGATGGCGGAACGGTTCGGCCGGGCGACGCGATACAGCGGATCGACGCGATGCCGGACGGTAAAGTTCCCGCCCAATAACGGGACGCTATGCACGGCGGCCGGCCTCGCCGTAGGCTGCGTGTATGTGTCAATACCACAAGATTCTACCTGACCGCCGCGATGCATGACGTCCTGCCCATCGTCGTCGCGGCGCTGTTGGGTGCTGCCATCGGGGCGGAGCGGGAGTGGCGCCGCCATCTCGGGGGGCTGCGTTCCTGTTCCCTGGTGGCAGCAGCGGCGTGCCTTTTCGCGAGGATCGCTGTCACTTATAGTGGCAGCAATCCGGGGGCTGCACTGGGTGCCATCGCCACCGGCATCGGCTTTCTGGGTGCTGGCGTCATCCTTCGCCAAGGCTCTCATGTACGTGGTTTAGCCACCGCCGCGACGTTCTGGGCTGTCGCGGCGATCGGAACCGCTGCGGGCGTTGCGGAATATGGTCAGGCGGTCACACTGACGGTCATCGTCTTTTTCGCCCACGTCGCGCTGCGGTCGCTGTCCGGTTGGATCGAGCGCGTCGCACCGCCCGAGGACAACGGGCCGCGTTAGATCGTGATCGTTCGAGGTTGAACCCTCTCCTGGTGCCGACCATGGTTTAACTCTATGTTCGATCGCGTGATCGTTTGAGCTGGAAGCAACCTCAAACGATCACGTTCCAGGGCGTGGTCCTTCCGGCCGTTTCTGCCACTGCAAGCGAGCGGGAGAGGTCCCGGCGTCAGATAAGGCCCTTCACCCGTAGGACACCGAATGCGGAGATGGTCATCGCTTCGCGTACCGTTCCGTCCCGGATCATGGCTTCGAAGTCAGCCAACTTCACGGTCCGGCAAATCATATCCTGTTCGGTGACCTCTCGCTGATGTTCGCCTTGCGTGAGGTCCGTTGCCAGAAAAATATGGCCGCGCTGATTGCAGTATCCCGGTCCCTGGAAAATCGTGCCGCAATGGGTCATCCCGGCGGCGATCAGCCCGGTTTCCTCCCGCAGTTCGGCTACAGCCAGTACGGCGGGATCGGTTCCCGGCGCCTGTTCCCACATTCCCATGGGGAATTCCCAGACCCGTTCGCCGACCGGGTAGCGGTATTGTTCCACCAGGGTCACGCACCCGTCCTGCCATGGAACCACGACGGCAAAGTCGGGGCGTTCGACCACGCCGTACAATCCGTCGGTGCCATCGGCACGCCGAAAGCGGTCCTCTCGCACCCGCGTCCAGGGGTTCTGGTAGGCGATACGACTGGAAAGCGTGCGGTAGGGATTGTTCATCGGACCTGAAGGGATACGGCACCACCGAGGTACTTGATACCGGCTGGGGAGGCTATCGCTATGTTGTCCAATGGTGATCGGACTGGCGGAGAGACAGGGATTCAGGATTAAGTCGGCGGATTCAAGTTCCGGGACGAACACCCCCGGGTGGCGACTTCTGCGCGCCGGCCAATCCGGCGAGGAGGTTCGTGAATTGCTCCCTCGGCGTCGCATAGTCCAGTGTCTTGCGCGGCCTGGCGTTCAGGCTGTCGGCGACGGCATCGAGGTCGGCCTGATCGAAC
>JANXLQ010000306.1 GCA_025355085.1 Rhodopila sp.
CCGGGAAGAGGTCGTGCCGAAGAACATCCTGATGATCGGCCCGACCGGATGCGGCAAGACGGAAATCGCCCGCCGGCTGGCCAAGTTGGCTCAGGCGCCGTTCCTGAAGGTCGAAGCGACCAAATTCACCGAGGTCGGCTACGTCGGCCGCGACGTGGACAGCATTATCCGCGATCTGGTCGATTCCAGCCTGAACATGCTGCGCGAATCCAGCCGCAAAGGCGTCCAGGCCAAGGCGGAAGCCGCCGCCGAGGAACGCCTGGTCACCGCCCTGGTCGGTGAAGAAGCCGCTGCCGATACACGGTCGAAATTCCGCCGGATGCTGCGCAATGGCGAGTTCGAGCAGAAAGAGATCGATATCGCCGTCGCCGATGCCGGTAGCTCCCCCATCGGGCAGTTCGATATGCCCGGCATGCCGCCCGGTCAGGTCATCAACCTGAGCGAGATGATGAAAGGCATCATGGGCAACCGCCCGCTGCAGAAGCGCCGCATGACGGTGGAAGCCGCCCGCCGCATCCTGGAAGCGGAGGAAGCCGATCACCTGCTGGACAACGACCAACTGACGAAAGACGCGGTGTCGCACGCCGAAAACAACGGCATCGTCTTCCTCGACGAGATCGACAAAGTCTGCGCCCGGACATCCGAAGGCGGGTTCCGCGGCGGCGATGTCAGCCGGGAAGGGGTGCAGCGCGACCTGTTGCCGCTGATCGAGGGCACCACGGTCAACACCAAATACGGCTTGGTGAAGACCGACCACATCCTGTTCATCGCGTCCGGCGCGTTCACCCTGGCCAAGCCGTCCGATTTGCTGCCGGAACTGCAAGGCCGCCTGCCGATCCGCGTCGAACTGCTGCCGCTGACCCGCGCCGACCTGCGGCGGATTCTGGTCGAGCCGGAGCATTCGCTGTTGAAGCAGTATGCGGCGTTGCTGGGCACCGAGAACGTGACGCTGGATTTCCGCGACGACGCGGTGGATGCGCTCGCCGAACTGGCGTCCGACATCAACGACCGGATCGAGAACATCGGCGCCCGCCGGCTGCACACAGTGCTGGAGCGGCTGTTGGAGGATATCAGCTTCTCCGCCACCGACCGAGGCGGCGAGACGTTTGTCGTCGATGCTGCTTATGTGGCGGAAAAGGTGGCTCCGCTGGCGCAGAAGGGCGACCTGAGCCGGTTTATATTGTAATTTCGTATAACGTGCTGGACAGCCAGGAGGGCAAGCCGTGCATGTGCTGAAATTGACCCGGATCGGCAACTCGGTGGGCATGATCCTGCTTCGGGAATTGCTGGCGAAGTTGGGGGTGACCAAGGGCGATACGATCTATGCCGTCGATCAACCCGATGGCGTTCGCCTCACCGTCGCCGACCCCGATTTTGCGGCGCAGATGGACGTTGCGCGGCAGGTCATGAAAGACCGCAGCGCGGTATTGCGCGAACTGGCGAAGTGACGGTTTGGCTATCGTCGCAGCTTGTTCTCGCCATTCATGACGAACAATTGGCCGAACACGGGGGCTCCACCGGCCTCCGTGACGCCGGCCTGCCCGACAGCGCCGTATCCCGGCCGTTAAACCGGGCGGGATACGGCGAACCGGATGTTGGGGAACCGTTTATGCGCTGAGGATCGCCCAGAACCACCCCTTTATCGATGGCAACAAACGCACCGCGTTCGTGGCGCTGGAGCTTTTTCTGCGTCTGAACGGGTGCATTTTCACTGCTGGCGATGCAGAGGCGGTGGTGATGACCCTCGCGATGGCGGCGGGGGAACTGCCGGACGGCGAGTTCACCGCATGGGTGCGTCTGAACACCGCGCTTCAGGGATGAACGCCGAGCGGTTTGGATACCCCCCTGGCGAAAGCGGCGGTGAAGACCATACTCTAGGGCAGCGCGAAGGATATCCGACTATGACCGTTGCCCAACAACCTGTTTTGCTGCTGACCGGTGCCAGCCGCGGCATCGGCCACGCCACCGTCAAGCGCTTTAGCAGCGAGGGCTGGCGCGTGCTGACGATCTCTCGCCACGCCTTCGATCCGCGCTGCCCGTGGCCGGGTGGGGAGCGCAATCATATCCAGATGGATCTGTCGGACGTGGATTCCGTGAGCGCCGCGTTGCCGGAGATCAAGCGTATCGCCGGGGGGCGGCTGGATGCGCTGATCAATAACGCGGCGATATCTCCCAAGCATCCGGACGGCGGCAAGATCACCAGTTTGCAGATGGCGTACAAGGACTGGCTGCACATTTTCAACGTCAACTTTTTTTCCGCGATTTTGCTGGCTCAGGGGCTGAGCGACTATCTGATCGAGTCGAAGGGCAGCATCGTCAACATGACCTCGATCGTCGGGTCGCGGGTGCATCCGTTCGCCAGTGCGGCGTATGCGACGTCCAAGGCGGCGCTGGCGGCGTTGACGCGGGAGATGGCGAACGATCTGGGGCGGCACGGGGTGCGGGTGAACGCGGTATCCCCGGGGGAGATCGATACGGCGATTCTGTCGCCGGGCACCGAGGAGATCGTGCAACGTGAAATCCCGATGCGGCGGCTGGGTAAGTCGAACGAGGTGGCGGATCTGCTGTTCTTCCTGTGCTCCGACCAGGCGATGTATATCAGCGGGTCGGAGGTCCACATCGACGGGGGGCAGCGGGTTTAAGACGGTCTCTGTGTTTGGGAATTTGGTGCGGATCGCGCAAAAACGTCCCGAACCGGATCATTGGCAAAATGGGCGGCCATCCGGATGGAGGCGCCTCAGTGGCGACGTGGGGCAGTCCGCGTTGGGGGAGCCGGCATTGGATTGCGATAACCGGCCATCTTGGCCAGGGTTGCCAGACGGATGCGGCTGGTGACAGCGAGGCAATCTCGCCGCTGGAGACGATGCTTTCGGCAATACCCCTGCGCTTACCCGTGTCGCGCTGATCAGGAATCACGCCTAATGCAAGGGTCGGATGGTGGGCGCGACAGGGATTGAACCTGTGACCCCCGCCGTGTGAAGGCGATGCTCTACCGCTGAGCTACGCGCCCATCCGCCGTTGCGAAGGCCGGTTTCCTACCCCGTTGCCGGACCCGCCGCAACCCCGAAATCGATACCGGGGCATCAACGCGTTAAAAGCATCGCTATTGCGGTGGGGTGGAAAAATAGGATACCCCCCTATCCATGACACATACGATGCGTGAGAAACAAAAACTGCTCGCCCGCGTCAGGCGCCTGCGCGGCCAGATTGAGGCGATAGAGCGCGCCCTGGAAAGCGAAGCCGGCTGCGAACCGATCATGCACCTGATCGCCGGGGCGCGCGGGGCCATGGCCGGACTGATGGCTGAAGTTGTGGAGGACCATGTCCGCACCCATCTCGTCGATACCGAAACGCATCCCGGGGCGCTCGATCCCGATGCCGTCGAGCAGTTGCTCGAAGTCGTCCGCACCTATCTGAAATGAGGCCGCACATGGAATCGTCCCTGATGGAACCGCACAGCCATGTCTTCCTGGGCGAGGGGCACGAACACTCCGAACGCCGTACGTGGTGGGTTATTTGGCTGTGTACCGCGATGATGGGGCTGGAGATCGTGGGCGGCATGCTGTTCGGCTCTATCGCGCTGGTCGCGGATGGGATGCACATGAGCACGCATGCCGGGGCGTTGCTGCTGGCCGCGCTGGCCTATCGTTACGCGCGCCGGCACGCGACCGACACCCGGTTTACCTTTGGCACCGGAAAGCTGGGCGATCTGGCCGGCTTTACCAGCGCCATCGTGCTGGCGGCGATCGCGCTGTTGATCGGGTGGGAGGCCACTTCGCGCCTGTTTGCGCCGGTGCCGATCGCGTTCGCCGAGGCGATTCCGATTGCCTGCCTGGGATTGGCGGTGAACATCGCCAGCGCGTGGCTGTTGGGTGCCGGGCACGATCATCATGGCGGGCAGCGCAGCGGCGGCGGACACAACGGGCATGGGCACAACGGGCATGGGCACAGCGGGCATGGGCACAGCGGGCACGGGCACAGCGGGCACAGCGACGGCGGGCATAGTGGACAGCACAGCGGGCAGCACGGCGGGCACGGTCATGATCACGGGCATTCCGGCAGCGATGTGCATACTGTCGATCTGGGCGGCTTAGAACGCGCGCTGCTGGAAATCCACGAGGATGGCGTCCCGCCGCGCTTTCGGGTCCGGACGGCGATTCCGGCCGGGGACCTTGTGGCGGAGACGTTGCGGCCCGATGGCTCCCGCCAGACCTTCGCCTTTGCCGAGTGTGGCGGCGTGTTGGAAAGTATCGACGAAATCCCTGAGCCGCACGATTTCACCGTCACCCTGCGGCACGCGGCGGTGAGCGCATCGGTACGATTCCGCGAAACCGCCCATGCACACCATTCAGCGCATCGCGACAACAACATGCGGGCGGCGGTCGTGCATGTGATCGCCGATGCGGCGGTTTCAGTCCTGGTGATCGCCGGATTGTTGCTCGCGCAGGCATTCGATTGGCTATGGCTGGACCCGGTGGCCGGACTCGCCGGCGCATGCGTCATCGCGAGCTGGGCCTATGGCCTGATGCGCGATACCGGGCGTATCCTGCTGGACATGAACCCGGATCAGACATTGACGGAACGGCTGCGGCGAGAGATCGAGACCGATGGCGACCACCTGACGGACCTGCATGTCTGGCGTCTGGGGCCCGGCCATCTGGGCGCGGTGTTGTCGGTCACAACGGCGGGCGGGCGTGGGCCGGAGGATTACCGATCGCGGCTGCGGCACTTTCCATCGCTGTCGCATGTTACCATCGAAGTGCGCGCCGTATGACTCCCGGTCTTACCGCGCGGTTAGAAACATTCGCGGCATTGCTGCTGCGTTGGAATGCCTCGTTGAATTTGATCGCAGCACGCGATTCGGGGGTGTTGTGGGACCGGCATATCGCGGACTCCTTGCAGCTTGTGCCGCTGATGCCGGACGGCGTGACCAGGGCTATCGATCTGGGAACGGGCGGCGGTTTTCCGGGGCTGGTGCTGGCGATCGCCACCGGGGTACGGTTCGACCTGATCGAGTCCGACCGGCGCAAGGCGTCTTTCCTTCGCACGGCGGTGCTGGAGACGGGTGCGACGGCGACGGTGCATTGCTGTAGGATAGAGGACGCGAAGGTGGAACCGGCTGGTTTGGTCACCGCCAGGGCGCTGGCACCGCTGCCGCGTTTGTTGCCGTTGGCGGCTCGGTTTTTGACCGCGGACGGGGTTTGCCTGCTGATGAAGGGGGCGAAGGCGGAGGAGGAACTGGCTGCGGCTGACGCGGACTGGACGATGAGGGTCAGCCGCTTACCGAGCCAGACGAGTGCCGAGGGGGTTGTCCTGCGGATAACGGAACTGGTGGCGCGTTAGGCGATCCCTTGCGCACCACCGGGGTGTTCAGGGTCCGGCGCCGAAAAAAACCACCCGCGTAATGAGGGTATAGTTGGCCTCCACGATCATGATGCCGACGAACACCAGTACCGCCACGGGCGGCACCAGAATCGCACAGATCAGGGTTAGCCGTTCCCAGGCCATATGCATGAAAATCCCGACGATCAGGCCCGCTTTCACGAACATGAACAGCAGGATCAGAAACCACCGCAGGTATCCCTGGAAACCAAGGTAATCCACGAGATAAGAGCATGCGCTCAGGACAAACAGCCATCCCCAGATCACCAGGTATAGTTTGATCGGATGGTGTTGTCCCTCGGCATGGCCGGTTGCCTGGTTCGCCGTTGTTGCGTGTGACATGCGTTCCTCACCAGAGATAGAATAGCGCGAAAATAAATACCCATACCAGATCTACGAAGTGCCAGTACAGGCCCATGATCTCGACGATTTCGTAACGGCCCTTGCGGCTGGTGAAAAAGCCGTGCCTTTCGTGGTCGAAATCGCCGCGCCAGACCTTTCGCGCGACGATCAGCAGGAAAATGACGCCGATGGTCACATGGGTGCCATGAAAACCGGTGATCATGAAAAAGCTGGAGCCAAACTGCTCGGCACCCCACGGGTTGCCCCAGGGGCGGACACCTTCCCTGATCAGCTTGGTCCACTCGAGCGCCTGCATACCGACGAAACTGGCGCCAAAGGCGGCGGTTACCCACATCAGTACTGCCGTTTTGACGCGATCCCGCCGGTAGCCGTAGTTGACGGCCATCGCCATGGTTCCGCTGCTGCTGATCAGGATGAATGTCATGATGGCGATCAGGATCAACGGTACCGGCTTGCCGCCGATCTCCAGGGCGAAGACCTCGCTGGGATTGGGCCAGGGGGTCGTCGTGGACATCCGCACGGTCATGTACGACAGCAGGAAGCAGCTAAAGATGAAGGTGTCGCTGAGCAGGAAGATCCACATCATGACCTTCCCCCAGGACGCCGTCTTGAAGACCTGCTGGTCGGAGGACCAGTCGTCCGAAAATCCTTTCAAGTCGTTGGGTCGCGCGATTGCGGGACCCCCGGGGTTTGCCATCGGATCGTGGTCCTTTCTAAATGACCCAAGCCCGGCAGATAACGATCGCGTCATCCGCCCAGCCTGTGAGTAAAGCTAAAACGATCAGCCAGATCAGCAGAAGGAAGTGCCAGTATATCGTGCAGAGCCTTACGTTGACGCGCAGCCGTGCGGTTGGCATGTCATGCCACACCTTTGCGACGGTCCTGCCGATGGCGATCAGGCCCCCGGCCACATGCAGTCCGTGCATGCCCGTCAGCAGGTAGAAGAAGGCATTGGCGGGATTACCCGCGGCAAAATACCCGGCGTCCACAAGCTGCCACCAAACCAGGATCTGTCCGGCGAGAAAAACCAGGGCAGACACGGCGCCCAGCAGCAGGGCATCCCGCATGACATCCCTTTGGCCGCGCCGCACGGCGATATCGGCGCATTGCAGTGCGATGCTGCTAAGGACCAGCACGCCGGTATTGACCCACAGCATCGCGGGTATCGGCATGCTCCGCAGGACCACGCCGTTCGACGGCCCAATTTCAACCCTCATGAAGTAAGCACTGACCAGTAGTGCGAACAGGCAGCCGGCCACGACCAAAAATACCCCCAATCCCACCTGCGCCAATGGTACGGAGGGTTCGTTTCTGGCCGGAATATCGCCGATCGAATTAACATTCAGCCACGGCTTTGCCATCAGTTGCTGCTGCGACAGCCACCATCCCGCGATGACGGCGATCACGGCCAGGAATACGACGATGACGCTCATGATGCCTAACCGGCCGGTGTGGTGGCAGGTTGGTTCTGTGGAATGAAATCGCGTTCCGCGCCCGGGACGCTGTAGTCATAGGGCCAACGATAGACCACGGGCAGTTCCTTGCCCCAGTTGCCATGTCCGGGGGGTGTTTGGGGTGTCTGCCACTCCAGGCTTGTGGCTCTCCAGGGGTTGGGGCCGGATTCCTTGCCTCGGGACAGGCTCCAGAACAGATTGAACAGAAAGACCAGTTGGGCGGCGCCGACGATCAATGCCGCGACGGTGATGAACACATTCAATGTCGCGGCCGAGGGCGGAATGAAGGCGGTGTCGCCCAGTTCGTAATAGCGGCGCGGCACACCCAGCAGGCCCAGGTAGTGCATGGGGAAAAAGATCGCATAAGCACCGACGAAGGTGACCCAGAAATGAATTTTGCCCATCGTATCGTCCAGCATCCGGCCGGTCATCTTTGGATACCAATGATAGATGCCGCCGAAGACGACCATGATCGGTGCGACACCCATCACCATGTGGAAGTGGGCGACGACGAATAAAGTGGCCGACAGCGGGACATCGACCACCACGTTGCCAAG
>JANXLQ010000063.1 GCA_025355085.1 Rhodopila sp.
GTGGTCAAACAGGCTAACATTTGCTTCGAAAAGCGCCAACCCGACGCGAGCCGGAGAAGGTAGTCTAAGAGACGAACCGAAGCAAGTGGTCCAGTCCGTCTCGGTGAAACGGCTTTTAGGGGGACCAACTCAGAGTGTCAAAGCCTTTTTGCAGACCCCCTAAAGTTTCTTATACCCCCCCTAACCGATTGAAAAATAAGGGACGCAACCCCCTAAAGTGCCACAAAGACGTAACACAGGGGAGCTATGCTTTTCTGACATACCCCCCCTTTTCGACCCCCTAAACCCCGCTTGCGATCGTCGGTTTCTTCTGAAATTCGACCGAAATCCGCCAATCACGGGTTAGTGAGCGATGTTTGAATACGGCTCGATCAACGTCCCGGATCGCATGGATGCCGGCTTCAAAAGCGTTTCGGCCTTCCCTCCACGGAACTGATCAACGTCATTTCCCTTCACATCGTGGAATTGCTCGAACACGATCTTGGCCTCTTTCCAGTCGCCATCCTCGCCGAAGCTGATATCGCCCAGGATGGTGTGGAACGGATGGGCGTGGATGTAGGCCGTCAGTTTGTCCTGATCCAAGGTTCCGGCGCCCTTCACGGCATCCCCAACCACCTGGAGGTAGGAATAGGCGAACGGCGGTAGATAGTAGCCGAGCAGATCGACCCCCTCCTTTGCCGCCCGGGCCTGGTAGCGTTCCAGGAACGCCGAGATCTCGGGATTGAGCGTGGCGGGCGTCGGCAGCCAGAAATTGTAATTGACCAGCCCATTCAGCTTCGGCCCGAGTTGCGTTTTGATAGAGGTCGTCTGCAAACCGACCATGCCGCCGCCCACCAGGCGCGCCTTCAGCCCCACCTCATGGAACGCATTCACCAGTCCGACGCTGTCGGCCGGATACGACGCCACATAGACAATGTCCGCATGTGTCGCCTGAAGCGCCCGCACGATGGAGGAAAAATCGCTGGTCGCCGGCGGGTAGGACCGGTTGTAGATGACCTCGAAACCGGCTTCCTTGATGTTTTCCAACGCGCCCTCGATCCCGTTACGGGACGATTCGGCGTCGGCCCCGATGATGGCCACGGTCTTCGGCTTAGGATTCATCCCCTTCGCGATATCGAAAAATCCCTTCGAGAACGCTCGGCGGGCACCCACAGCCGGTCCGGCCGGAAGCATCCCGAAGTACCTCGGGTATTTGAAATCGGAATTCACTCCCAAAGCGAACAGGGTCATGAACATGCGATTGTGCCCCATGACGATCGGCATCGCCGGGACCGTCATGTTGGTTCCATACCCCGACACGACGATATCCACTTTGTCCACGTCCAGTAGCTTGGTGTAGAGCGCGGGGATGTTCGACGGCGTGCTCTGATCGTCATAATAGACCAGCTTCACCGGCCGGCCGAGCAGCCCGCCGGCCTTGTTGATGTCTTCTTCCCACAGCTTCATCGCGATCAGCGCGGCGCGACCGTTGGCAGCGATACCGCCGGTCAGCGCCATGCCGAAGCCTATGGTGATCGGCTCCACGGCGCCGGCGCGCCCTATTCCCAGAATGAGTGCGCAAAGCACCGCGAACACGCGGACAAGACCAGTTCCTCGCATCGGCATCTCTCCCCTCGCCGCCAAGTGTCTGGCGGTCGTGGACGTGACGCTAACGCGACCCCAAAGTTAAATCCAGCGGCGGTCCGGATCGCCGCCGAGCCGGTAGAGGCCGACGGTTTCGAAGTGCGTGCGGCGGCCCTGCAATTGCTGGGACACGCTGTTGACGTCACGCAAACGCCGTTCGAACGGGCGGTTATTGAAGATCGCGGTGGAGCCTGCCTCGTGGAACACCTGATGCGCCATGTCTCGGGCGGCGTGGGTTGCGTAGGTGGATGCCTGACGGATTTCCATGCGATGCGGAATGGACAAAACCCCGGTCGCACAGACCTCCCGCCACGCATTGCCGAGTGCCAGATGCATACCGGCCCGCGCCGCTTTCCAGGCTGCGTCGGAATAACTGACGATGTGCTGCACAGCATGATTGTCACGTAACGAATCCGGTGACCATGCCTGACTCTTGGTCTTCGCGAGGCCGATGAACCCGTCGAGCATCGCGCGGGAAACACCTAGAGCGACACTGGCGAATCCGGTTGCATATATCTGCATCGACTGAAACGAATACAGGGTTCCCGACTCCCGCCGTTCCGGGTCGTATTCGCGGGTTACGGCGTGGGCGTCATCGATGAACAACGCCTCGACCGCGTAGTTGTCGCTGCCGGTGCCGCGCAGGCCCATGACCTGCCAGACATCCGTAATTTTGGCTTGCTCGCGGCGGAACAGCATGGTGCGGGACCAATGTTTGCCGTCGGGGCGCAGGACGGGGGTTTCGCCGTCTGCCTCAAAACACAGGGCCATGCCACCGAGCCAGGTGGCGTGGCGGCTGCCGCTGGCGAAACTCCAGTTGCCGGTTAGGCGCCAACCGCCGGGCGCTCGGATTGCCTTGGCCTCAGGCCCCTGCCCCCAGGCTACGACATCGCGTTTGCCGCCCCAGATTTCGCGGGCGGCCTCTGGCGCCAGATAGGCGGCGGCCATGGAGCAGCCGGAGCCTTGGTTCATGCACCATGCAACCGAGGCGTCACCTTGGGCGATCGCCTCCACGCACTGGATGAAGTCGGAGGGCTTCAGTTCATAGCCGCCGTAGGTGCGGGGCAGCAGCAGTTTGAACATGCCGGCGTCGAACATGGCGTCCAGCACGTCCGGCGGCAGTTCATTCTGCGCGTCGATACGATCCGCGGCCGATTGCAGCAGAGGGATCAGGGCTCGGGCGCGGGCGATGGCGGAGGCGCCGTTGGCGTCCGAAGCGGTGGTGGAATGGATGCCGGCGATGTCGTTCATGCGACCGTTTCCTTATGGTTTGTGCTTTTGCCGTTAGCCTACGCTGGCACCGCAACCGGGGAAAGCAGGCCGATCAGGGGGCCTGATCGGGTTAGAGACGTTCCGATCGCATTTGCTATTTTCGCTGACATTTTTTCTGCTGTATGTTAGTATATATGACATATCATTGTATGGGTTGTTGCACGTGAGTTGGGAAGATCAGGGACGCCAGGACCACGGGCATTTCGGCAGCGGCACATCGTCCGGTGGTGGCGAAAGCGTAACCTCCGATCGGGATGCGGCGTTTGCCGCCAGAACCGCCGCCGCCGCCCACACCGTCGTCGCGCATGTTGCCCCTGCCGATCGGCGCCATCCGGCGGTAACGTTCGACGGGCCGGCGATGGAAGACCTGCAACGGACGATAAGCGCCTGGAACAAGGCATCGGGCCTGAGCCTTGACGCATTCAGGGATCGCTTTCTCGATCCCGGAACTGGCGACAGGACCGCGATCGTGCTGCGCGATGCGGCCCGGACGATCGCCGACAGCCACACTGAACTGCATGAATCAGGCGCAGCACTGACCGAGGCCATGCAGGCGGTCGGCCTCGACCGTTGGTCTCGGTTTCTGCATGACGCCGCCGCGCGGGTGGACGGGGATACTGGCGGCGGAAAGACCTACGTGGCGACCGATCCGCTGCAATGGACCAAACGCCCGTCCGTCGGGAATGGACAATGCGTTGCTTTGGTACAGATGGTTACGCACATGCCCAACACCGCGCACTGGCGTGCCGGAGTACTGGTGCAAGGAAACCTTGGGCTTCCAGCGGGCACCATCATCGCGTTGTTCGATCCCAATGGACACTACGGCAATCACGAAGACGGTCGCAGTCATGCCGCGATCTACATGGGACAGGATTCGCGAGGAATTCATGTCATAGATCAATGGATCGAACGAAGGGACGGGACTGTCATCCGAATCCAAAATCCGCACGAGCGTACCATTGAATTCCAGAAAAAGGGTCGCCTTCCTGTTGATCGGGGGGAAGATTATCGTGTGGTTCAGTAGGTTCGGTATTTTTGCGATCAGCCTGACCTCTGCCGCCGGAGGCGCTTTTGCGTCCAGCGTGACATGTCCACAAACGCTGTTTGGAAAACCTCTGTCATCGACCAGTGTTTACGACGGGCCCGTCCTGGATATGGCCGACCTGAGGCCGCCTGACGGCGGATGGCCGCTTGGATTTCGGTCGTCTTCCAAGGAAGGGTTTTATTTGGCTTGCCATTATGGCGAGACGATTTTGTCCGTACTTCTGCCCACCGACGTGAACGGCTGCTGGTTCACAACGGATAAGCGCACCGTTTGCAACGAAAACACCCAACCCTATAGGGCCTCGCCGCAATGAACATCCGTCGCGGTCAGTTGTTCTCGATTTGGCATTTTGGGTCCCGGACGCCGAAACGCGTGGATGGAGGGCGTTCGCCCGCCATGACGGCGTCGTTAACGGCGTCCGTTTTGCCAAAACGAGCACTGCTGCTTCGCGGTTACGCGCCTCGGATAGCCTCCACCGGCATACTCGGCCTCTTCACGCTTGGCCTGGCGGGTAACGCACTGGGCGCCACCACCGAATGCCCGGCGCGTTTTGACGGCAAGCGCCTCACACACGTCACTATTTCCGATGGCCCGTCCCGGGAACTGGAACAGCAAACGACCGGAACGGCCGTTTTGCCGCTACCCTATCCACCCATTCATGGACGCGCATTCTACCTCGTCTGCAATTACGGCACGACCGCGCTGTCGCTGCCTTTGCCAAACGATACCAACGCCTGTTGGGACACCAAGGATTACCGCACCGTTTGCGGGCGCGATCCGCATCTCGCCGGCGGCCCGAACCGGTAAGGCCAGGACTTGCCGCCAGCCAACTGGCCCGCGCAAGTGCGCTTCGACACCGGCAGGCCAAATTGACATACCAATCAGGCTCTCGCAATACTCACTGGTAGCTTAAACTCCGAGGTCGCCATGAAGCTGATGTGGTTCCACCTGATGCCGTACACGGAACTGCCCGAGGATTTTCGCGAAGCGAATTCCTCCGTCTGGGTGGATATCCATTCCTCGCTGTTCGACCCCAAACGCGCCCACCTGATGTACAACGACTTCATGGATGAGCTGGAATACGCCGCCGAAGTCGGCTTCGACGCGATCTGCGTAAACGAGCATCATTCCAACGGCTATGGCCTTATGCCCTCACCCAACCTGATCGCATCCGCCCTCGCTCGCCGGACCAGGGATACGGCGATCTGCGTGATGGGGAACTCGCTGGCGCTGTACAACCCGCCGACGCGGGTGGCGGAAGAGTTCGCGATGATCGACTGCATCTCCGGCGGGCGGTTGATCGCCGGCTTCCCGGTTGGCACGCCGATGGACACCTGTTACGCCTATGGGACGAATCCCAGCCAACTGCGGGAGCGCTATCATGAGGCGCATGATCTGGTGATCCGCGCCTGGACCGAGAAAGACACATTCGCCTTCAACGGTCGCTTCAACCAGCAACGCTACGTCAACATCTGGCCTCGCCCGATCCAACAACCGCATCCGCCCATCTGGGTGCCCGGCGGCGGATCGGTCGAGACATGGCGCTGGTGCGCCGAAATGAACTACGTTTACTGCTACCTCTCTTACTACGGCTACAAAGCCGGGCGCGCGACCATGGACGGATTCTGGGCCGAGATGGACCGCCTGGGCAAAGACCGGAACCCATACCAGGCCGGCTTCCTGCAATTCGTCGGCGTTGCCGAATCCCGCGAACAGGCATTCGAGCTTTACGCCGAGGCCGCCGAATACTTCTACGGACGCTGCCTGCACGTCGATCCGAAATGGGCGTCTCCTCCCGGCTACACCAGTGAGGGCAGCCAACGCGCCGGCATCGAAAGCCAGATCAAAAAAGCCTCCGTCGCCCGCGAGATGGAGGCGATCGTCGAGAACGGCTACGTCATCATCGGCTCCCCCGACGAAGTCGCCGAACAACTGCGCGAAGTAGCGACGCAGTTGAACGTCGGCCATCTGATGCTGCTGCTGCAATACGGCAACATGA
The DNA here is from genome assembly GCA_025355085.1 of Rhodopila sp. Lineage (GTDB taxonomy): Bacteria > Pseudomonadota > Alphaproteobacteria > Acetobacterales > Acetobacteraceae > Rhodopila. Next base: position 5,940 of record JANXLQ010000063.1, read on the forward strand.
GCAAAGAACTGACCCGGTACAACACCAAGCTGTTCGCCGAACAGGTGATGCCGAAACTGAAAGACGTGCATGCAAGCTGGACCGATCATTGGTGGCCGCAGCCGATGGACGCCGACCAACGTGCCGACGTTCCCGCCTATCTGCCGAAAATAGCAGCCGAATGACCCAACCAGAAACCTCCACGATCGAGGTCAACGGCTTTCCAACCCGCGTCTGGCGTAAGGGAAGCGGCCCGAAAATCGGCTTTCTCGCCGGGTTTGGCGGCCTGCCCCGCTGGACCCCGTTCCTCGATGAGCTGGCAAAATCGCGCACCGTGATCGTGCCGTCCCTGCCCGGCTTCCCCGGTGGCGACCGCGGCCATACCGTGCTGGACTCCCACCTGGACTGGCTACTCGCGGTGCGGGAGATCCTGGACCAGTCCGGCCTGTCGGGCGCAGACCTGACCGGCAGTTCGGTCGGGGCATCCATGGCGGCCGAGGTTGCTGCACTGTGGCCCGCCACCGTTGGCAAACTCGCGTTGATCGCACCGTTCGGCCTGTTCGACGAAAAGAACCCGCCGACCGATCCCTGGGCCCAGCGCGGCGACGCCGTGCCCGGCCTGATGTGCGCCGATCCCGAAATCTGGAAGGCGCTGAAAATGCAGCCAGCCGGAGAAAACTCCACCGAATGGCCGATCGAACAAGTCCGCGCCAACGAAGCCGCCGCCCGCATCTTCTGGCCACTCGGTAACACGCGGATCGAGAAACGCCTGCGGTTGATCAAGGCGCCGACCCTGCTGCTATGGGGTGAGCACGACAAAATCATGCCCCGGGCCTATGCAGAGGTATTCGCCAAAGGCATCGTCGGCCCCACCAAACTACAGGTCATCCCAGGCGCCGGGCACCTCGCCGATCTCGATAAACCGGCGGAGGTTGCGCGCCACATCGTGGACTTCCTGAACGCGCCGTAGGGACCAGCGGGGGCCTAACCGCGCCAATTTTGGCCCACCCCTCACCCCGTCATCGCCCACAGGCATAAGGATGAGCGGTGCTTGAGAAGAATTTGGCGACCAATATTGCCCTTACACGCATGGCCGGGCGCGTCGCGGCCATCTTCGCACGAACGGCCGTTGGGCGGATGCTGCAACTGGCTCGGCGATGACGCTGAGAGAGAATGCTTTGCTCTGTCCGCTGCTTATCCTGATGCCTATGCCGTGAAGGCCCACGATTGCCATCTTGCCTGAGCCTCCGAATAGCAAGAGACCGCCGATGGGCCGTCGGCCCCATCATCACAGGCTCCATGGCCCGAGATCGTCTGATATGTCGGCTCGTCCCGCCGGAACACGACCGGAGGCGCGGCACTCCCCAAAGGTGGCCCCGCGATCCACGCCCGTTCAGCAGCAGCTCTCAACCGAAAATCCGCCGACCGAATATTCAAAAGCGATTCTGTCGATTTATAACTTGCAATATGATAGTCATTAGCCCAGCGTTTTCGCATGTAACGCAGACGTACTGGCTCGATAGCACCAAACCAACGACAACCCGGCGATCACAAATCCACCGCCCTTAATAATGGGGCTATCACCGGCCCGACGCAGCCGGGTGCGCTTCATACCCGGCTCGCAAACGCCCCCCCCCTGACGACATCCAAACCAGTCGGAACATAGGCAGCGCCAGTTGCCCTCCCGCCCGAATGGAACAGCCAAATTTTGCCTTGGAATACTCCGCATGAACATCCCCGTGGCCAATCTGGTTCGCGAACCAGCACTCGTATCCAATACCGACCAAGCGGCAATGAACCCCCGTACCCGGCGACTGTTGCACGGCCCGATCATCCCCACGCTGCTGCTCATGGCCTGGCCGAACGTCCTGGTCATGATGGCACAAGCCTCAACCGGCCTGATCGAGACCTGGTGGGTGTCCCGCCTGGGCCTGGACGCACTGACCGGCATGGCGCTGGTCTTTCCGGGCTTCATGCTGATGACGATGCTGTCGGCCGGCGCCATCGGCGGTGGCATCGCATCCGCCATTGCCCGAGCGCTTGGTGGCGGTCGGCGAGAGGATGCTGACGCGCTGGTGCTGCATGCCATCCTAATCAACCTTGCCCTCGGCCTTGGAACGTCCGCGCTGTTCCTGGTATTCGGCCGCCAGATTTACAGTGGGATGGGCGGACAAGGCGGCTCGCTGGAGGCCGCGTTGCAATATTCCAACGTGGTGTTCGCCGGAAATGTGCTGGTGTGGCTGATGAATGCAATGGCCAGCGCGATCCGCGGCACAGGTAATATGCTGGTGCCCTCATTGGCGATCTGCGTTGGTGTGGTTCTGCTTGTCCCGCTCTCACCCGTCCTGATCTTCGGATTTGGCCCCATCCCGGCGCTCGGGATTGCCGGCGGCGCGGTGGCGGTGTTGCTGACCACGGTGCTGACGATGGCGGTCCTGGCGTGGTACATTCTGGCCGGCCACAGCGTGGTGCGGCTGCGCGGCACCCGCCTGAGATGGCCGCTGTTCGCCGACATCCTGCGAGTTGGGGCGGTCGGCGCGGTCAACACGCTGCAAACGACAGTGACCGTGGTCATGGTGACCGCGCTCGTCGGAACGGCCGCTGGTCCGGACGCGGTAGCCGGGTACGGCACAGGCGCACGGTTGGAATATCTGCTGGTGCCGCTGGTGTTCGGGTTAGGCGCGCCGATGGTGGCCTTGGTGGGTACCAATATCGGCGCCGGGCAGAAACAGCGGGCATTGCGGATCGCCCTGACAGGCGGCGCGCTGTCGTTCATCGCGACCGAGGCAATCGGCATCGCCGCAGCGATCTGGCCAGCCGCATGGCTGGGACTGTTCGGCAGCGACCCGGCCATGCTTACAACCGGTATTGCCTACCTCCACTTTGTTGGCCCAACCTATGGGTTCTTTGGCCTGGGGCTGTCGCTGTATTTTGCCTCCCAGGGTGCCGGCCGTCTGGCGTGGCCGTTGCTGGCGGGGCTGGTCCGGATGGTCATCGCAGTGGGAGGCAGTTGGGCAGTGCTGGCGATGACCGGTTCGTTGGCCTGGGCGTTCGCGGCCCTGAGCCTGGCATTCGTCATTTACGGAACAATGCTCGTAACGGCAGTGGCGTCCGGAGTGTGGTTCAAAGTGGCCGTCACTTCGCCCGCGGACCTAAAGCGCCGGGTCGCTTAACGCTCCGGGTTGTCCAACGATCTCCCAAGAAACGACCAAGGCCTTGTCGAACCCGCGCTAAACGCTGTTTATTGACGCGGCAATCGAATGGACGCAGTAACGGCCCCTCATCATCATATCCCGGCTATGACGATGAAGAAAAGGTTGATCGTCTCGCTTGTGTGCCCGATCAGTTGTGGAGAGTCGGATTCCCATCGATTTAGTTTATCGCACCGCGATAGCGATTGCAACAATCAATTTTTCACGATAATCCTTTAAATTAATGCAATGTCGCGTGAAATAACCAGTTCGCCAATAAACGAGTAAGGGACGCCGCCGTGGAGACATGGAAACAAGTTTACGATCCAATGGGGGGCATGCTGGTTTCGACCATTGTCGCCGCCTTGCCCGTGATCACACTGCTTGTTCTAATCGCCATGGGCAAATTGCAGGTCTATGTCGCCGCACTTATTGCCCTGGCAGTCGGTATCCTGGTGGCGGTCTTTGCCTTCACCATGCCGTTAGAACTGGCGTTGCGTGCCGCCGGCCTGGGCGCGGTAACCGGCTTCTTCCCGATCGGCTGGATCATCCTCAACGTCATATTCCTGTACCGGTTGACCGTTGAAAAAGGTTGGTTCCAGATTCTGCAACAATCCATCGGCGGCATCACGCCCGACCGGCGGCTGCAATTGCTGCTGATCGCCTTTTGCTTCGGTGCTTTCTTCGAAGGAGCCTCCGGCTTCGGCACCCCCGTCGCGGTGACCGGCGCCATCCTGATGGGCCTTGGATTCTCGCCACTCGCCGCATCCGGCCTGTCGCTGATCGCCAATACCGCCCCCGTCGCATACGGCGCACTGGGCACGCCGATCCAGGGCCTTGCGTCCGTCACCGGGATCGACCCCTACATCCTCGGTGCCATGGTCGGACGCCAGTTGCCGTTCTTTTCTTTGATCGTGCCCTTCTGGCTGATCTGGGCCTTCGCCGGCTATCGCGGCATGAAGCAAATATGGCCGGCGATCCTGGTTTGCGGCGTGTCCTTCGCGGTGCCGCAGTATTTGATCTCCAACTTCGTCAATCCCTGGATCGTCGATATCGGCGCATCTATCATCTCCATGGGATGCCTGATCGCGTTCCTGAAGGTGTGGCAGCCGGCCGAAATCTGGCTGTCGCCGAAGCTGCGCACGCGTGATGACTCGATGCTGACCGCACCGCCGGCACCACCGCCGGCCCCGCGCGCTTCCCCGACGCAAATCAAGTGGGCCTGGGTTCCCTGGGGCGTGCTGTCGATCGTCGTGGCCATTTGGGGGATGCAGGCGTTTAAGAACGTCGTCAATCCGATCTTCACCTGGAACTATCCGGTTCCGGGGCTGCATCTGCTGATCCAGAAAGTGCCGCCCGTCGTCGCCAAGCCGGCAGCCGAGGGCGCGGTCTTCGCCTTCACCTTCCTGTCCTACACCGGTACCGGTATCCTGATCGCCTCGATCATCGCCGGGTTGATCATGAAATTCTCTCCGCTGCGCCTGATCAAGGCGTATGGAGAAACCTTGTGGGTGGTTCGCTATTCGCTGCTGACCATCATGGCGATGCTGGCGATCGGCACATTGACCCGATATTCGGGCCTCGACGCGACCCTTGGTCTGGCATTCGCCACGACCGGCTTCCTGTATCCGTTCTTTGGCACGTTGCTGGGCTGGCTGGGCGTGGCGCTAACCGGGTCCGACACCGCGTCGAACGTTTTGTTCGGCGGCTTGCAGAAAATCACCGCCGAGCAGCTCGGTTTGTCTCCTGTACTCATGAGTGCGGCGAACTCGGCCGGTGGCGTGATGGGCAAGATGATCGACGCGCAATCGATCGTGGTTGCCTCCACCGCCACCAACTGGTTCGGTCATGAAGGGACGATCCTGCGCTATGTGTTCTGGCACTCGATCGTGCTGGCCTGCCTCGTCGGCTGCCTCGTGATGCTACAGGCGTATGTCTGGCCATTCACCTTGCTCGTCCCTAACTAAACTGTTCGCCTGAGGCCGGTGGGCGGCGGCTACGGAAATCGCCCCGCCAAACCTTCGAACTCCTCAAAAGCGACGTGAGAAGGTCACAAAAACACGGTCGCACCAAAACCGTTAACCTTGTGTTAACGAACAACGATTAACGTTTCGCGTGCAATGTCAGCCGGGAACCGCATGTCGCGACCAAAAATAAGCGCATTCGTGATTGCCTATAACAGGGCCTCCATTCTCGGAACCTGCCTGCGTGCTCTCGCATTCGCCGATGAGTTAATCGTCATCGACAAATCCTCCACCGACACGTCCCGCGCCATCGCCGAGACCTACGCCGATCAGGTTGTCACCGTGCCATGGACGCCGACGGTTGAGGAAACCCGAACGCTCGCTTTGTCCCTCTGCCGGCACGAGTGGATTCTGTTCATGGACGACGACGAGTGCCTCAGTCCCGGGGCAGCCGATCGCATCCGTATGGAACTCGAAAACCCTCGGGCCGATATTTTCGAGTTTCCCTTGCGCCATTACATTTTGGGGCAGCACGACGAAGCTGCGTATTACTGGCCAGAGCATCACGTCCGCCTGTTCCGCCGGGGTGCGGTGAGTTTCACTCGCACCGTTCACGCCGGCATTTCGTGCCATTCCGATCGCATTGCCCGATTTTCCACAGACGATGGCGTGTGCATCCACCACTTGTCCCACACCGATGTCGCGGGATGGATTGAAAAGACCAACCGATACACATCCCACCCCAACCGCACCGGCATTGCCGTGGGACCCGAGGGCTTTGCCGCGTTCGCGCATCAACGGATCGATCATTGGATGGCCCGCACCGCCGATACCACGCCGGACGGTTACCCCGCAGCGGTGGCGTTGTTGCGTGCCATTTACGACATGGTCGATGCGGCCAAAGCCTGGGAAACGCAAAGCGGCCTCGACGGCGCCGCACTGTTCGAACAGATTTGTGGAAACCTCGACAAGAACGCCGATGTTACAGCGCCCGTCCGTTGAATAACGCCCCGAGATATCTGGTTATAATCCAATCCGGTCTTGGAAAGGCCGCGCCTTCTGCTGCAACTCGCATTGTCGCAGGTTGCTTTCTTAGGAAAATAACGTGATCGAGAGCCGAGCGAACAGACCCGGGTTCCAACGAGGTGTCTGACCGTTGCGAAACCCGGCCCGGCGGACGGAGGTTCAGTCCATACCCGGCCGCCCGGTTCGCTGATGCCACCGGCTTCGCGACGCAGGCCCGTCCTTGCCCAGCCGATCGGGCACCAGCATCTGCTCGCACGTTTGTGAATGGAGATAAAAACGGGTCCAAAATAGCCGCGCCAGCCGCCGGACCTGGATTTCCCTCCCGATCGAAGCGCCCCAAACCACGAAAACCCTGTTCGGAAAAGCCGCCCGGACAACAAGTGGATTCCAATAGTTTCGTGTTGCTATCAATGGTTCTGGCGGATGGGGTGGGATTCGAACCCACGGTACGCTTACACGCACGGCGGTTTTCAAGACCGCTGCCTTCAACCGCTCGGCCACCCATCCCGCGCTTGGACACGTTACGCCGTCACGCCGCGAATCTCAAGTGTTGACGAGACACCGGACGGCTCATCATGCCATGTTACGTCGATACCCCTCAATAAAAGCGCCCTCTGCATGAATTTTCCAACCATGACGCTAATCGCTGCGACCCTTCTGCTTCCTGCCGTTGCAGCACAGGCGCAGCTAACCGAAGATACCGCAAGCGTCTGGACGTTGCAGAACGAGAACGCCTCGATTTCTGCGGGCAGGCCGACGGATCGTTTCTACGTGAACGGCTTTCGGTTGGGCTGGACATCCCCCACCACCGCCGTTCCGGATTTTCTTGCCGTCCTCGGACACACCTTGTGGGGTGCCGGACAGCAGCGAGTCGCGTTCGATCTGACGCAGCAAATCTATACGCCTGCCAACACCAGCCTGATCCGGCCCAGTCCATACGACCGCCCCTAAGCCGGCGTGCTGCTCGGCAACTTCTCCCTGCTCAACGACAGCGAGGATACCAGGAGTGTTCTGACCCTTAGCCTCGGTCTGGTTGGGCCCGGATCGGGCGGCGAGGCGGTGCAGAACGGCTTCCATGACGCGATCGGTCAAAGACGGCCATTTGGGTGGAACGGGCAAATCCAGAACACCCCCGCGGTGCAACTGCTGCACGAACGGACCTGGCGCCTGCCCCTTGGCACGGTTGCTGGCCTGGAAACCGACGCTTTGCCGTCACTGACCATTGGGTTGGGCGACCTGCGCGATTACATCCAGACCGGCGTGACGTTTCGCCTCGGCCAAGGATTGGATTCCGATTACGGCGTACCCCGTGTTCGCCCCGGCCTGAGCGGCGGCGATGTCTTCACCCCGACGCGACCGTTCGCATGGTACGTGTTCGCCGGTGCTGACGGTCAGGTAGTCGGTTACGATATGCTGCTTCAGTCACGGCCGGTCCGCGGCGGGCCTCATGTCTCCTCGGTATGGGACGTGGCGGAGATGCAAGGCGGCTTCGCCGTAATGGCCTACGGAATGCGGCTAACCTTTGCCTACGTCGCCCAAACGCAAGAATTCAACGGCCAGACCGGCGGGCTGCACCAATTCGGTTCGGCGGCGGTTTCGTTCCGGTTCTGACCGCGCCGGCCACCGCCAAAGGCTCCAGCACGGCGCCGGTCGCCGCCCCAAAAGGCTTCATGGCGGTGGCCGGCGGGCTGTCATTCCCCCGCCAACCGCGCGGGCATCAAAGGCACGGCCAGCCGCATCAGACTGGAGACGTCGGCGGTGGTGTCGATCGCCAACACCGCGACCGCCAGCGCCGCCGCCCGGTCAACGCCCAGAATGGCGTCGGTCAGGCCAGCGAATTTGGCGCGCAGTTCGTTCTCCGACAGGAAATTGGATGGCTCGCCTTTTGGCACGACGATTTTTTGCTCGAAGCGTTGGCCGCGCGCCTCGATGGTCAGCTTGCCCGACATGTTGGCCGGAAATTCCGCCTCGATTTCGGGATCGAACACGCATTCCACTTTCGGCAACAACCCGCGCACGATGGGGTCGTTGAGCAGCGCATAGCTGTCCCAGCCCATCGCGCCCGTGGCCAGAGCCGAGGCAATCACAAAAGGTCCGCTGAACTGACCATCGACGACGTTTTGCGGATTGGCTTTTTTATCGGCCGACACCCCGATCAGCATCATACCCGATTTGGGCAAAC
>JANXLQ010000410.1 GCA_025355085.1 Rhodopila sp.
AATTCGCACTGACGGGGGAGGCGGATTCCCTCCATCCTCATCCCCCGTCGGCGTTGCCCCTCAGCAGTTCTCATTTTGGCAAACCGGCGATGGTGTCTCCTGGTGCGCGCAGGCGCGCCATCCACGTCTTTGCTGGTCCGAGATGCCAAAAGACATGGATGGTGCGCCTTCGCGCACCATGAGTGCGTCCGTGAGGACGCTTTGTCTGCACGGTGCAAGTCCGTGCCTGGGTTGGTCGCAGCCCAGAAATCGAAGGTAACTGTGTCGCTGTGAAGCGGGGTGGGGAGCAACCGGAGGTGAACTGACAGTCCGTAGGATGACGAACCTGTTTCGGCGGGGTCTTGTGGCGAGCCTGCTCATGGATGGCGAAGCCTGGAATAACTTTTGGCGCTGAAGGCGGCTGATACTCAAAGCGACCATTGGGCGGATCACGTGGTTGAGGACGGAATGTTGGGACGGCAGGGCGGCTTAAGCGGAGAGACCTGACGGTTAGGTGAAACCGGCAGGAGTCAGAGCCTTCGTACTACCGAGGCCGCTTCGAGCGGTAGAAGGGGAGGGGAAACCCGCTCCGAGGGAAGGGAGGCAGGAAGCTGGATGCGAGAGGTTTGGAATGGAGCAAGAGAGTCCCGGAAGTGCCGTTACGGCTAAACAAGGGAGAGATGCCACCGGGGGACAACCCCGCGATTTAGGGTGGGCGGAAGCGACAATCTGGACGGATCGCATGGTGTCGGCGCTGGGGAACGGCGTCAAAGGCGGCAAATGGTTTAGTTTGATAGACAAAGTCGTTCGACCGGCGACCCTGGACCTGGCGTGGCAGCGTGTCGCGCGCAACAAGGGGACGGCGGGGGTGGACGGTCAAAGCGTGGAGAGGTTCTCCCACAAGGCGGAACGGTACCTTGCTGAACTTCAGATTAATCTGGCGAACGGCAGCTATCGGCCGAACCCGGTCAAACGGGTGGAGATCCCGAAGGGGAACGGTAAGACCCGGCCTCTGGGGATACCGACGGTGAAGGACCGGATTGTACAAACAGCACTGAAGATGGTCATCGAGCCGATCTTTGAAGTTCAATTCAGGCCCGGAAGCTACGGCTTCCGTCCTGGACGGGGCTGCAAGGATGCATTGCGGGAAGTCGATCGCTTGCTGAAGGAAGGCTACACCCATGTGGTGGACGCCGACCTGAAGAGCTACTTCGATACCATACCGCACGACAGGCTGATGGCGTTGGTGGAGGGTTCGATCAGCGATAGCCGGGTTCTGGCCCTGATCGATGGCTTTCTACAGCAGGAGATCATATCGGACGTGGCGCGCTGGCAGCCAACGACAGGGACGCCCCAAGGGGCGGTTTTGTCGCCGCTTTTGGCCAATCTGTATCTGCACCCGCTCGACGTGCTCATGGAGCAAAGCGGCTACCGGATGGTGCGTTATGCCGATGACTTCGTGATCCTCTGTGCATCGGAAGCGGAGGCGACAGCGGCACTGCGCGAGATAACGGCGTGGGTGAATGCCAACGGCCTGACCTTGCACCCAGACAAGACGCGCGTCGGCAACGCCGCCCAACCGGGCCAGGGGTTTGACTTCCTGGGCTACCGGTTCGAAGTGGGGCGCCGGTTCGTGCGCGAGAAAAGCCTGCGGGCCTTCAAGGACAAAATGAGGGCGAGAACGATCCGCAGCCGGGGCGATAGCCTGGAACGGATCATTGCTGACATCAACCCGATACTGCGGGGGTGGTTCGGTTACTTCAAACACGCCAGACCACGCCTGTTCCGCAGGATCGACCAAATAATCCGCCGGCGGTTACGTGCTGTTCTGCGTAAGCAGGAGAAGCGACCGTCGATGGGGCGTAGCGAAGCAGACCATAGCCGATGGACCAATGCCTTCTTCGCGGATCAGGGGCTGTTCACCCTTCTTACGGCCCATGAACACGCGAGATACCCCCGATGAGGAAACCAGCGACTGGAGAGCCGTGTGCGGGAGACCCGCTCGCACGGTTCGGAGGGCGGGGAGGAAACTTCCCGACCCCTATCGGAGAGGAGCCCCCGGAGAAAACCATTCTCCGCCAAAAGCGCGGGCGAGAGTTTTCACACAGCCTGATTCGCCTGCCATGACGGGTCAGAACATAGGGCCGTTGGTATTATATACCTTGTTAACAAAGCGTTAACCCTTCGCTGCCACCTTGATTCCTGCCAAGGCAAGAAACGCCACGATGGGTCGGCAGCCAATCCCAAAGCCGA
>JANXLQ010000424.1 GCA_025355085.1 Rhodopila sp.
ACGAAGCCGCCGAGGTCGATGGCGCCAGCCGCCTAAGCCGCTTTGTCCACATCACCTTCCCGTTGCTCGCCAGCCTGTATTTCGTTTGCACGCTACTGAGCACGATCTGGGCGCTGGGTGATTTCAACTCCGTGCGCTTCATCTCCGGCGGCGGTCCAGCCCTGTCCACTCATGTTCTCGCCACGCTCGGAATCCGCAACGCCTTCGAACTCGGCAATCCCGCACTTGGTATGGCAACGGTGCTGACAGCCCTGCCACTGTTAATTCCGCTGGTATTCCTGTTGATGCGACAATTGCAAAAAGGCGAGGTGGAACTATGAGCGGCGGCAGCCAAGCCCGGTTCGACCGGCGGCTGGCGACGACCGGGGTGGCAATGCTCAGCGTGGTGCTGATCATCTGGACAATGCTGCCGCTGTACAACATGGTCCGGGTATCGCTGCAGGGGAAGGACGATGTCTTCAGCAGCAGCGTCTTCCCTACATCTTGGTCGTTGCACTCCTTCACCACGGTGTTGCACGAATCTTACTGGCTTCTGGCGAACTTCTGGCGCCAGATGGGAACCAGCCTGTATATTGGGGTGATCGTCGCGCTGCTGACCCTGGCGATCGGCACGCTGACCAGCTTCACGATCACGCGGATGCGGATCAAGCAGGCATGGATGCTGACCAACGCCGCTTTGCTGACCTACATGATCCCGATGTCGTTCCTGGCGATACCGTTCTACAGCATCATGGGCAAATACGGCCTGACCAACAATCCACTGGCGGTGATAGCGGTAGAGGTCACCTTTACCACGCCCTATGCGATCTTTATCTTCAAGCAGTACAGTGCCTCTATCCCGTACGAATTGGATGAGGCAGCGCGAATCGATGGCGCATCGCCGCCGCAAATTTTCTTCCGCATCTACCTGCCGCTGATGGCACCCGCGCTGGTGGCAATCGGCACCTATGCCTTGCTGCTGTCCTGGAACGAATACCTTTACGCATTCCTGCTGCTGTCGTCCGATAACAACATTACCGTACCGGTCGGGCTGGGAAAATTCCTGAACAGCGATGAAGCGCCGTGGAATTACCTGATGGCGGCGGCCATCATCTACGCGTTGCCACCAATGGCGATCTACTACGCGTTCCGCCGAAAAATGAGCAGTGGCCTGACCATGGGCGGCGTCAAAGGCTGAAACAATACGATGTCCAGGAGGACACGATCATGACAAAACTGTCCAGACGTCACGCCATCGCCGGCATGGGTGCATTGACCGCCCTGAAGCCGCGGTCATCCAAGGCGGCCGAACCTGTTACCGTCTGGTGGACCCAGGGGTTTTATGAGGCGGAGAACAAGGCGGTCATTGACGCCATGGCAGCCTGGGAAAAGACCACCGGCACCAAGGTCAACCTGACGATCATGAACGGCCCGGACCTGATCAGCAAAATGATCGCGGCAATGCAGGTTGGCGACGTACCCGACCTGGTCCATTCCGTGACGGCTGATCGCTTCCTGGTGCCCCGCGCCGCCTGGGATGACAAACTGGTCGATGTATCCGACGTCATCGACACCCAGAAACACGAGTTCCATCAGACCGCGCTGGACAGTTCGCGGTATTACAATCTCGTACAGAAGAAACATTCATATTACACCGTGCCGATCAAGTGCTCCACCTTGATGGAACAGGTGTGGCGGCCGTTGATCGAGGATGCGGGGTTCTCCGACAAGGATATTCCGACAACCCAGGATGCCTACTACGATTTCTTTCAGGTCGTGCAGGACAAGCTGCGCGGCCAGGGCAAGCGTATTTATGGTCTTGGTTACTCGATGGCGACCAAAGAAGCGGACAGCGGCAACCTGTTCCACGCCTTCCTGGTCGCCTATGGCGGCGCGGGTATCGTGTTGCCGAGCGGTAAACTGAACATCGACGATCCGGCGGTTCGGAAGGCCGCGACGACCGCGCTGGATCGGCTGACCGGTCCTTACAAAAAAGGCTATGTGCCTCCCGGTGCCATCAATTGGGGGGATGTGGACAACAACAATGCGTTCTTCGCCAAGCAGATCGTCATGACGCCGAACGCGACCATTTCCATCGCCGTGGCGCAGATGGAAAAACCCGAGCAGTATTACAAACAGGTCATTACCCAAGGTATGCCGAACGGCAACGACGGCAAACCGGTGCTGAGCGTCGTCAGCGTGTCGCCTTGCCTGATTCCGAAAGGTGCCAAAAATATCGACGGCGCCAAGGCATTGTTAAAAGCTTTTATTCAACCGGACAGCCTGAATTCCTATCTGAAAGAGACTCGCGGCCGGTACCTGCCGGTCATGATGACCAGCATCAAGAACGATCCGTATTGGCAAGATCCGACCGACCCGCATCGTCCCGTGGCGGTAGAGGCCGGGTTAATCCGCCCATCGATGCCCTGGTGGATGACCTACAACCCCGCCTATTCGGCCGTATTGTCGGAACAGATTTGGAGCCAGGCGGAGGCCAATATTACACAGAAGAACATGACCCCCGAGCAGGCAACGGAGGAAGCGGCAGGCCGGATCAAATCGATCTTTGAGCGTTTCCAGATCGCCTGACCAGCGGGTCGCTTACCCGCGATCTGGGTGTGACGTTGCGTTCGTTTGCGGCCAGTAAACCGATTGACACCTCGGCGTTGGAAGCCCGACTGGGCGATCGGGAAACCGCCGCCATGTTTGCCGTGCTTGACAAGGCGCATCAGAAAACCTGATTGGCTTTAAGTAGGAATCGTCATTTCGCAACTTAATGCGAAACCATCTACCAAAGCGTTTTTAGACTGACTGGAAAACAGGAGGCCCTGCTCATTGTCATTCCAAAAAAAACTTGCGATGCGGCAACCCCATTCAATGCAGGTGCAGTCCATGCCTGCCGCATCGCAAGCGATCTTCGCAACCCGTGTGCGTTTCCAACCAGTAGATTGGTCTAGGTCTTCGCCGCTGGCAACAGCAGCTCAGCCGGCAACCATACGCGTTGCACGCGCCATTCCCCGTGCCGCAAATCCATCTCCAGCTTGATTGGATCGGACTGGCCGTGGACCCGCAGGCTGATCATGAACGTTGTCGGACTGTCGAAAAAAGCCCAGTTCACATGGACGTCGGCGCCGTGCGGCACTGACTTGTCAGCCGGCAGGGCGGTGGTCGCGGCCAGCAAGGCTTGCGGCGTCACCGCCTGATCGATGGCACTCGAAGCAATACCGCGAACAAACGACGCCCCGAACGGCAGCAATTCCGCACCCGTCTTCGGCGTCGGATCGTCAGCCGCAAGATCGCAGACGTCTTCCTTGATGCCCTCCCGCACAGCGGGCCAGTTGACAAGGGATTCCAAGGTGCTGGCATCGGCGCTCTCGATCGCCGAACCCAATCTATACAACGTCGCATACGGATAGGCGACGTAAGCGGCGCCGATACTAAGCATCGAAGCCACCAACGGCCATTTGGCCCACATGTATATACTCCGCTGTTGTACCTGTCGGATAGCATAACGCACGCCGCCAAGTACTTTTCTGTAAACCATGCAAAGATATAGGCACAAATGGTTGATATCCCGTTAACGCTGTCGTGAGCAGAGAATATCGTTGTACACGACTGGATCGGTGACACCCTCGGTCCCGAACAGCAGGACCCGGCTGCCGGCGGTTAAACTCACCATTTCGCGCGATGCGGAATCGGTCGCTACAGCCAGCAGCCCCGCAAGTCCGGCGACTCCTGACTCACCGATGGCAATTCCGTCGCCGGCCAGCAGGCACAACGCATCCACCGCCGCTTCGTCCGAGATCGAAAGGAAGGCCGTCGCCGATCGCTCAAGTTCCTGCCACGCCAATATGCTGGGTTCGCCGCACGCCAACCCGGCCATAATCGTCTCCAGGTCGCCATGCACCGATGAAAGTGCGCCGGTCCGAGCACTTTCGAACAGGCAGGCCGCCCGTTCGGGTTCGATCACGATCAGTGCCGGCGCAGGCGAAAATCTGGCCCGCATTTGCACTGACACCGCGGCGGCCGCACCTCCCACTCCCGCCTGTACGAATACATGCGTCGGCGGAGGGCCGGTCCATTGATCCGCCGCCTCGTCCGCCATCAGGCGATAGCCTTGCATCACGTCGCGCGGCACCTCTGTGTATCCGGGGTAAGAGGTATCAGAGACCACGAACCACCCATTTGTCCGGGCGCAACGATCCGCCTCCCGCACCGCGTCGTCGTAATTGCCGGGAACGCGCACCACGCTTGCGCCAAACGCGGTGATCGCATCGACCCGTCCCTGGCTGACCGTTTCGTGGACAAAGATCGTGCAACCGCAATGGAACCGCTGAGCACCCCACGCGACGGAGCGGCCGTGATTGCCGTCCGTCGCGCAAGTGACGGTGACCGATTGCGTCTGTTCGGCGCACAAGCCGGCCTCCAAATCGACCGAAGTTACCGACAGCGCCACGCCCTGACGTGACAACACCGCTGCCAACAGATTGGCCACCGCATAAGCGCCACCCAGCGCCTTGAAACTGCCGAGTCCAAAGCGCGCCCCTTCATCCTTAATGCGGATTGCTGCCACTCCGGCATCTTCGGCGATAAGCGGCAAATCAACCAACGGAGTCGGCGCGTAACCCGGCCAAGCCGTGATCGCCGCCTTCGCTCGGCGGAAACCGCCAGCCGGCAGAACGATGACTCCGGGCATCCCGTGTCGTGGATTAACGAAAAGACTAAACGCGTTCATGCATCAACGGTGGACCAGCGAGCGCTGGGGTGCAATTGATCGCTTCCGATGGAGGGCACGTGAATGAAAATTTCGATCCTGGGCGGCGGCGGCTTTCTCGGCCGTAAAATCGCGGCAAAACTGGCGAAGGACGGCACGCTGGGCGGCCATAAGGTCACCGCGCTGACACTGTTCGACATGGTGGAACCGCCGAAGCCCGAGGCGCCATTCCCCGTCACCTCGGTCGGCGGCGATGTCGTCAACCTGCCGGACGCCGCCATCCCCGAGGGCACCGATGTTGTCTTCCACCTCGCCGCCGTCGTCAGCGCGCAGGCCGAGGCGGATTACGATCTCGGCCGCCGGGTCAACATCCGCGGCACCGACGCGGTAATCGATCGCTGCCGCGCACTCGGGACTCGGCCGAGGGTTGTGTTCACGAGTTCGGTTGCAAGTTTCAGCACCAACCAGAACAGCATACTACCCGACAACACACGGCAAATCCCCGGCAATAGCTATGGCGCGCAGAAGGCGGCGGCGGAGTTGATCCTGGCGGACGCGTCCCGACGAGGCTTCTTAGATGTCGTCACGCTGCGACTTCCCACCGTCATCGTTCGTCCGGGCCGTCCGAACAAAGCCGCCAGCTCCTTCTTCTCGGGCATTGTGCGGGAACCCTTGCTGGGATTGGACACCGAACTGCCGGTGCCCGACGATTTCGCGGTGTGGGTGTGCAGCCCTCGGCGCGCAGTGGACTGGCTGATGCACGCGGCTTCGATGGACACCAGCAAGATGGGCCTGGACCGCAGTATCGATCCGCCGGGCATCAGCACGACTGTCGCCCACCTGCTGCAGGCGTTGGATGAAGTCTCCCCCGGCGCGTCGTCGCATGTGAAGCGGGTGGCCGACGAAACCATCGCGGCGATCGTTTCCACCTGGCCGCCGGCATTCGAAGCGCTTCACGCCAGGACGCTTGGGTTCTCGGCACACGAACCTGTGCTTGAGGTAATCCAAGCGTTCGTGGAGGACGATCTGGCGGCGACGAAGGCCGATCGAAAACTGTGATCACCCGAATGGCACAATGATTCGATATTTTTACCACACCAATGCCCTAATCAGAGGATGAATTGTTGCGTGGGACCGGGTCCGGTTCCACAATCTTATTTGGTTTTATCTTTCTTTGGCTGGACGTGACGAATGCCGAAAATACCCGGCGATTCTACTATCGCGGGCCCGCAGGGCGTCCGTCTCGCAGGTAAAGCCACGTCCGCCGCTCCAGACGTTGCCCCTATAAGACGAACCCAGGTCCGGCGTCCGCGCCGTCCGATCGGATCGGCCGTCATGCATGCCCCCCAGATGCTGCGGGCACTGGTCCGGGCCGACGAGATCTGGTTGGTCGTGCTGGCCGCATTCGTTGGATGCGTCACCGGCATTGTAGTCTGGCTGATGACTGCCACGACGCAACTGATCCACGAAGCGCTGTTTCTGATTGGACCAACCCAGCGCCTGAGTGCGGTGGCATTGCTCGATCCCCTCCGAACCGTCCTTGTCCCTTGTATCGGCGGGCTTGTCCTCGGGTTGGTCACGCTGGGCATCGGACGTTTCTGGCCTCGCCGCACCGTCGATCCGATCGAAGCGAATGCCCTGTTCGGCGGCAGGATGTCGTTGAACGGCAGCCTGATCGTTGTGTTGCAGACCATCATGTCGAACGGAGTCGGCGCGTCGGTGGGGCTGGAAGCCGGTTACACCCAGATTGGCTCGGCCATCGCATCCCGCTGGGGGCACGCATTCCGCGTCCGGCGTAACGATCTGCGCCTGCTGGTCGGATGCGGTGCCGCAGCCGCGATCGCCGGTGCGTTCAACGCCCCACTGACCGGCGCGTTCTATGCGTTCGAACTGGTGATTGGCACTTATACCTTAGTGTCGTT
>JANXLQ010000431.1 GCA_025355085.1 Rhodopila sp.
GACAGGCTCCAGAACAGATTGAACAGAAAGACCAATTGGGCGGCGCCGACGATCAATGCCGCTACGGTGATGAACACATTCAATGTCGCAGCCGATGGCGGAATGAAGGCCGTGTCGCCAAGTTCATAATAGCGGCGCGGCACGCCCAGGAGGCCCAGGTAGTGCATGGGGAAGAAGATGGCATAGGCACCGACGAAGGTGATCCAGAAATGAATCTTGCCCATCGTATCATCCAGCATCCGGCCGGTAACCTTTGGATACCAATGATAGATGCCGCCGAAGACGACCATGATCGGCGCGACACCCATCACCATGTGGAAATGGGCGACGACGAATAAAGTGGCCGACAGCGGGACATCGACCACCACGTTGCCAAGGAACAGGCCGGTCAGACCCCCGTTCACGAACGTAACGATAAACCCCAGCGCGAACAGCATTGGCACGTTGAGGTGGATATCGCCACGCCACAGGGTCAGTACCCAGTTATAGACTTTGATGGCGGTTGGAACCGCGATGATCAGCGTGGTCGTGGCGAAAAAGAACCCAAAATACGGGTCCATGCCGCTGACATACATGTGGTGTGCCCAGACTATGAAGCTCAGCGCGCCGATGCCGACGATTGCCCACACCATCATCCGGTAACCGAAGATGTTCTTCCGGGCGTGGGTGCTGATCAGGTCGGAGACGATGCCGAAGGCGGGCAGGGCGACAATATAGACCTCGGGGTGTCCGAAGAACCAGAAAAGGTGCTGGAACAGGATTGGGCTGCCGCCGCTGTAGGGCATTTGTTGCCCCATTTGAACCATGGAGGGCATGAAGAAGCTGGTTCCCAGCATCCTGTCCAGGGTCATCATGATGCAGCCGACGAACAACGCGGGGAAGGCCAGCAGCGCCATGACCGTCGCGGTAAAAATGCCCCATATTGTCAGTGGCAGACGCATCAGCGTCATCCCGCGGGTTCGGCACTGCAACACCGTTACCACGTAGTTCAGGCCGCCCATGGTGAAGCCGATGATGAACAGGATCAGGGAGGCCATCATCAAAAGGATGCCCCATTCGTATCCCGGCGTGCCGGCGAGGATCGCCTGCGGTGGATACAGGGTCCATCCGGCGCCTGTGGGTCCGCCGGGTGCGAAGAAGCCTGCTACCAGGATCAGCACCGCGAGAAGATAGATCCAGTAGCTCAACATGTTGACGTAGGGGAAGGCCATGTCTCGGGCGCCGACCATAAGCGGGATGAGGTAATTGCCGAAGCCCCCCAGGAACAGCGCGGTCAGCAGATAGATCACCATGATCATACCGTGCATGGTGATGAACTGGTAGTAATTGTCGCTTTGGATCAGCGAAAACGCGCCGGGGAACGCCAGTTGCAGCCGCATCAGCCACGACAGCACCAGTGCGACCAATCCAATCGCCATGGCCGTCAGCGAGTATTGGATCGCAATGACTTTGGCGTCCTGGCAAAATACGTATTTCGTGATCCAGGAGTGTGCGTGATAAAGTTCGACTTCGGGGATTTCCGCCGGTCCGACGGAGCCCACTGTGTCGGCTGTGACTTCACTCATTCAACGCTCCTCACTCATTTCTAATGCGGCTTCTTCGATGGAAGCCTTATCGTGCGTTTCTTATTTGGCTGGCGTAGATAACTGGGCGAATGTTTGCTGTTTTCCTAGCCATGCCTGGTAATCGTTCTCTGTATCGACCACGACTTTCCCTCGCATTTGCGGGTGTCCGACCCCGCAGAATCCAGCGCAAAGGATTTCGAACGAACCGGTGCGGGTCGGGGTAAACCAGAATCGCGTGACCATACCGGGCACCAGGTCCATTTTCGCGCGGAATTCGGGAACATAAAAATCATGCACGACATCGACCGAGCGCAGCAGCACCTTGACCGGTTTGCCCACCGGCAAGTGGAGGTCATCGCCAACGATCACCACGTTGTCTTTCCCGTTGGGATCGTTGGGGTTCAGGCCTAACGGATTGTCGGAACTGATATACTTGATATCGGAGGTACCCAGCCGGCCGCCTTTTCCGGGGAGGCGAAAACTCCAGTTCCACTGCTGACCGACGGCTTCGAACTCGGTGGCGTTGGGTGGAACCGTGACGAATTGACTCCACACGAACAAGCCGGGGGCCAACATCGCCGCGACGCCAACAGCGGTTACGGAGGCAAGCCACCATTCCAGCTTCTTGTTTTCCGGTTCGTATGCCGCCTGCCTGCCTTCGATATGGCGGAAGCGGAATACGCAGTAGGCCATGAACAACACGACCGCGGTAAAAACGGCGCCGGTGATCCAAAACGTGATGGCGATCATTGTGTCGATGTGTTGCCAGTTAGAGGCGATGGGTGTCAGCCACCACGGATTCCAAATATGAAAAGCCACCGAACCGACGACCACCAAAACCAGTGCGATGACTATTGGCATTTTTTACCCCTTTTCTTGGCGGTCTTTCGCCGCAGGCCGTCACGCTATTATCGAGCCTGCCCGGAACCCTGTTATTGTGGCACCACCATCTTGCGGTACAGGTGCCATGAGGCGTGCCCTAGGACGGGTAGGACGATAACCAGGCCGAGGAAGATGGGGATCGAACCGATTACCAGGCCAGCGGCGATGATCAGGCCCCAGAGGGCCATTGGGCCGGGGTTGGTGAGCGCGGCCCGGACCGACGTGCGGATCGCCACTTCTACGCCCACCTCTCGGTCGAGCAGCAGCGGGAAGGCCACGACGCTGATAACCAGCACGACGGCGGCGAAAATAAACCCGGCGCCCATCCCGATGACAATCAATGTCCGCCCCGGCGCGGTGAAGAACAGATCGTTGACGAAGGCGGTGACGGAGACTGGCGGCAGTGGACCGAGCGTCAGATTGTAAATGGTATTGGCGGTAACGAGCCAGAACAGAAAGATGATTGTCAGTACAAAACCGAGCAGAACGATGGCGCCGATCGATGGTGAACTGAGGATTCGGAAAACGTCTGTCCATCCTTCACTGGTGCCTTGTTCGCGCCGTCTGCTCATTTCATTGAGTCCGACCCCGGCGAAGGGTCCGATGAGGGCGAAGCCGGATGCGAGAGGGAATAACAGCGGCAGCATCGCATGTCCTGCCGCGAAACTTGCGAACAGGAGTCCGATTACCGGATAAAAGGCGCACAAGAATATAACGTCGGTGCGTTCGGCGCCGAAGTCTCTGAACCCATCGGCAATTACGTCCTTTAGGTCCGCGACTTTAATTCTGCGGACGATGGGGATCGGGAGGTGCGATGCCTCCTCAGTGGGAATTATGCCTCGGTTGACGGATTCAATTCCGTGAACTGTATGGCGAAACTGATCTACGCCCCATTCGACGGGGTTTCTGATAGACATTTCATTCCTCCCGAACCGTTGGTTCGGCGGGAGATCGCGGGCGGCTCGTGGCACAATGCTCTGGTTTATACGGTCACGAGAGCGCCGATTCCCGCTGGACTTGATTGCCTTTTAGACCGATCTCTGGTCTATGTCCAAGGGTTTATCATAAGGATAAACGATAAATGTTGTTTTCCGATTAGAAAGGGAGCGGGATAGGCGTTGAAATAGACTACGGTGTTGTGATCTATGACTAATGTATTTTTCCGTCACTCGGCTTACTTGAAGATCACGACAACTGACGGCGACAGTGATGAACGATTTTTCGCCATCAGCAGTTCTTATTTTGGCGTTCGCGGCGGTCCGTCATGCGCCTCGTCCTGCTGCGCGAAGGCGCACTATGACGACGTGGATGCTGCGCGAAGGCGCACCATGACGACGTGGATGCTGCGCGAAGGCGCACCAGGACAACCGGGAACACCATCGCCGCTTTGCCACAATGAAAACTGCTGCATATTGGCAAAGCAGCGATGAGCGGTCGCTACCGCCCTCAGAACGTCTCCACCCACGGCCGCAACTCAATCTCCCACGTCCAGGCACTGCGCGGCTGATTCGCCACCTGCCAGTAGGTCTCGGCGATCGCATCCGGGTCCAGCATGCTGTCCGGATTGCCGTTCGGGTCCGGCCGCGCGGCACTTCGTATCCCGCCGTCGATGATAAAGTGCGCGACATGCACACCCTTGGGCGACAACTCCCGCGCCATGCTTTGCGCCAGCCCGCGCAACGCGAACTTGCCCATCGCGAAGGCGGCGGAGTTCGGATACCCCTTCACACTCGCCGACGCGCCGGTCAGCAAAATCGCGCCCGACCCGCGGGCGACCATGTGCCGCGCCGCCTGTTGAGCCACCAGAAACCCGCCGTATGCGCTGACGGAAATCGCTCTCGCGACGTCCTCCGGGATCAGGTCGGTCACCGGACCACGGGCGCGGGCGCTGGCGTTATAGACAACAATGTCCGGCACGCCCTGCGTCGCGATCACGACTTCGAACAACGCGGCGACTTCCTCGGGTTCGGTGGCCTCGCAGGCGAAAGTGGCACCGGCGGTTTCCTCGGCCAGTCTCTGTAGTTTGTCGGGATCGCGGGATGCCATTGCCACCTGCAAACCGTGGCGTGCGAAGAGCCGAGCCAGGGAGGCACTCAGGCCGGGGCCGACGCCAACGATCAGTGCGGTTTTCATGTCCATTTCAACGCCCTCCGGATATCGGCAGTATGACGCCCGTAACATAGGAGGCTTCCGGCGACAGCAGCCATAACACTGCCGTGGCAACTTCATCGGTGCTGCCGACACGGCCCATCGGGACGCCGCCAAGCAACTTCGTCAGCCGATCCGGCAATCCGGCGCGGGCGTGCAGCTCCGTCTGGATCAGGCCGGGGCTGACGGCGTTCACCCGGATGCCGCGCGCCGCCAGTTCCTTCGCCGCGCCGATCGTCAGGCTGTCGAGCGCGCCTTTCGATGCCGCGTAGTGGATCCACTCGCCGGCGCCCCCGAACTCGGCAGCGCGAGAGGAAATGTTGACGATCGCGCCGCCCGCGCCGCCCCGGTCGGTGGCCATCCGGGCGACCGACTCCCGGATCATCAGGAACGGGGCGCGGACGTTGACCGCCAGAACGGTGTCGAGCGTCTGCGTCGTCACCGTGTCGATCAAGCCCATCGGCCCCGGCGTCCCGGCATTGTTCACCAGCGCCGTTAGCGGGCCAAGCTGGGTATCGACAATCCGGTAAAGATTCAGGATCGAGGTCTCATCGGCCATTTCCGCCCGCACCGCGATGGCCTTGCCGCCGGCTGCGACGATGTCCGCCACTACCGCATCCGCCAGCCCCTGGTTCGATTGATAGGTCAGCGCCACGGCATAGCCCCGCGCCGCCGCCAGCCTGGCCACAGCCTCCCCGATCCCCTGGCTGCCGCCGGTGACGATCATCACTTGTTGCATATGCTTTCCCTCTTCTTTTACGCGACCATTCCCGTATCATCCCACCATAACGAACAAACAACCGGAGGTAACGGCCATGCTCGGTTTAATGCAGACCAAAGGACTGATGATTTCGTCGATCCTGACCCACGCCGCCCGGCATCACGCCTCGGCCGAGGTCATCTCCCGCACCCACGAGAACACCACCCACCGCTACACTTGGCGCGACGTCGAAGCGCGGTCCCGCCGGCTGGTGCGCGTGTTGCAAAAGCTGGGGATCGGGGCGGGGGACCGGGTCGGGACGCTGGCCTGGAACGGTTACCGGCATCTGGAGGTGTATTACGCCGCGCCGGGGATGGAGGCGGTTTGCCACACCATCAACCCGCGCCTGCATCCCAGCGACATCGCCTACATCGTCAATCACGCGCAGGACAAAGTGCTGTTCGTGGACAGTAGTTTCGCCGCACTGATCACTGCCATCGCGCCGCACATCGCCGCAAATGTGAAGACAGTCGTCATGCTGACGGACGCAGGCCACATGCCGGAGGTGACACTCGCCCCCGGCATGACGCTGGCCTGCTACGACACGCTTATGGATGCGGCGGACGACGACTACGTTTGGCCGGATTTCGACGAAAATACCGCCAGCGCGTTGTGTTACACCTCTGGCACCACCGGCCGGCCGAAGGGTGTGCTGTACACGCATCGCGCCACCTGGCTGCACACTTACTCGATCATGCTGCCGGATGTGATGAACATCGGTGCGAACAGCCGCGTGCTTCCCGTGGTGCCGATGTTCCATGTGAACGCCTGGGGCGCGCCCTATGCGGCGGCGCTGGCTGGGGCCACGCTTGTCCTGCCCGGGCGGCACCTGGACGGCCCCACGCTGACCGAAATCCTGAACACCGAACGCGTCACCTTCACCGCCGGCGTTCCGACGGTCTTCCTGGGTCTGTTGCAGCATTTACGGTCATCCGGTAGCCGGCTGACGACGGTTAAACGCATCGTAACAGGTGGGTCCGCCGCGCCGCCGATCCTGATCGATGCCTTCCGCGACGAGTACGGCGTATCCGTCGAGCACGCCTGGGGCATGAGCGAACTCAGCCCGCTCGGTACCTTCAATACGCCGAAGGCGGCGCAGGCCGGTCTGACGGGCGCCGAGGCGACTCGTCATATGTTGAAGCAGGGGCGTGTTTCTCCCGGGATCGACATGAAGATCGTCGATGGCGAGGGGCGCGAACTGCCCTGGGACGGCGTGGCGTTCGGCGATCTGATGGTGAAAGGGCCATGGGTTGCCAGTGCGTACTATGGCGATGAACCCGGCAGTGCGCTGGACGTGAACGGTTGGTTCGCCACCGGCGACGTCGCGACCATCGATGCGGACGGGTTCATGGAGATCACCGACCGGTCCAAGGATGTTATTAAGTCGGGCGGCGAGTGGATCAGCTCCATCACGCTGGAGAACATCGCCGTGTCCCATCCCGATGTGGCGGAGGCGGCGGTGATCGCGGCGGCTCATAAGAAGTGGGACGAGCGGCCGCTGCTGCTGGTGGTGCCGGCGCCGGGGAAGACCGTCGATCCGGCTTCTGTCCTGGCGCTGTACGAAGGCAAGGTCGCGAAATGGTGGCTGCCGGATGAGGTGGTGGTGGTTCCCGAACTGCCGCACACCGCGACGGGCAAGCTGTTGAAGACGGCGCTAAGGGCGACTTACAAGGATCATTATATCGGCCGGCCTTGAGGGCGGGCTGAGCCACCCGGCCGGGGCGGTGACATGACGGAGGCCGGCCATAGTGGCGGGTTCATTTGCGTCCGGCCGCCTCGATCTGGAAGCGCTTGAGCGGGATCGGCCTGTCGAGGACATGTTTGGACCGGACACGGTGCTTCCGGCCCGCGTGCTGACAGCGGGACATCTGACGCTGACACCGCTACATTTCGCCTGGTTCCCTCGGCATGCACACGAAAGCCCCAACCTATCGAGATACCGCCAAGCGCTTTACCCGCGGTGTCGAGGCACCTGTGCGGCAACCGCAGGACCAGCTATATAGAGTGCAGATTCACACTCCGAGAGAGGCGCGCTCCATGATCCGTCAACCGGACCCGAAGCCCGACGTGATGGCCCGTCGCGACAGCATCGTCGCCGGCCTCCGCGCTCTGCTGCCCGAAACCGGGCTGATCGCCGAACCCCTGCGGCTGAAACCGTATGAGACCGACGGGTTGTCCGCTTACCGTCAGGTTCCCCTCGCCGTTGCCCTGCCGGAGACAACCGAGCAGGTCGCCGCCGTTCTGCGCTACTGCCATCGGAATGGTGTGCGCGTCGTCCCGCGCGGCGCCGGCACCTCCTTGTCCGGCGGTGCCCTGCCGATGGAAGACGCGGTCGTGGTCGGCATGATGCGGATGAATCAGGTGCTCGACATCAACTACCCCGACCGCTGCGCCGTCGTGCAGGCGGGGGTTACCAACATCGGCATTACCAATGCCGTGTCCGCCGACGGGTTCTTCTATGCTCCCGATCCATCGTCTCAGCTTGCCTGCATGATCGGCGGCAACGTCAACATGAACTCCGGCGGCGCCCACTGCCTGAAATACGGCGTCACCGCCAACAACCTGCTTGGCCTCAAGATCGTCACCATCAATGGGGAAATCATCGACATCGGCGGCGCCCACCTGGACGCCGCCGGCTACGACTGGCTGGGTTTGCTCACGGGCAGCGAGGGTATGCTGGCGATCGTCACCGAAATCACCGTCCGCATCTTGCGCAGCCCGGAAGGCGCCCGCGCCATGCTGGCCGCCTTCAGTTCCAACGAAATTGCCGGCGGGGCGGTGGACGCGATCATCTCCTCCGGCATCATCCCGGTGGCGCTGGAGTTCATGGACCGTCCCGCCATCCACGCCTGCGAGGCTTTCGCCCATGCCGGATACCCGCTGGACGCCGAAGCGATGCTCATCATCGAAGTCGAAGGCAGCGTCGAGGAACAGGACCGCCTGCTCGGACAGTTGTCGGCGATCTGCCAGAAATTCGACCCGATCAGCCTGAAAATCTCCCAGTCGCCCGAGGAATCCGCCGCGATCTGGAAAGGCCGCAAAGGCGCGTTCGGTGCTGTCGGCCGCATCAGCCCCGATTATCTGTGCATGGACGGCACGATCCCGACCAGCCAACTCCCGCTGGTGCTGCGCCGCATCCAGGAGATGTCGGATAGTTACGGCCTGAAAGTGGCCAACATTTTCCACGCCGGCGACGGCAACCTGCACCCGCTGATCATGTTCGATGCCAACGACGAAGCCAGCTTCCATGCGGCCGAGGAATTCGGCGCCGACATCCTGAGACTCTGCGTCGAGGTCGGCGGCTGCCTTACCGGCGAGCACGGCGTCGGCATCGAAAAGAGAGACCTGATGCCGGTGCAGTTCCATGCCCACGAACTGCAACAGCAGCGTCGGCTTAAATCTGCCTTCGACCCCGACTGGCTGCTGAACCCCAGCAAGGTGTTTCCGCTTCTCGAACCCGGGGCCATTGAGTTGCCGCAGGCCGCATGACCACCGAAGACTCGATTGTCGCTGCTGTTGCGGAGGCCGTGCGCACGCGCGAGCCGCTGCTGGTCCAAGGCAACGGCACCAAGGCCGGAATGCTTCGCCCGGTCCAGGCCGCGCGGACCCTGTCCACCGCCGGCCTGTCCGGGGTCAACCTTTATGCGCCCAAGGAACTGATCATTTCGGCGGCCTCGGGAACGCCGTTACCGGACATAGAAAACGCCCTGGCAGCGGCTGGCCAGCACCTGATCGCCGAACCACCCGACCTGTCGGACTTACTGGGTGCGACCGGCAAACCCCAGACGCTGGGCGGCGTTGTCGCCACCAACCTGTCCGGCCCCCGTCGGGTCGCCTGGGGCGCGATGCGCGACCACGTCATGGGCGTGCGTGCCGTGACGGGACGCGCCGAAATTATTCGGTCGGGCGGGCGCGTGCTGAAAAACGTGACCGGCCTGGATTTGTGCAAACTTTTCACCGGCAGTCACGGCACACTGGGGATCATCACTGAGATCACCCTGAAGGTCTTACCCGCCCCGGAAGCAACTGGCACGCTGATCCTGCAAGGTCTTGATGCTGCTGCTGGGGTAGCGGCTCTGTCCGCGGCACTAGGGTCGCCGTTCGGCGTATCCGGGGCGGCCTGGTTGCCACCCGAAGCGGCCGCCCGCGTGCCGGGTCTGGGCGGCATCGCCGGATCGGCCACGCTCATTCGCATCGAGGAATTCGCGCCATCGGTCATCTACCGCATTGGCCGGCTGAAGGATCAGTTCGCGGCAGCGGGCGCCGTAACACTCGACACGAACGCCTCCCTGGCGGTTTGGAAAGATGTCCGGGACGCGCGGCCATTGGCTGTTGGCCCGGGCGATGCAGTTTGGCGGGTATCAACCCGGCCCTCCTCCGGCCCATCCGTCCTGAACGCGCTTCGGCCGGCCGGCGTCGTAGGGTTTCTTGACTGGGGCGGCGGCCTGGCGTGGCTCGCTGGCCCCGCCGACACCGCAACCCACGCGGCGGTCGAGGCGGCGGCACGGGCGGCGGGCGGCGTTTGGACGCTGATGTTGGCCCCCGACTCACTGCGGTCCATCGTCCGGGTGGTGCCGGATGAACCCGCTGCGTTGGCACGCATCACGCGGGAGGTGAAAGCGGCGATGGACCCCAGCGGTATTCTCAACCCCGGCCGCCTTTACGCGGGGCTGTGACGATGTTTATGATCCCGGGTTGGATCGCCAACATACTGTTTCTGGTTACCTGCTACGTGTCTGCCTTCCAGCATGTGCAGTTGAAGCGGATCAATCCCGTCAAGAACCTCCAGTTTTTCATGATGGCGTTCTCGCTGACGATGCTGTGGCTCAACGTGATGTATGGCTACGAGACCCCTTGGCGATCGTTAGCCTTCTTCCTGACCGCCGTTGGCGGCCTGGGCCTGATGATCTACCAATTCCGCCGGATGCCGGCCAAGCTACCGTTCGTGTAATAGGCTCATGCAAACAAATTTCACCACCGAACAGCTTCGCGATCCGGATACCGCTTCCTCTAACGGGATACTGCGCACCTGTGTCCATTGCGGCTTCTGCACGGCGACCTGCCCGACATTCCTGCTGCTGGGCGACGAACTCGATAGCCCGCGCGGGCGCATCTACCTGATCAAGGACATGCTTGAAACCGGCCGCCCCGCTACGGAGGAAGTGGTCCGCCATATCGATCGCTGCCTGTCCTGCCTGTCCTGCATGACCACATGCCCGTCCGGCGTGAACTACATGCACCTGGTCGATCATGCGCGCACCTATATCGAGCAAACCTACCGCCGTCCGTTCACCGAGCGGACACTGCGGTCGGTGCTTGGGTTCCTGTTGCCTCGCCCGGGGCTGTTTCGTCTGGCGCTGACGGGCGCCCGCCTCGCCCGTCCGCTGGGCCGGTTGATCCCTGGCAAGTCGATGCTGGCACAACGCCTGCGGGCGATGCTGTCGCTGGCGCCGGCTGCGGTGCCGCCACGAAGCCCCATCGAAACGCCGCGCGTCTATCCGGCCGAGGGACTGCGCAAAGCCCGCGTCGCGCTGATGACCGGCTGCGCCCAACAGGTGCTGATGCCGCGCATCAATGAGGCGACCATTCGTTTGCTGACCCGGTTGGGGGTCGAGGTCGTGGTCTCCCGCGATGCCGGTTGCTGCGGCGCACTTAACCACCATATCGGCCAGCACGACCGGGCGATGGGTCTGGCGCGGGCCAATATCGAGGCATGGTCGCGTGAGAAAGACCTGGATGCGATCGTCATCAACGCTTCCGGCTGCGGCACCACGGTGAAGGATTACGGCTTCATGTTCCGGTCGGAGCCTGACCCGATCCGGTTGCAGGCCGAAAAAATTGCCGGCATGACGGTCGATGTGACGCAGTTCCTGGCTCGGTTCGGTTATGCGCCGACGCGGGAGGCTTCTGGCCTGACTGTCGCCTACCACTCCGCATGCAGCCTGCAACATGGCCAGGGGGTGACGGCGGAACCCAAAACGCTGTTGTCGCGCGCCGGTTTCCGGGTTGTGGAACCGAGAGAGCCGCATATCTGCTGCGGTTCGGCGGGTACTTATAACCTGTTGCAGCCCGAGATTGCCGGCCAGTTGCGGGACCGGAAACTGGGGAACCTGAAGGCAACCAAACCGGATCTGATTGCCGCCGGCAACATCGGCTGCATCACCCAGTTGTCCGGTGACGCGCTGCCGGTCGTGCATACGATCGAACTGCTGGACTGGATGGCCGGCGGCCCGCGTCCGCCCGGCGTTCCTGGCTGATATGGCATCCGGCCGGGCGCCCGCTGCCGCAACGGAGTCCACCCGGCCGCCCGTGATTTTCACGGCGTCTGCCCTGCCACCTGCCAGCGCCGTGGCGTCGGCACCGGCTTTTGGTACCGTCATGGTGGGCGGCGGTCCGCCATCCAGGTGTTGCGGCGCCCACACTGTGACAGACGTGGATGATGGGCCTTCGCCCACCATGACGCGGAAGCTAGGTCGTAACGCCACTGAGACAGACGTGGATGATGGGCCTTCGCCCACCATAACGAGTAAGCGAGGCCGTAACGCCCTCTTGGTGTTGCCGATGCTCCTCGGCGTTTGCATCGCCGCCCAAGCCCGGGCGCCGGTTTCCACTCCGCCCGCGACCTTGACAAACCCGGCCCCAGATTCTGCCCCGGCCGGCAAACGCGCGGCCACCGATCGCCTTCTCGACGCGCTAAAGGCCGCGCCGACCGAGCAGGCTGCTGCAGCACTCGAAAACCAACTCCAACAGATGTGGTTGCACGCCGGAACCCCGACCGTGACGCTGCTCATGAGCCGAGGTTTGCGGTCGCTTCAGGCGGGCCAGGACGATGAGGCGGTGGGTTCGTTCTCTGACGCTATCATTCTTCAGCCGGATGTCGCCGAAGCGTGGCATCAGCGGGCGCTCGCGCGATACCACGCAGGCGATGTGAATGGGGCGATCCACGATCTTGAACAGACCGTGCAACTAGAACCTCGGAATTTCGCGGCATTCCGTACCCTGGCCGACATTGCCGCCGCGCGGGAGGATTGGAAGGGCGCCTATGCTTCCTGGCAGAAGGTCATGGAACTCGATCCTAAGACATTGAATGGGGAGGATCGGTTGCGGCTGCTGAAACGGAAGGCCGTCGGCGAGGATACCTGATTATGCCGGCGGCAATTATGTTCCTCGTCATGGTGCGCGAAGGCGCGCCCTCCGATAAAGCGACATTGCCCCGATCCTACCACCAACCGGGCTGGCGGCATCTGCACCGTAACGTGTAGTCCTATTAACAGATCGGCATCAGCCGGCAGGCAGGAGGCGCCCATGTGTAATCTGTTCATTTCACAGGACTCGAGCAGCTATCAGGCGGAGACGCGGGCCATGCGCCTACATGGGTTCAGCACGTCCATCCGGTTGGAAGCCGCATTCTGGACCACTCTGGAGGAAATCGCCGCGAAGGAACGGCTCAGCGTCGCCCGTTTCGTCACCGTGCTGTACGATGAGATCCAAGAGAAAATCGGCGATGTGCAGAATTTCACCTCTTTTCTGCGGGTGACCTGCCTGCATTATCTCCGCAACCAGGACCTTCACAGCCAACAGGTGGAGGCCCGGCGGATCGCAGGTGCCGAACCGGTGTCGTAACCGGATACTACCTACAAGCCTGACGGACGGTGCAACGTACCGCTTGAACAACCGAGGCGGTTTATGCCGTATTACTTGCGCTTGTGTGTAGCGGTCCTGTGCATCGTCGCGGCACACGCGGCGCATGCCCAATTCCCGCTGCCGGCCGCGAACGCGCCCCCTGATCCGGGAACATTGTTCCGCAACCAGTGCGGCACCTGCCACACGCTGTCAGCCAACGAACCCGCCCGCCAAGGCCCGCCGCTGGGTGGCGTGTTCGGGCGCAAGGCGGGCATCGCTCCGGGCTTCAAGTATTCCGCCGGATTTGCGAATGTTGATTTTGAGTGGGACGCCAAACACCTGGACGCTTGGCTAACCAAGCCGCAGACTGTGATTCCCGGCACCGTCATGGTATATAGCCAGGCCAATTCGGCCACTCGCCACACCATCATCGACTGGTTGAAGGAGCAACACTGAGTATGACCAAACCGATCCACTCCATGATCCGCGTGCTGGAGGAGGCGCGCAGCATCGATTTCTACCACCGGGCGTTCGGGATGGAGATCGCCGGCCGGTTTCCATTCGACACTTTCACCCTGGTCTATCTTCGCGCACCGGAAGACGACTTCGAATTGGAACTGACAATAAACCATGACCGCAAAGAGCCGTATGCCCACGGTCAGGGCTATGGCCACATCGCGTTCGTGGTTCCCGATGCGACTGCCGAACAGGCCCGCTTCGCCGCCGAAGGCCTTCATCCCGAACCGGTGAAGGAATTTCACCGCGAAGGCGCCCTCATGGCCCGGTTTTTCTTTGTAACGGACCCGGATGGCTATCGTATCGAAATTCTGGAACGGCACGGCCGCTACCGCTAAACAAAAAAAACCGGAGGAAACACCCATGAGAGTCGTGGATAAACAACCCAAGGTCACCCGCCGCATCGTGCTGCGCGGCAGTATGATAGCGGTTCCCGGCATCGCCGCCGGTATGACGATCGTTCCGAATGCAGCCTGGGCACAGGCGGCCAAGAATCTCTCACCCGCCACCCTGACGACGCTGGCCCGCGCTGCCCGTGACATCTACCCGCACGATCGGATCGCCGATGCGTATTACATCACCGCGGTGTCCGGATACGACAGCGGCAAGCCCGAAGTGCGCGACCTGCTGACCAAAGGCTGCGCGACCCTGGATGCCGCGGCCAAGAAGCGCCACGGCACGCCGTATTTGTCGGTGGTGTCAGAGACCGATCGCGTCGCCATCCTGACGGCCAACCAGGATACGCCGTTCTTCAACAAGCTGCGGTCGGACCTTGTCGTTACGTTATACAACCAAAAACCGCTGTGGGAGAAGTTCGGCTACGAGGGGGCCTCGGCCGACAAGGGCGGCTACATCAATCGCGGCTTCAATGACATCGACTGGGTCAGCTAGACTGAATAGGGAGAAACGAACATGGCTCAATTCGACCTGAACGATGACAGCGTCGTCTGCATCGTCGGTTCCGGCGCCGGTGGCGGCACGCTTGGTAACGAACTCGCCCAGCGCGGCGTCAAAGTCGTGATCCTGGAGGCCGGCGGCCGTTACGAGATCGCCGATTTCGTTAACGACGAGTGGGCAAGTTTCACGCAACTCGCGTGGTCGGACATGCGCACCACATCGGGCAGTTGGCGGGTCCACAAGGATTTCCCGAACCTGCCGGCCTGGATCGTCAAGGCGGTCGGCGGGTCCACCACCCACTGGGCCGGGGCCTCTTTGCGGTTCCAGGAGCACGAGTTCAAGACCCGCACCAGCTACGGCGCACTGCAAGGCGCCAATTTGCTGGACTGGCCGATTACCCTGGCGGACCTGGAGCCGTATTATGCCAAGGCCGAGTTCAAGATGGGCGTGACCAGCACCAACGGCATTCCCCGGCTTCCCGGCAACAATAACTTCAAGGTCATGCAGGCCGGCGCCACCAAGCTCGGTTATAAGGACGTTCACACCGGCAACATGGCGATCAACAGCCAGCCGCGCGACGAACGCGGTAGTTGCCAGCAGATCGGGTTCTGCTTCCAGGGCTGCAAGTCTGGCGCGAAATGGTCCACGCTGTACACTGAAATCCCCAAGGGGGAGGCGACCGGCAACCTTGAAGTCCGCCCCGGCAGCATGGCGACGCATATCGAGCACGACAAATCCGGCAAAGTCACTGCTGTGGTTTATGTCGATGCCGGCGGTAAGACCCAGCGCCAGAAGGCCCGCGTGGTCGCGGTCGCCGGCAACTCCCTGGAAAGCCCCCGCCTGCTGCTGAACAGTGCGTCC
This sequence comes from Rhodopila sp., assembly GCA_025355085.1. GTDB lineage: Bacteria > Pseudomonadota > Alphaproteobacteria > Acetobacterales > Acetobacteraceae > Rhodopila. The sequence continues at coordinate 15,253 of JANXLQ010000431.1, forward strand.
TCCAAATTCCCCGACGGACTGGCCAATAGTTCGGGACAAGTCGGGAAGAACTACCTGCGGCACATGACCGGCAGCGTTTACGGCGTGTTCGACCGGCCGGTACACATGTATCGCGGCACCACCATGGCCGGGATCGTGCGGGATGAAGCCGCACTGAACACCAAACGCGGCTTCGTCGGCGGGTATGAGCTGGAGACATTGTCGTTGGGGTTGCCGTTCATGGCGGCATTCCTCGATCCGGGTGCCTGGGGACGCAGCTTCACCGCCGGTCTCGACGATTACGCCAACATGGCCGGCATGTGGATCGTCGGCGAGGACATGGCGCGGGAGACCAATCGCGTGACGCTGGATCCCAAGGCGAAGGACAAGAACGGCATGCCGGTGGCGTCGGTGCATTTCGACGACCACGAGAACGACGTGAAGATGCGGGCACACGCCTATAAGCAGGGATCGGCGATCTATGAGGCCGTGGGCGCAACACGCGTGATCCAAACCCCGCCCTATCCCAGCACCCACAACCTCGGCACCAACCGCATGAGCGCGAAGGCCAGGGACGGCGTGGTCAACAAGTTCGGCCAGACGCACGACGTAAAGAACCTGTTCGTTTCGGACGGCAGCCAATTCACCTCGGGTGCCGCGTGCAATCCCACTTTGACGATCGTGGCTCTGGCGATCCGTCAGGCGGAGACAATGACGGCCATGATGGGCCGTAAAGAAATCTGAGGGAGAGGGTCCCGCCGTCTTGCTGACGGCTGGACCGCTTCTTCGCCGTCATGACCGGGCGTGGGTCCATTGGTTCAGGATAAGCGAGCGGAGAAGGCAATTTCTCTGTTCGCCGTCCTGGCCCGGACACGGTGCAGCCACGCCGGGCCAGGACAATCAACGCAAGAGTTGGAATCGACGCCGGCTTGCATCGGTTGCCGAAATCGGCAGCGGTAACCGGAAGCGCACACCCAATCGTGACAGCTAAACCAGAAAATTATCAGACCGAAGCCGCGGTAATCCTCGCCAGGGATTCTTCGCGTCCCAGTGCTGCCAGTGTCGCATCGATCCCCGGACTGACGGTGCTGCCGGTCAACGCCGCGCGCAGCGGTTGCGCTACCTGACCCAGTTTCAGTCCGG
>JANXLQ010000032.1 GCA_025355085.1 Rhodopila sp.
GAAGGCCCGCCATCCACGAATCGCGATGCTGGTTTGGACAAAGACGTGGATGGCAGGCCTTCGCCTGCCATGACGAGAAGGGGCCGGAACATTGGGCCGGTCGATACTATGCCGAATGGGCTGTCGATTAGCCTGGACGCACTGGTAACCAAGCGTGCGGGATGTCGATGAGGCGGCAAGCCGGGATGCATCCTCCCATCATGACATCATGACGGGAGGCAATTTTTACAGCCCCAGGTCGCGTTTCACCTGCACCCAGCGGTCGAGGATGGGCAGAATTTTGTCTTCTTTTTCTGCCGGCAGGCTGAACACGACGCGATCGATGCCGACTTCCTGACAGAAGCCGAGTTTGGTCAGGTCGTCCGGCACGCGGAAGATGCTGATGGGAAGGGACGCCGGGTCGCGGCCGGCCTCGATCGCCATTTCGCGGAATTTCTTTATCACCACGCCGACGCCGTCATGTTCAAGCCGGTCAGCGCGGGGAATCCAGCCGTCACCGTAACGGATCGCACGTTTCGCGGCATAGGGGAATGCGCCGCCGACGATGATGGGCGGATAGGGTTTCTGGAAGGGCTTCGGCCATTGGCTCATGGGACCGAATTTGACGAATTCGCCTTCGTAGGACGGTTCGTCCTTGGTCCAGATCGTCTGCATCGCCTCGATCCGTTCGCGCGCGAGCTTGTGCCGGGTGCCGAAGGCGGTGCCGTGGTTTTCGATCTCGTCGCGGTTCCAGCCGTTGCCTACGCCGAACAGGAAGCGGCCTTGGGAGATTTGGTCGATCGACGATACCAGCTTCGCCGTGACGATCGGATCGCGCTGCCCCACCAGACAAATGCCGGTGCCGATCTTCAGCGTCGTGGTGGCAGCGGCGGCGGTGTTCAGGGCGATGAACGGATCGTAAATGTCGTAGTACGGCCGGGGCAGGGGGCCGCCGCCGGGATACTCGGACAGGCGGGATGACGGCACATGCGTATGCTCCGGCACCCATAACGACTCAAACCCCCGTTCCTCCAATGCGCGGCCCAGCGCGGCCGGCTGCATGGAGTCCGTGGTGAAAAACATAACGGCGCCGATTTTCATTGTGCGTGGTTCCTTGTCAGGCGGAGCGGACGGCGGGGAAGACTTCTTCGGATATCAACTGCATCTGTTCCATCGCGAGGCTGGCCGGCATGCCGACCCAGTGAATGCCGAACAGCATTGTATTGACGCCAAAACGGCGTTTCAGGACCAGGATTTGTTCTATGACCTCGTTCGGCGATCCGAACAGGAAGCGGTCGTTCATCAGGTCTTCGAAGTCGCCGCTGAATGCGTCGCCGGCGGGCATGACTTTGTCCTGACCCCAGTCCTTGTAGATTTTGTATTTGGCTTCCAGTGACGGTTTCGCGAGGCGAATGGCCTCGGCGCGGTTGCGGGCGACGAATACCTCTCGCATCATCGGCAGTTCATCGGGGAACGGCTTGCCGCAATCGTCGAGGGCGCGCTTATAGACCTCCATCTGTTGGGCGATGGTGTCGATCTTGTTGTGCGGGTTGATGAACCATGTGTCGGCCATGCGGGCGGCGCGGCGGATACCGACATTGGCGTTGGCGCCGATCCAAACGGGAGGCATCGGCTTCTGCACCGGCATGGTCGTGCAGTTGGCATTGTCCAGCTTGAAGTAGCTGGCGTCCATGTTGACGAAATCTTCGGTCCACAGGCGTTTTACGGCGGTCAGGCATTCCTCGAATCGCGGGCCGGATTGCTTTTGGGTCGTGCCGAACGCGTTGAACTCGACCTCCCGGTAGCCGATGCCGGCGCCGAAGATCAGCTTGCCGTTGCACATGATGTCGAGCGAACCCAGTTCCTCCGCGACATGCAGGGGGCTGTGCAGCGGCAGCAGCACGACGCCGGGCAGCAGGCGCAGTTTCGGTGCGACCATGGCGACCTGGCAGAGATAGGGGATCTGCTGGATGTACTGGAATGGGTGGGAACTGTAGTGGGAACCCTTGCCGATCAGGTCGTAGCCCAGTTCCTCGGCCCGTTTGGCGGCGTCGAGATCTTCTTGCAGGCGAACCCGCATATCGTCGCCCTGCGGATACTGGCCGCGGATCATCAGGCCGAAGCGCATCGTGTTCCCTCCTTATTGTTGGCGGAAGGGTGACATTCCGGGCGCTTGTGTCAAGGATGCCGGTAGGTCAATGTCAACCTGGACCGGTATTACGTCCCGGCAATCCGCAATCGGTTCCCACCGGCACCCTCCATCGCGTTCCGCAGTGCTGACAACAGCGCCACGATGGATGGGGCGGCGCGGGGCGGGCGTTGCGCCGCCGCACGCTCCGGCGTTTGGTAGAACCAGCGCAGCGGTCGCAGATCGGGATCGGCGCGGGCAACCGTGAAGAGGCCGTTTGGCGTTTCAATGGCAAGGCCGGTGTCGCGCACCGTGACCTTGCCCTTGACCTCCCACAGCTTCAGGCAATCCAGCAGCAGAGACCTGAACTGTGCATCCGTCATAAATCCCAACCTACAGGCGGGGAGCGGTGAACATTTCATCCGCGATTTTGCGGTGTTGCCATTTGCCGTCGTCCAGGCTGCCTTTGAAGGTGCCGTTTTCGACGACGATTTTGCCTCGCAGCACGGTCAGGCACGGCCATGCGGCCATTTTCCGGCCTTCCCAGGGGGTGTAGTCGGCTTCGTGCAGGTCCTCGGCGCGAATGACGCGCTGGTCGGCCGGGTCCAGCACGCAGATGTCGGCATCCGAGCCGGGGGCGAGGGCGCCTTTGCGGGGGTAAAGGCCCATGATCTTGGCGGCGTTGGTGGAAACGAGATCCACATAGCGTTGTAACGAATAGCCGCGTTTGCTGACCATTTCAGTGTACATCAGGGCGATGCGAGGCTCCACCCCCGCATTGCCGCCGGTGGTGTCGTCGATGCGGACGCCTTGGAGTTTTTGGGCCAGGGTGCAGCAGATTTCATCGGTGGCGACGCAATTGATCGATCCGTCCAGTGTGCCTTGCCACAGGGCCGCGTGGTCTTCGGGGCCTTTGAGGGATGGGTAGGTGTGGTAGATTTGGCCGTTCGGCTTTTTGTAGTCCTCGCTGTTGTACAGCATGTATTGGTGCAAGGATTCGCCGTAGATCGGGGTGCCGCGCCGTCTGGCCTCGTGGATGGCGGAGACGCCGGTGGCGGCGGAGACGTGCATCATGTATAGTGCTGTGCCGGGAACTTTCTCGGCCAGACGGATGACCCGGCGGAACGATACGTCTTCGGACAGCGTGTTGTGGACCTCGGCCATGTTCTCGAATCCGGTGCGTCCCTCGCGGATCAACTTGCCATACATGTGCATGACTATGTCGTTGTCCTCGGAGTGGATCACGCCGAGGCCTTTGTTCGCGGCCAGAATCTGGAAGATTTCCCAGATGTCGCCGAAATCGACCATCCGGCCCTTGCGGCTGGGGGTGATGTCGGTGGTGAATATCTTCACGGTTGCAAAGCCGGCCTGGATCGCCTCGCCGATCTGCCCGGGCAGGTCGATCGGTAAGGCGCCCTCCACCATCAGGTGCTGCGCGTAGTCGCAGGCGGTGTGGCCCTTCCAGTCTTCCTCCCGCTTTTCGATGGCATCCCGCACATCCTTGCCCTGCTGTGCTCGGGTGAAGTCGATCATCGTCGTGGTGCCGCCATGCACCGCGGCCTTGCTGACGATGTCGGGCGGCGCGGTCAGGGTGGCCGAACCGTCGGGACCGGGAAGGTGCCATTTGCAGTGAACGTGGGGGTCGATGCCGCCGGGGATGACGATCTTGCCGCGCGCATCAATGACCCGCGTGCCCTCGGGGATCGCGATACCGCCCGGTGCCGCGATGGCCGCGATCGTCCCGCCGGAGATTAAAATGTCATGCGCACCAACGCCCTGAGGCGTTACCACCGTGTCGCCGCGGATCACCAGATCGATCATCGTGCCCCCTTATTGGTCTTGCTGCCTCATCGTCGCCGGTTCGTGGCGTACAGGCAAGCGGGCAACGTCAAGAATCTGTTTGCGCCGGGCGATCAACACATTAGAAGCGCCGGTTCGAAGCAGAAAAAACCGACCATTCGAGGTCCGGGAGATGACGTCCATGCCGCCTGCCAATCCGCGCGCCATCAGGCCAACGGCGTGACCGCCGCTTCGCAACCGGAAACCTTTGCCGTTTCGGCAACCGTTCCAACGGGCATTCTCGGTTCGGTGCAAAAGGCCCTGGATGGCGTCAATCTGGTTATGGCGGTTGGCAGCGCTGTCGCCATCCTGCTCGCCGCTATAGTCCTGACGTGGGAGGTTGTCGGCCGTTACTTCCTTGGTTCGGCCGGCGACTGGCAGGACGAATTGTCCACGTTCCTGTTGATCGGCGCCACGTTCGCCTCTGCCGCCTGGACACAGGCAAGGCGTGGTCATGTTGGGATCGAGGCTTTGGCACACGTCCTGCCGCCCGGCATCAACCGGGTTCGTTGCTTCCTGGCCGATCTGATTGCGCTGCTGTTCTGTGGGTTTTTTGCCTGGAAGTGCTGGGAATTACTGTTCGAGGCATGGGAGGAAGGCCAAACCACGCCATCATCCTGGGGGCCGCCGCTTTGGATCCCCTACGCGTGCATGGCGTTCGGGATGGGACTGCTGACATTGCAACTGCTGGTGCAGACACTCCAACTAGGGCGCCGCACATGAGCACTCTGCAAATCGGTCTTTCGTACGGTGCGGCCACGCTGGTCTTTTTGTTCTCCGGCATTCCGATCGCTTTCGCGCTGGGGGCGGTGGCCACGATCTTCATGATGCTGTTCATGCCGGCGGCGATGCTGAATACCGTCGCGCAAGCGGTGTACGAGGAACTCGCCAGTATCACACTGCTGACGATCCCGCTGTTTATCCTGAAGGGTGCCGCGATCGGAAAGTCGCGGGCCGGCAAGGACCTTTACGACGCGCTGCACACCTGGATGCACCGGGTGCCGGGCGGCCTCGGGCTGGCGGTCACCATTGCCTGCGGGTTGTTCGCGGCGATGGCCGGGTCGTCCCCCGCAACGTGTTCGGCCATCGGCAGTTCGGGGATTCCGGAAATGCGGCGGCGCGGTTACTCGCCCGGATTCGCGGCGGGATTGATCGCGGCGGGCGGAACACTGGGCATCCTGCTGCCGCCGTCGATCGTGCTGATTCTGTACGCCGTCGCGGCGGAGCAATCGCTCGGGCGGCTGTTCCTGGCGGGGCTTGGCCCGGGCGTGTTGCTGATGGGGTTGTTCGCGATTTATGCGGTGCTGCACTGGCGGGTGGAGTATCGCGCGGCGGAGGCGAAAGGCGAACCGCACGCGATCCTGGTGAAAGATACCTACACGATGCGGGATCGTTTCGCAGCAGTGCCGAGGGTGCTGCCGTTCATGGTCCTGCTGATCGGCGTGATGGGCGCGTTGTACGGCGGTATCGCGACGCCGTCTGAGACAGCCGGCCTAGGCGCGGTGATGGCATTGGTGCTGATCGCGGTGGTGTATCAGGCGTTCAAGCTGTCCGATCTGGTGCCGATCTTCACCGGCACACTGGGCGAGGCCGGCATGCTGCTGATGATCATCGGCATGAGCCTGCTGTATTCCCAGGTCATGAGCTACCTGCACATCAGTCAAGGCGCAGCGGCCTGGATCGTGGGAATGCATCTGTCGAAGTGGCTGCTGCTGACAGCGATTTTGCTGATGGTGGTGGTGCTGGGATTCTTCCTGCCGCCGGTGTCGATCATTCTGATGACGGCGCCGATTATTCTGCCCCCGTTGAAGGCAGCAGGGTTCGACCTGGTGTGGTTCGGGATCGTCATGTGTGTGGTGATGGAGATGGGGCTGATTCACCCTCCGGTGGGGTTGAACATCTTTGTCATCAACCGGATAGCGCCGGATATTGGGCTGGGGCCGATTATTTGGGGAACGCTGCCGTTCGTTATTCTGATGGCGGTCGGGGTGGTGATTCTGTCGGTGGTGCCGGGGATCGCGATGTGGCTGCCGAACGCGGTTTATGGCGGGTAGAGGCTAGATCGTGCCGGCAGACGATTCATCGAACTGTCTGCCGGCCTGATCAGCCACGCATCCTGGTCTTGAGGGTTGTTACGAAGTGAGCGGCCCGGGGCGAACCGGCTATGACTTGACGGGGATCGATCCTGGCCAATAATTTGAAGGAATGCTCGCCCTTCCCATAAGGCGCCTTGGTCTTGCAGGCACCGGAAGACTCTGCCAGAGCCTGATAGACAGAGTTCTTCGATATGGATTCGATATCCCTGCTTGGGTGGGGAAGCTTCGCCGGGTTAAAGCCCTGGCCGAAAAACGTCGCAAGCGTAGCGTGGTCGGTCAGAAACCAGCTTTCCATGCACTGCACCATCAAGTGGCAATCGTCATCCGAGGCGTTTGGCGGAGACTCCCAATGATCGCCGGTCCGATTCAGAAGATGCCGCCAAGGCGAACGGCCGACAATCGCATCTTCACTATCGACAAGTAGCATGGCTGCCTGGGTGCCTTGCTTTAAAGCAGTACAAAAATCCTCGTACGCCTGTCTGCGGCCGCCGCATGCGACAATCCGAGGCATATGGCCTTCAAGGCCAGCGCGTCTTAAAAACGTTGCAAATCCTTCGCGGCAGGCCGTTCGAAGGAATTTCGAATCACCGCCGCCCTCCACATAAAGGCGCATCCCTACCATCGTGTTCCGCCGATCTCACCCCGTGTCCAAAGTTCACCAAGGCGATAGCGGTCCAGCCAGACCTCCACGTCACTTTGCGATAATCGGTGCAGCGTCGTCGCACCTTCATGTTTCTCGCAGATCAGCACCACTTCCGGCGTATCGGTCATGGCATCCACCAGAACATCCGAATGCGTCGTTACGATGATCTGGCAACGGGTGGAGGCGTCTCGCAGCAATTCCGCGAGGGTTGGCAAAATGTCGGGGTGCATGCCCAACTCAGGTTCCTCAATGCACACCAAGGGCGGCGGGTTGGGGTCGCACAGAACGGCGAGTAAGCACAGATAGCGCAAGGTGCCGTCTGAAAGGCGTGTAGCCGGAATGGTCATTTTGCCTTCGTGGAAGAACACCTGAACGGTGCCGCCTTCGATCTGCACATCGAAGTCGTCGATCCCGTTGTATAATTTGCGAAGTGCGTCGAGGAGGCGCGCTTTCGATGCCGGGTCCCGGCGCAGCCGGTTGAGTACAAGGCCGAGATTGCTGCCATCCGACTCTAGCCATTTGTTCGGCAGATCGACTTTTTGCGGCATACGCGGCGCGGTATAGCGCCCGAATGTCCATTCCCGGTACAAACGGATATTCGGTAAAATTTCCGCAAGATACGTGATTTCGGGGTATTGGTCAGGATCGCGGCGTTGTGCCAGGATTGAGCGCTCCACATCGATCGCTTCGCGCTTGAGGATGCGTTTTTTTCCAGCGATGTTTAAAACCGGGCGTCCACGCTCAAAACGATAATAAAAATACGGCCCGATCTGACCATTATCCGGCTTGTCATTCTCGATTCGCTCATCCACGATTTCAAAGCGCTGTGCCACTTCGGTAAAAGAAAGGACATATCTAAGGCTTGTTGGTCCCTTTGGATTCGAAATGACCGCATTGATGGTCGCCGTGGGCATTTGCTCTGCCCCTTTCCAAAGCCAATCGCGGATACCGCCGCCTTCGCGCACCGGCGTGGACAGCGATCCCGGAGCGTGCTTGAGCAGATCGATTGCTTCCAACAAATTGGATTTTCCCGATCCATTCGGGCCAATAACTAAATTGAGCGGCCCAAGCGCAATCGGCTCCAGGTTGGCCCCGAAGCTAAGAAGGTTCGAAAGTGTCAGTTGTTCGACCAACATGGTGATTTTCCTACCGGCGGCACAGCATAATGAGATCACTGTTGTGGAATAGCGCTACCTGACGCCCTTACGCCATCCCCAACCCGATCGTTTGCTTGATCCTGGCCCGCTCGCATTCCGCTGCGGCGGGGGCATATCGGCTGCTCCAATGACCCCGCCCGGCGCGCTTATCCCTCTTTAATGTCTCTGTGAACATCTTCCCGAAAACCCATCTCGATCAAAGAGGTGCCGAAACCTGAGGACAGCGGGCCATTTGACCGGTCGGCGGTGAGATAGCCTGGCAGGGCCGCCTTGGCCTCCGGATGCCCCCGGACAGCGAAATTCCCTGTCAGGTCCATGGTCCCGTGCGCGCCTCGGGTATTGATCCGGTCCATCGCGAAGTCAGCCGGCGTTACGCCCCAAATCGCGGCTGCATCGTCCGCATGTGCGTGCGCGAGGCTGGACCATTTCGCCGTTGCCGCCTTGTGGCCGTTCGCATGGCATGTGTCCTTTTCCGAACCGCCGGCCGCGGTGACATCGTCGGGGTTGTGGATGAACGCGCTCCGAACAGGCGCGGAGTCGTTCTCCCTGGCTTGAATTGTTTCCTGTGTCACCTCAGCCGACGGGCCGGAATGGGCCGTCTCATGCCGCGTCCTGTTGGACCGGGGCGGCGGGATTGCCACGACCGCCGGGCCGGCCGATGGAGCCGCCGTGTTCACATTGAACCCCAGCACACCCAGCAACGTCTTATCGACCGGTGTCATAACGCCATTCATTCCGGGATGAGTCAGGTATCCGAACGCGTCGCCATTGGACGTCGGGGCCCAGTCGGCGGTGTCGCCTACGGGGGCGAATTGTCCCAGGTTCGTTTTGCCGCCGTCGAGTGAAAAATAGCCTCCGGTATTCGGCGCCGCCAGCACGCCCGGCGCCGTGTAATCGACCAGTTCCAGTGGACCGTCGGAATAGATACGACCGAGCGCGTGGGCGATTTCATGTTCTGCGAGACCGATGAATCCGAACAGGCCGGGCGCACTTTGGTTATTGGGGTCGAAGCTGTAACTATAAGCCGAACTGAAACTAATCTGCCCGTCGGGTGGCGTTGCGGCGGGCGACAGCAGACCCAAGGCTTTCTCCTGTGCCGGGGCAATGTAATAGCTGCCGATCTGTGGGGGCGCGGTTGCCGGCAGGAATGCCAGTGCCTGCCTAGCCTCCGGGTTGCTTGCGTTGGCCGTCAGGGTCGCGACAAGATTGGCGTAGGACATAAAGATGCCGCCCAAAGGGGAGCCTTCCGCCACATTGCCAGACCCCAGGGGCACACCGCCGATTTCATCCCACCCGACGTTAATGTTGACCGTAATTGGGTTGGCGATCAACGCATCCAGCACCCCGGCAACATAACTCAACGCGGCGCGAAATCCAGCCGGCGCGGACCCGGTGCTTGGTTCATAGTTGAATTGAATTTGCATAGTATCCCCTTTCTTGCAATGGTCCGAGGGGGTATCTTTCCGTCCGATGATTTCTAAATGCGAAACAAGATTTTGTGTTCTGGTATGGGAAAAACAAATAAAGTTATTTCTAATTGTTTCTTTTCGAATTATTTTATTATTGCTCGTAATGCTGCAAAGCGGGCGGCCTTCATCCTGATGCCCGGCTTGCTCGCCGCCACTCGGTTTTTTTTGGTCTCGACCTGGCTGAAATGTTCGAAAATCCGTTCCGCCAGGGCGGTCTTCGAAATACACTCCCGTCAGTAGTGCAAGCGGCCCGACGGGGCAGGCGAACGCTGAGGACGATAGCCTGCGGGATGCTGTCGTCGAGGTGGCTGCTAAACGCAGACATTCTCTGGCCGATTTCAGGGAATGCGGATTCGATTCACGATCGCCACATGTATATAAAGCATAGCCTAAATATTATTGCTTCAGGTTGTTTTCGTTGCATTTCGTTATGGACTGGCTCGTCCGGGGGGTTACGATCAGCGGCAGGCAGGCAGGCAGGCAGGCAGGCAGGCAGGCGGATTTTTACCACGGAGACAGAACGAGGTACACAGAGGACCACGGAGAAGCACAGATGCATCTGCTGTTCGGATAGGGCGGAACGACCATTTTATGGCATGGATCGCTCGCCATTTCCCGCCAACAGCGTTGCGCGCGAGACGGCAGTTCTCATTCTGGTAATCGTTGCTGCAATTATGTTCCTCGTTATGGTGCGCGAAGGCGCGTCATCCATGTTTTTTGGCGGCCTGGAACAGATAAAGACGTGGATGGCACACCTTCGCGCACCATGACGACGTGGGACACAGTCGCCGCTTTACCAAAATGAGAACTGCTGAGCAGCACAGGACCGGCTCGCGCGTCAGGGCATCTTCGTGCTATAATGGCGGTTGTCAGGCCGGAGGCATATCGATGCAGACACCTAAACGGCTGCGGCGCGAAATGCGTCAACTCGCGATGAAGGCTGAGGAAGCGGAGCTGCGCGCCGCACTGCAACCCCTCGCCGGCGACTTCAAGCGTTGGGAAGCCGGCGCCATCGACAGTTTCGATCTGAAAGCCCTGATCCACGATTTCCATCAGGGGCTGGCACGGGAAATCTATCTCCGCTACGATACGCCCGATCCGGAGTTCCTGGTCGCAAACGCGGTCGCTTCGGGGTTGCTTAATTCCGAGACCATCTCGCCCGCGATCATGGCAGAACTGGAACCGCTGATCGCCAGACGGAAGGCGTCGCGGACAGAATCCGATCATGGAACGATGGATGTCATGGAACCGAACGGTTCGGCATGACCGAGACGTTCGACATCGCGGTCATCGGTGCCGGCATGGCCGGGGCGACGGCTGCGGCGTGCCTTGCCGCCGATAAACGGGTGATCCTGATTGAAGCCGAAGATGTCGCCGGTTTTCACACGACCGGCCGCTCCGCCGCGATCTGGATACAGAACTATGGGCCGCCGGACGTGCGCGAGCTTACCCGGTTGTCGCGAGGGTTCTACGAACATCCGCCGGCCGGGTTCTCCGATGTTCCCTTGATCCGCCGGCGCCCGGTTGTGCTGTTGGCGCGAAAATCCCAACTGGCGGAACTGGACACCGCACTCGTGACCGGCACCGGCATTCGCCGCTTGCCGATCGCCGAGGCTCACGCCCTGATACCCGCACTGCGGCCCGGATACCTCGCGGGCGCTGCGTTGGAGGACGACGCGTTCGACATGGACGTGTCAGCGATCCATCAGGGCTTCCTTCGCATGCTCCGAACCAATGGGGGCGTCCTGGCATTGCGAAACCGGGCGCAACGGATCGAACGGCGCGCGGATATCTGGCATATCGACACCACGACCGGCAAAGTGGTTCGCGCCGCTATCCTGGTCAACGCGGCCGGTGCCTGGGGCGATGAAGTGGCAGTCCTGGCCGGCGCCCGTCCGCTGGGTTTGCAACCGTGCCGCCGTACGGCCGCGATTGTCGATCCGTCACCCTACGATGTGTCGGACTGGCCGATGATCATCGATGTGGGGGAAGAATGGTACGCCCGCCCCGAAGCCCGCACCCGCCTGATGGTTTCGCCGGCCGACGCCACTCCGACCCACCCGCACGATGTGCAACCAGAGGAATTCGATGTCGCCGCCGGCATCGATCGTATGCAGCAGGCGTTGGATATCCCGGTCCGCCGGGTGGAGCATAGCTGGGCCGGGTTACGGACCTTCACCCCGGACGGCAGCCTTGCGTTCGGCTGGGATTCGCGCGTGGAGGGCTTCTTCTGGTGCGTCGGGCAGGGTGGCTATGGCATCCAAACCGCCCCCGCCGCCGGCCGTTTTGTTGCGGATGCGGTGCTGGGCAAATATCCTGGTGAGGCGGCCGGATTGGTGCCGGTCGTTGCGCCGGCACGTTTTACTGAGGTGAACTCATTGTAACGGGATCGCGGCCGCCACACCAAAATGAGAACGGCTGATGACGGATTGAGGGAGGACGTGTGAACGCGTGCTGGTATTACTCATCCGCATTTGTAACAATCCGGTCCATCGGAATGTCATGCGGCTGCGGATAGATGGTGCGCAGCCGGGATGCGGTGAACCCGATGCCGATGGTGTGCGGACGCGCCGGCATCATGGCGAGTGTCCGGTCATAGAAGCCGCCGCCGTAGCCCAGCCGATAACCCGCCGTGTCGAAGCCGACCAGCGGCACCAGCAGGGTGTCGGGCTGCACTGCTTCGCCCTCGGCCGGGAAGGGAATGTTCCAGACACCCAGCGCCATTCGGATGCGCGGCCTCCAGGGCCGGAAAATCATCGGCTGGGCTGGCCCGGCAACCACTGGAAGAGCCAGCGACATGCCTTCTTTATGCAATAACCGCACGAGGGCGCGCGGATCGTATTCGCCCTTGAACGGCCAGTAAAAACCGAGCAACCGGGCTGGCGTCTCGGCCAGTATGGCCTTTAGCCGCTCGGTGATCCGCGTTTGTGCGGCTGCGCGATCAGAGGGTGAAAGTGCCAGCCGGCGCTCGATCAGGACTTGCCGTTTGGCCTTGCGCCACAGGCGAACATCGGCCCAGTCGTTTGATGGGGCGGGTGCGTCGTTGAGGCCAGCGTCCACCTCATGCAGGAAGCACGCGGGGGAGCTGAACTCGCCGGATGACATTAGATGACCGCCTCCGCCCGCAAGGCGGCGATGGCGGCCGGGTCGTAGCCGATCTCGGCCAGTACGGCGTCGGTGTCAGCGCCGGCCAGGGGCGCGATCGTGTCCAGTTTCCCGCCGCCGTGGGCCATTTGAAAGCCGGAGCCCATCAGGCGGATCGGACCATATGGACTGTCCACGGTCTGCATGACGTTGCGGGCCGCGACCTGCGGGTGGTCGATGATGTCCTCGATTTTCCAGATGCTGGCGCAGGGGGCGCCGGCGTCGTTCAGGCGGCGCTCCCAGCTTTTCGCATCGTCGGCCGCGAGGGCGGATTCGATGATGGCTCGCAGGGCTTCTTCGTTTTCCTTGCGCAGGAACCAGTCGCCGAAGCGGGGATCGTCGAACACGCCGGTGCGCCCGAGCGCGGTCATCAACGCGCGATATTGCTTCTCGTCGTTGACGGCCAGCAGCAGGAAACTTCCCCTGGCGCGGAACAGGTTGGCTGTGACCTTGCGGCTGATCGCCTGGTTGCCGGCCTGAAGCTGGCGGTGGCCGGCGACTGTGAAATCGGCGACCTGTGTGGTCAGGAACGCGAGGCTCGCCTCCAGCATCGAAACGTCCAGAAACTGACCGCGACCGGTGTGGGTCCGCTGGAAAAGCGCCGAGGAGATCGCGAACGCGCCCGTCGCGCCGGACAGCACATCGCACACCGCGAATCCTGCTCGGGTTGGGCCCATTTCTTCGTGGCCGGTGATGGCCATGATGCCGGACATTGCCTGGATCTTGCCGTCGTAGCCGGCCTCGTTACTGGCCGGGCCGGTTTGGCCGAAGCCGGAGATGGCGCAGTAGATCAATCGCGGGTTGATCGCGGACAGGGCTTCGTAACCGAGGCCGAGACGATCCATGACGCCGCCTCGGAAGTTTTCCATTACCACGTCGGCTTTGGCGGCCAGCTTCAGGACGATGTCTCGGGCGGCCGGCTTTTGCAGGTCTAGCGTCAGGCTTTTCTTGTTGCCGTTCACCGCGATGAACGACGGTGCCATGTTGCGGCCGGCCCACTCACGGGACAGCGGCGTGCGGCGCATGTCCTCGCCGCCTCGGCGTTCGATTTTGATGACGCCGGCGCCGAGAAGGGCCAGTTGGTAGCTGGCGTATGGGCCGGCGAGCACCTGGGTGAAGTCCAGGATGCGTACGCCGGAGAACGGGCGGCCCTCCTTGGACGAATTGTCTTTCGACGTGCCGGTCATGCTGCTTTGACTACCCGGTTCGGGCGGGCGAGTTCCTTTTGACGGTCGAATTCTTCGCGGCGGCGCAGTAGTTCGACCTCGCCGATCTGTTCCAGGTTCAGGTAGTCCAGCTTCCATTTGCCGTCTTCATTCCAGCGCAGCGGCGACTGCATGGTGGTTTGCGGGCCGGGGGCGGTTTCCAGCAGATGCAGCGCCAGGGCCAATGTTTCGTCCTGGGACGCGGGATCGTGCGGCTTGCCGGCGCTGTTACCGAGCGGGAAATCGCTGAACAGGAAGCGCGGGGCGGCGGCGTGCTCGACGATGTCTTTGGCGCAGCCCATCAGGACGGTGGGGATGCCGTTTGCCTCCAGATGACGGGCGACGAGGGTGCTGGTCTGGTGGCAGACCGGGCAGTTCGGCACGACGATGGCGGCGTCCACGCCATCCTCACGCAACCGAGCCAGGATTTCGGGTGCGTCGGTTTCGACGGTGACGCGGTGGCTGCGGTTGGTTGGGGCGCCATGGAAACGCATGGCAACCGACCCGATTCGTCCCTGTGCGGCGGCGCGGCGGAGGGCTGGCAACGGGAACCATGTGCCGCTGTCGGTCGCTGTGGTGTGGGTGCGGTCGTAGCCGATGTGGGAAATCCGCAGGTCGTGGTCCACCGACGTATCGCCGGAATAGACGGTGTAGAATTTGGCGCTGCCGTTATACGCGGCGCCGGGTCCCTGGTCGCCCTTGTTCGGCTGATAGGGCGCGGCGGTGGTGACGATCGCGACTTTGGACTGGTTCAGCGGCTTGCTCAACGGCGTGAACGGCGCGGCGAGGTAGTGCGCCCAGCGGTACGGCGTGGTGTAGCCGATCGCGGTGTAATATTCGCGGGTGCGGCGCATGTAAGGGATTGGGGAGTCGTAGTCCGGCGCAAAACCGAGCAGAGCGTCGAGGGTCTGGTCCATGGGGTCCTCCGATTACTGGTGTGGCCAGCGTTGGGCGGAAACGTCGCATGGCCGGGTGGATTGCCGCAAGGTCTCGGCATGTGCTGAACAGGGCGATCCGGTGAAGGTCGTCTCGCACCATGACGACGCGGGACGCAATCGCCGCTTTGCCAAAAC
This sequence comes from Rhodopila sp., assembly GCA_025355085.1. Classification (GTDB taxonomy): domain Bacteria; phylum Pseudomonadota; class Alphaproteobacteria; order Acetobacterales; family Acetobacteraceae; genus Rhodopila. Next base: position 14,734 of record JANXLQ010000032.1, read on the forward strand.
GAGAATTGCTGGTTTTGCTGGAGTGTGCGGGCCGGCCGCTGGCGGCGACTTTGCTTTCGGTTTGCGGGCGGTGGGTACGATGCGATCGATGCTGACGCCGCTTGAATTGTGATCCGGCATCGTTTGCCGGCGCACTGCAAACGGGGGGCGGGATAGAAGCTGCCGGTGCCAACAACCATCATGGCGGGTGAAAATGCGGCATCCATTCCGGATCGGCGCGCTAAGTGTTGGGCATCGCGTTAACCGGCGGCGATATTATCCAGCAGCCGGACGTTGCCAAGTTTAGCCGCCGCGATCAGCCTTGCCCCGGGCTGCGGCCGGTCGATCGGCGCGAGGGTCGCGCACTCCACTAACGCCAAATAATTGATATCGAAACTTTTTTCAGTGAGGCCCAACCGAGCCTCTTGCAGAACATCGGGGATTGCCGCCCCGTTGGCGATTTGGGCGGCGGCGGCGCGCATTACGGCGATCAGCGCCGGTGCGGTCGCTCTTTCCGGCGCGGACAGGAAGCGGTTTCGCGACGACATCGCCAGTCCGTCGGGTTCGCGCACGGTCTCCACGCCGGCGATTTCCAGCGGCAGCAGCAAATCGGCGACCATTCGCTTCACGACCTGCAACTGTTGCCAGTCCTTTTCGCCGAAATAGGCCCGGTCGGGCCGGACCTGTCCGAACAATTTGGCGCAAACTGTTGCCACCCCTCGGAAGTGACCGGGACGAGCATCGCCTTCCCAGCGTTCGGAAGGGCCGCCGACGACGATGGTCGTGGCTTCCCCGGCGGGATACATCGTCGCGACATCCGGCAACCAGACCAAGGCGCAGCCTTCCGCCTCCAACGCCGCGAGGTCGCCGGCTTCGTCTCGCGGATACCGGGACAGGTCCTCGGTCGGGGCGAACTGCAAGGGGTTGACGAAAATGGAGGCTACCGTTGCGGACCCGGCCGCGACACCGGCCCGCACCAGCGTTCGATGACCTTCATGCAGCGCCCCCATTGTCGGGACGAAGGCCAGAGATTCGGCCTTCAGGCGAAGCTGGGCGCAGGCATGGCGCAAATCTGGAAGGGTGCGGACGATCAACATGTGGCGAATTTGGTCCAGACCGAGGCCGTGGGCAACATGGCACTTCCGCAAAGATGCGATGGCCGTGATCTCGTGGTTCGGGATTGGGGTGAAACCGGCCTCCCTGGTTCTTGCGACGATGGGCGCAGGCTTGGTTTCTGAGCCATTACGACGCATGGCGAGGCAAACATTCTGGAAGGTGTTTCCCCGCTCCTCATGGCGGCAAGGTTTGGCAAAGTAGCGATGGTGTCTCCGATCGTCATGGTGCGCGAAGGCGCACCATCCATGTCTTTTGGCATCTCGGACCAGCAAAAACGTGGATGGCGCGCTTTCGCGCACCATGACGATGAACGTGCGAGACGACGTTCATCCGATTGCCCGGGGCCTGTATTGTCCATCGCAGCGGTCTTGGTTTAATCCAATCCCCATGGCAAAGGCAGAATCGACCCAGGCAGCCGCGCGATCCTGGTTGCGCCGAGAACAACGTGCCGGCACCAAAGCCGCTCGGCCCGTGCTGATGTGGCATGTGCTGGGGTCGATCGCGGCGATTGGACAGGCGTTCGCCGCTGCCTCTGTGCTGACAGCGGCATTTACCGGGTCGCTGCTCGATGCGAGGGCACTGGCAGCGTTTGGCGCGCTTGCGGTGTTGCGTGCGGTGTTTTCGTATCTGACCGAGCGGGCGGCCTTTGCGGCTGGGGCGGCGGCGCGGCGGCGATTGCGCACGGATGCGCTGTCGCGGTTGCTCCAGGCTGGCCCGGCATTGTTGCGAGGCAGGCATTCCGGCGATCTGGCGACCATTGTGGTGGACAAGATAGAGGCATTGGACGGCTTGTTCTCCCGCTACGTGCCGGCTGCTACCTTCGCGGTGGCAGGACCTTCGATCGTGTTGCTGGCGGTGCTGTATGCCGACCCCCGGGCGGCGCTGGTGCTGTTGGGCTGCGGGTTGCTGGTGCCGGTGGGCATGGCGATCGCGGGCATTGGGGCAGCCGCCGCCTCACGCAATCAGTTCCTGGCGATGGCGCGATTGCAGGCACGATTCCTTGACCGGGTGCGCGGTATCGCGACGATCGTGCTGTATGGACGGGCTGAGGACGAGGCCGCATCGCTGGGCCGGGCCGCCGCCGAACTGCGCGTGCGGACCATGCGGGTTCTGCGAGTCGCCTTCTTGTCGTCCGTGGTACTGGACCTGTCGGCGGCGTTGGCGACGGTGTTGCTCGCGATCCACTATTTCGGCCTGCTGCAACAAAGCGGTGATGTCGATGTCCTTTGGCCCGCGCTGGCGGTGCTGCTGCTGACGCCGGAGTTCTTCGCCCCACTGCGAACCTTCTCGGCCGCCTATCAGGACCGCCTGCATGCCACCGGGGCAGCGGAATCGCTGGTCGATCTGCCACCATTGCCCGAACCGGCCCCGGCCCGCGAAATCCGCAATGTAGCCGCTCAGGGCATGACCGTCGCGTTCGACAACGTGCGGCTGACCTGGGACACGTCCCGCGGGCCGGCGCTGGATGGATTGTCGTTCCGCGTCTCGGCGGGGGAAACGCTGGTGCTGGCGGGTCCGTCGGGTTCGGGCAAGTCCTCGGTCATCGAAATCCTGTTGGGATTCATCCACCCCGATAGCGGACGGGCGACCATCAACGGTGCCGACATCACCGATTTGGTCCCGCAGGCGCTGTCCCGGCTGACCGCGTGGATCGGTCAACGGCCGGTGCTGTTCTCCGGCTCCATCCGCGACAACATTCTGTTCGCCCGTCCCGAGGCCACCACCGACGAAGTTATCGCCGCCGCGACCGCCGCCCGGTTGGACGGGTTCATCGCCGGGTTGCCGGCTGGCCTGGATACGAAGATCGGTGAGGGTGGCTACGGCCTGTCCGGCGGTCAGGCTCAGCGAATCGCCATCGCCCGGGCCTATCTGAAGAACGCCCCGCTGCTGCTGCTGGATGAACCGACTGCCCATTTGGATCCGGCGACGGAACAAGAAGTTTTGGATAGCCTGCGCCGTCTGGCGTTGGGGCGCACCGTGATCCTGGCCAGCCATTCCTCTGCCGCTCATGGCTTTGGCGGCAGGCGGTTGGATATGCGGGACGGTAAGGCGGTTTCCGCACGGGGGGCAGCATAATGGGCGGGCCGTTATTCCGGATCATGGGGCTTTGGGGTCGCCAAACCGGCTGGCTGCTGGCGGGCCTGGGCGTGTCCCTGGCCGCGTTGGCCGCAGGGGTCGGGCTGATGGCGGTTTCCGGGCTTGCCGTTGGTGCGGCGCTGTTGGCCAGTGGACTGGCGATACCGGCCTTGCTGCGAGCGTTGGGCATGGCCCGTGTCGTGTTGCGGTACAGCGAACGGCTGGTGACCCACGGTGCGATGTTCCGGGCATTGGCGGATATCCGGGTGTGGTTTTTCAGTCGCCTCGCCCGCAGCTCGGCCGGCGGCCTTGGTTTCAGGCAGGCCGGCGACGTGCTGGCTCGGTTGGTTGGCGATATCGACGCGCTGGACGGATTGTACCTGCGTATTCTGCTGCCGCTCGCCAGCGCGGTCCTGTTGCTGCCCGTGTTGGTTCTGCTGCTCGGACACAGTTCCCCCGGGTTGGCGACAGAAATAGGCGCGTTGTTCGCCGCGGCGGCATTCGTGCTGCCCTGGCTGGCGGCCCGGGCGTCGGGCCGGGCAGGGACGGGGTTGGCGGTTGAGGCCGGGGCGCTGCGGGTCGCCGCACTGGATGCGTTGACCGGATTGCGGGAGGTCCGGGCGTTCGCCGCCGAGGGCCGGATGCTGGCGGCGGTGCAGGGAAAAGAGGCGGCTTTGCTGGCGGCCCAGCAAGCCATGGCCGGCCGGACCGCTTTGGCGGGTGCGGCGTCGTTCCTGTGCGCGCAAATCGCGGTGCTGGCGGTACTGATCGATGCCGGCGCCAGTCCGGCGGCGTCCATCGCGGCGGCTTTCCTGGTGTTGGCGGCGTTCGAAGCTGTGGGCGGGCTGACCCGGGCCGGTGCTTTGGCCGGTCATGCGTCCGCCGCCGCCAGGCGTGTGCTGGAGGCAGCCGATGCGCCGGTGCCGGTGCCCGATCCCGCCGATCCCGCCGCGATGCCGGTGGCGGCCGGCCTGTCGTTCGAGGGTGTTGAATTCCGTTGGTTGCCAGACCGCCCGATGGTGTTTGAGAGTCTGACGCTGGAGATTCCTCAGGGTGCGAGGGTGGCGCTGTTGGGTCCGTCGGGTTCGGGTAAATCGACGTTGGCGGCGCTGGCGCTGAAAGTCGTGGCACCCCGGTCCGGGCATGTTCTGTTAGGTGGGGTGGATATTGCAACGTTGCCCGCTGCGCTGGTGCGGGCACGCATTGGGTGGCTGGGTCAGGCGACCCATCTGTTCGACGATACGATCCGGGAGAACTTGTTGCTGGCCGACCCGGACGCGGACGAGCCGGCGCTGTGGGCAGCGCTGGATGCGGCACGGGTCGGGGAGATGGTGCGGGCGTTGCCTGACGGTATGGATACCTGGGTGGGTGAAGGCGGAACGCGGTTCTCCGGTGGGCAAGGGCGGCGGCTGGCTTTGGCGCGGGCGCTGCTTTCTCCCGCTCCGATCCTGATCCTGGATGAACCCTGCGCCGGGTTGGATGCCGAAACGGAACGCGCGTTCCTGGAGACGTTGAATGAAACGGCGCCGGGGCGGACGGTTATTCTGATTACCCACCGGCTGACCGGGGTGGAGCGGTTGGACCGGATTTTCCGGCTGTCGGGTGGGAAGGCGGTCGCGGCGGCGGGGTAGGGTGGGCATTTAATCCATGTGGGACTTGCCCAATTCGGCCACCTGGTGGTGTTCGTCCGGGAACTTGAATCCGCCCTGTTATTCGTACGTTTCAGTCTCCGCCCCGGCCATTGGGTGCCTATCGGCACCGGCCAGGGCGAATGCAGCCAACATCTTCTGGTTGAGTTATCCGATCTCGGCGGCCAGTTTGTTCAGGTAATACGCCGGGTCGCCGAACAGCCGCTCCGTCACCATGCAGCGCCGGAAGTAATGCCCAACCGCGTATTCCTCGGTCATACCGATGCCGCCATGCATCTGCACCGCACTTTGCGAGACATACCGCCCGGCCTGTCCGATCCCGACCTTTGCCAATGCGATATCATGGGCGCGGGATGCTTCGTCCGGGTTGTCGATCGACATGGTCGCCAGCATCGCCATGCTGCGGCCTTGCTCCTGCATCATGAACATGTCGGCCATACGATGCTGCACCACCTGGTAGGTGCCGATCGGATTGCCGAACTGAACGCGGGTTATGCTGTATTCCAGCGTCATCTCGTTCATCGCTTCCATCGCGCCGACGGTTTCCCCGGCGATGGCGGCGATGCCCGCCTCGACCACGCGTTGGATGATGGCCATGCCGCCACCGACTTCGCCGAGAAGCTCCACATCGGTCACGTTCGACAGGGAGATATCCGCCGCCCGTGTGTCGTCGCGACTGACGTAGCCACGTCGCGCCACGCCTGAGGCACCGGCATCGACGATGAACAGCGTGATGCCGTCTTCCTCGTAACGGTCTCCGCTGGTCCGGGCGCTGACGATGATCTTATCCGCTGCTTCGCCATGTGAAACGACGGTCTTCGATCCGTCCAGCACCCAACCGGCCGCCGTCTTTTTCGCCGTGGTTATGACATCGGACAGGTCGTACCGAGCCTGCCGTTCACTGTGGGCGAACGCCATTTTGAGGCTGCCCTCGGCGATGGCCGGGATCATCGCGGTCTTCTGCGCCGCCGATCCCGCAATGTTCAGCGCGGTTCCGGCCAGCACGACCGTCGGGAAAAACGGTTCCAGCACCAGCACGCGGCCGAACGCCTGCATTACCAGCATGACTTCCTGCGCGGTGCCGCCGAAGCCGCCGTATTCCTCGGCGAACGGCAGTCCCAGCAGCCCCTGTTCGGCGAACTGTGCCCAGACGGCGGGGGAATACCCCTCGGGCAGCGCCATGTAGCCCTTGCGCTGCGCGAAACTATAGGTGTCGCCCAGCATGCGCGACACACTCTCAACCAGCAGGCGCTGGTCGTCGGTCGGATCAAAATCCATTACAGCCCCAATACCGCTTTAGTCAGGATGTTCTTCTGAATCTCATTCGTGCCGCCGTAGATGGAGGCTGCCCGCAGCATGAGGTAGCTGCCGGTTCCGGCGCTGCCGGCTTCCATCAGATCGTCGGGTTCGTTCATCTCCGCCAGTTCCTGCGCCCAGATCGGGGTCGCCATCGGGCCGGAAACATCGACCGCGAGTTCCGATGTGGCCTGCAGCAGTTCGGTGCCCTTCACCTTCAGCACCGACGACAGCGGGTCCGGCTTGCCCGCACCCTTTGCTTTGTCGGACGCCGAAACGACGCGGTACTGGGTGATTTCCAGCGCCTTCATATCGACCTGCAACTGTGCGACCCGCTGGCGGAAAATCTGGTCCTCGATCAGCGGTTTGCCGCCGAAATTAACATCCTTGGCCATTGAAACGGCGGTGTTAACCCGTTCGCGCGATTTGCCGAGGCGTGCGATGCCGGTGCGTTCGTTGCCCAGCAGAAATTTCGCGACATCCCAGCCTTTGTTTTCTTCGTAGATACGCATCGACACCGGCACGCGCACGTCGTCGAAGAACACCTCGTTCAGATGATGGCCACCGTCGATCGAAATGATCGGGCGCACCGTGATGCCGGGCGTCTTCATATCGATCAGCAGGAACGAAATTCCCTCTTGCCGTTTGCGGGCGTTGGGGTCGGTGCGAACCAGCACGAAGCACCAATCGGCGTTATGCGCGGTGGAGGTCCAGATTTTCTGCCCGTTCACCACGTAATGATCGCCGTCCCGCTTCGCGGCTGTCTTTAGCGAGGCCAGATCGGACCCGGCGCCGGGCTCCGAGAACCCCTGGCACCACCAATCGTCCAGGTTCGCGGCGCGCGGCAGGAAGCGCTTCTTCTGTTCCTCGGTCCCGAACTGGATCAGCACCGGCCCCAGCATGGTGATATTGAAGGACAGCAGCTCGGGGGCAGGGGCCATCAGATTTTCTTCGAGGAAGATCATCTTTTGGATCGCGCTCCAGCCCGGGCCGCCCCATTCCTTCGGCCAGGACATTGCTGCCCAGCCCTTCGCGTTGAGGATTCGCTGCCAACGCACGGTATCTTCCTTGCGTGGCGGGTGTCCGAGTTTCATGCGGTCGCGAGTGTCCGCGGGCAGGTTTTCGCGAATAAAAATGCGAACTTCCTCGCGGAAGGCGAGCTCTTCCGGGGTAAAGCGAAGATCCATTGGGGGTTCCCTCCTACTGACTGGTAACTCTAAGCGGGCCGGCAGCGGTGTGCAATCCGGGGAGCGACGGGCTTATTCGGCCGGTGGGTCTCCTGGCGGCGAAACAGGGAATTAGGAGCGCACCGGCTGTTGCGCTAACAAGGCGGCTCTTTCACAGCGATTCGCACCAGGGAGTTCAACGATGCGGAGTTTGCAACATGTACGCGGGCTGGCTTTGGCCGCCTTCGTTACCGCATCGATTGGCAGCCTTGTTGCCGTCGCCCCCACAGCCGCTTCGGCTCAGAGTATTGGCAAAACGATGACGACACCATCAGGCTTACAAATCACGGACACCAAGGCCGGTACAGGCGCCACACCTAAGACGGGGCAAACCTGTGTCATGCATTACACGGGCTGGCTCTATGAAAACGGCGTTAAGGGCAAGAAGTTCGACAGTTCGCTCGACCGTGGCCAGCCGTTTGAATTTTCCATCGGCAAGGGCCAGGTCATCGGCGGCTGGGACGAGGGCGTTGCCACGATGCAGGTCGGCGGTTCACGGACGCTGATTATTCCGCCCGCACTTGGTTACGGCGCGCGCGGCGCCGGTGGAGTCATTCCGCCGAACGCGACATTGATGTTCGATGTCGAATTGCTGGGCGTGAAGGGCTAGGTTTTCGGTCGCGGCCGGGTCCGGGCGTTATTTTGCGTCCGGGCTGGGCCGCTGGTCTTTGGGATGTTCGGTGCTGTGTCCGTTAACTGGCTCGGGAACGCTGCAACGGCGGTGGCCTGTCGCCGCCGGCATTTCGTTCAGCAGTTTTTTGAAGGTCGATGAAGACGATGGTTGACCGGCGCGCTTCGACCGTGAGTTTTTGACTTACTGTCCGCTGTGAATGGCTCGGGAGGTAGGATTCGAACCTACGACCGATCGGTTAACAGCCGATTGCTCTACCGCTGAGCTACTCCCGAACAGACCCCACGGCTGCGCTTGCCGGGAGGGCGCCTATCTAGTGTCCCAAGCCGGTCCGGTCAACTGCCGAAAGTGGGTTCAGGAGAAACTCTGTCATCAAACGGGCGCAAATCGTTGCGTGCGAGAACGGCAATCCGTGCTTCGCATGGCCGATGACATGCAATCTGGCCCCCGGCACCAGGTCTCGGAACGCGGCCATCGCCGGTACCGGGATGAAAGGGGAGCCGTCGGGGTGCAGCAGCAACAGCGGCGGGCGAAGCGTTGGCAGCCTGTCCACGAGATCCGCCCCGACCAGCGCATCGAGCATCCGCAACACCGTCTCGGGGCACGCGGTGGCCTGCTGCGCCTCAAACCAGCGGGCCATGTCGCCGGAGATCGCGCCGGGATGGAAGCGGGCGCGCATCATGTAGGCGGACCAACCTTCCATGCCTTGGTCCGCGATCATTTGCCGCCAGCCGGCAACCGATTGGATGGAGGCCCCCAGATGCGCCCCATTGCTGATCGTCAGCGTGCGCACCCGCTCTGGCGCGCGCAGGGCGGCGTTCAGCACGATGGTGCCGCCGATCGATTCGCCCAGCAGGTGCGCTTGTTCGACTCCGGCGGCGTCCATGACCGCGAACAGGTCGCCGGTCAGGCGGTCCATGTCGATCGCGACTCGGGCGTCGGGGCGATCGGACGCTCCGTGGCCGCGCATGTCGAATCGCAGGATACGGTGGGTATGGATCAGGGCAGGCAACCAACCGGCGAAAATATCCCGATCGGCGCCGACGCCGTGGTGCATGACGATTGTTTCAGGTGCGGGCAGCCAAGGCGGAGTCAGGTCGATCAGGGACCATGCCAAGGTGCAACCGGCTACGTTTGTGCGTTGGGCCGTCATGATTCCCTCCAATTGTTGGCCGGGGCGGTAACAGGTGCGTTGTCCCGGCGGTGCGATGCTGTATTATACCTTCCGTCGGTGCGTTCGCCTGGTAAAGCGAGTGCCCCGAGCTGCGATTAGAGGTTTGAGTTTCGCAGCTTCTTAGAGTAGGTCAGGTTGAGTTGGACTGAACCAGCGCCCCGATGCTGGGTGAAGGTCCGATTGGCGTATGCGGGCGTGGTGGAACTGGTAGACGCGCCGGACTCAAAATCCGGTTCCGTGAGGAGTGTCGGTTCGATTCCGACCGCCCGCACCACCTTTTTTCTGGCGACGTTCGATGTCGCGTTACGGCGAGATGCCGAGCAGCCTGGCTGCGGTTCCTCCTAAAATCGCGATGCGCTGTTCGTCGGTTAAACCGGGCGTGTTCAGTACAAGATCGACCTCTGTGCTGGTCCATGGGAAGGGGTAGTCCGTTCCCATCATGATTTGGCCGGGGCCGGTTTCTGCGATCAGATGACGCAACGCTTCCGGCGTGAACACGATTGTATCGAAAAAAAGTTGTCCGTCTTTCAGATATGCCGTGGGATTTTTCTTCGGCAACGGGCCGACCTTGCCGGGGAAGCACCTTGTGACCGCATCCGAGCGGTTGGCATAGGACGGCAGGAAACCGCCGCCGTGGGCCGCGCAGATTTTTAGCCCCGGAAAGCGGTCGAGCGTGCCCTCGAAAATCAGGTGCGACAGCGCGATCGTAGTTTCCAGCGGATTGCCGATCGTGTTCGTCAGCAAACCGTTGCCGCCCAGCCGGCCGCTGGGTTCCAGCTCGCGGGTACCGAGCGGGTGCATGAAGACGAGAATGCCAAGCTCTTCGCATTTGGCCCAGAAGGGATGGAAGCGTGGATTGGCCAGTTCCTCGCCAGCGACACTGCCGGCAACGCCGACGCCGCGAAAGCCGAGTTTTTTGACCGCGTATTCCACCTGTTCGGCGGCGAGTTCGGGGAATTGCAGCGCCGCCGTCGCGAAGGCAACGAAGCGGTCGGGACTGGCGGCGCAGAATTCCACCAATGTCTCATTCTGGACCTTGATCAGTTCGGCAGCCGCATCGCGTTCGGCGCGATACCAGTAGGGGTTGATCGACAACGCTTCAACGTCGATGCCCTGGGCGTCCATCGCCGCGAGGCGTACGCTGGTATCGGCCATCATCAGGCCGGGTGCTTCGAGCGGATGGTCGATCAGTGCCGCGGCGGCCGGGACGATGCAATGGGCGTGGATATCGATTGTCTTGACACGTTTGCCGTTGACCGCGACCTCTCGCCGGCGTGGCTGCGGCTGGGCGCCGGAGGGGCCGGGCGTTACGCTGGCGATCGCACAGCCGACGAACGCGAGGCCGGCCATGGTATTGGTGAGTAGGTCGCCGATTATTGGCATTTTCGCCTTTCCTCCCTGTTTGATTTGGTGAGGGCAGAAGCCTAGCACGGTGACCGGCATGATCAACGCCGGCTGGACATTTTGCCAGCCGTCCGATGATGGCGCTCCCTCATTTCTATTTAGCAATGCCGGTGAACTCTGCCGCGGTTAGCCGCGCCAAATCGGCCGATGTCGAGGCAAATACCGCATTGGGTGAGCCGCCGGCCGCCCAGATTGCCGGATAACGCTGCAAGTTCCGATCCAGCAGCGTCATTGGCGCCATCGGGTGCCCAACCGGAGGCACGCCGCCCGGTGCGGTTCCGGTATGGAGCCACACAAACTCCGCGTCCGCGCGTTTGATTTTCTGGGCAGGCAGCCTTCGATACCGGGTCCGATTGTAGCGTCTCGGCTCGAAGGCCATGTTATCATGCGGATCATGGCCGGTTTTGGTTAGGCTGTTTCCCGAACCTGCGGCTGAGAAGGCCGGAACGATCCAGAGGCGAAAGACCCAGCCGTATGCATAAACGCCGTCATCGCCACCCCACTCATCACATGATTGCCGCGCGAATCGCCGTCCATAAGGCCCCGGGCAAACCTCCCGGTAAGGGTCTGTGGGCGGCGCTTGGGCCGGGGCTGATTACCGGTGCGTCCGACGACGATCCTTCCGGCATTGCCACGTATTCCCAGGCGGGGGCGCAGTTCGGCTTTTCGATGTGCTGGGTCATGCTGTTCACCTTTCCGCTGATGGCGGCGATTCAAGAGATCAGTGCCCGCATCGGACGCGTGACCGGGCAGGGGATCGCCGGCAATATCCGCAAGCACTACCCGAAGTCGCTGCTGCGCGTGATTGTCGCCCTGCTGCTGGTCGCCAACATCATCAACCTGGGTGCCGACCTGGGGGCGATGGGCGACGCCGTCGCGCTGTTGATCGGGGGTTCGCCGCGTCTGTATGTCGTTGCGTTTGCTTTGGGGTGCGCCGGGCTGGAAACATTCTCTCGCTACGAACGCTACGTTGTGCTGCTGAAATGGAGTTCGGTCTTCTTGCTGGCTTATGTCGCGACCGCGCTGGTAGTGGACACGCCGTGGGGTTTGGTGGCGCGTGATACGTTCATCCCTACAATCCGCCTGGACACCGGCTACGTGGTGGCCATTGTCGCCGTGCTGGGCACGACGATCACGCCGTACTGCTTCTTCTGGCAGTCCTCGCAGGAAGCCGAGGACGAACGGATCGACCCCCACGCCCAGTCCCTGTTGGACGCGCCGGAGCAGGCGAAAGTCCAAATCGGCCGCATCCGGTTGGATACGTATGTCGGCATGGGATACTCCAACATCATCAGCCTGTTCATTATCATTACGACGGCGGCAACGCTGAACGCGCACGGCATCACCAACATCGAGACATCCGCGCAGGCGGCGGAGGCATTGCGTCCGATTGCCGGGGCGTTCACCTTCGCCCTGTTCGCGGTGGGGATCATCGGCATCGGGTTGCTGGCGATTCCGGTGCTGGCCGGTTCCTGCGCCTATGCGTTGGGGGAGGCTTTGGACTGGCCCACCGGTCTCGATCGCCTGCCGCTGGATGCCAGGGCGTTCTATGGCACGATCATCGTGGCGACGCTGATCGGCATTGTGATCAACTTCGTTGGGTTGGACCCGGTGAAGGCGCTGTTCTGGGCGGCCGTGATCAACGGCGTGGTCGCCGTGCCACTGATGATAGTCATTATGATCATGGCGATGGCGCCGAAGGTGATGGGGCAGTTCACGCTGTCTCGGACGCTGTGCACAATGGGGTGGTTGTGTACGGCGGTGATGACGGTGGCGGTCGGGATCATGTTCGCGACGTGGTAGGGGCAAGAAGTGCAAGGGGCTGACAATAGAAAAAGGACGCCCCGGTCGTGTGCGAGGTTCGTAGTGTGGCAGCCCGAGCCTGCCGGTCGCTTGGTGAGGGGAGGCCGCTGTCAAAGATGTGGCATTGAAAAGCGCATCTTTTGATGCCATAAATTGTGCCTAAAGCCAGCACAGGAATGCCTTCATGCGCACGACGGTGGCTCTCGACAACGATCTCATGGCGAAAGCCCGCGCCTATACCGGCCTGCAGGAGACGTCCTCGTTGTTGCGAGAGGCTTTGAAGGCACTGGTCGAACGCGAAAGCGCACGCCGTCTCTCGCTTCTGGGCGGCAGCCAACCTGATCTGGAGCAGGTGCCAAGGCGTCAACCAGACGCGGCATGATCCTCGTCGATACCTCGATCTGGATCGATCGCCTGCGCCAGAGCGATCCGCACTTGGTGACTTTGCTCAATCAGGGGCAGGTGCTGACCCATCCGTTCGTCATCGGGGAGCTTGCAGTCGGCAATCTGCGTGCCCGGGATACGATACTGGAGGCGTTGCTAAATCTCGCCACTGCACGCACTGCCACCGATGAAGAGGTAAGGCTGTTCATCGACCGCAACGCACTGTTCGGTCTGGGGATTGGCTATGTCGATGCGCATCTGCTCGCCTCCGTCCGGCTGACAGAGGGTTGTTTGCTGTGGACCCGGGACAAGCGGCTCCAATTCGCCGCAGAGCGCTTGTCGCTCTCGGCGCGGACGGAACACTGAGCCGGCTTCATATCGACCCGCCGTGGTGCCGCCCAAATCACCCCACCAGCCGCCGGGCGATCCCGATGATTCTGTGTGCTTCCGACCACAGGCCGTAGGGTTCCAGCGCATCCATCGGTGCCCAAACAGCGTTGGTCACATCGGTGGCGGCAACAGGTTCCCCCGCGACCCAGCGGGCGGCGAAATCCAGGATCGTGTAGTGGAACCGCACCCGCCCGTCCTCGTCCCGCCGGATCGTATCGACGTGGGCGCAGAAGTGCATCGGGCCGACGGCCAGGCCGCATTCTTCCATCAGTTCGCGCCGGGCTGCTTCTTCGCACGTTTCCCCCACGTCCTGCGCTCCGCCGGGCAGCGTCCAGCTTCCGACGTTCGGCGGCTTGCCGCGCTGGCACAGCAGCACATCGCCGCCCTTGATCACAACGATGCCGATCCCGACGAACGGCCGAGAGGGATACTCGCGATCGGTCATTGCCTGCCGGCATTCGGTTCGGGTTCCACCAACCCCATGACGTCGATATCCGGAAACAACGATCTCTCCTTCCAGGAGTCTATTTGGTACGTCCATCCCGCCAGGCGCGCATTCAGCCGGTCCGCTTCCGCCTTCGCCTCAATCGAACCTGAAACCGCGAACCGCGCCCAGACATCCTGGTCAGCGTGGCGCACAGTCACCGTTACCGCAAGTCCGTCGTTGGTGGTGAACACGACGTGCCTTGCGTCGATACCCGGTGCGCCGGCATCGGGCTTCATGTCACTGAACGTCAGCAACTCCAACGCGCGGGCGACACCATCGACTTTGTAGCCTTTCAGTTTCGGACGGTTCACTGGCTGGATCGCCCCAAATCGGCCATCCACCCTTTCGAATACCAATTTGCCGTCATCGATGTTGACCGACGATATGCGGGTCCGGACAATGTTCATGAGACTGCGGTCCAGCCATTGCGCGGGATCGGGATCGACCTGCAAACTTCCCTTGGCCAGCCACGATTGGTGATCTTGCGGACGGCGGACATAGACGTCTCGCAGCGCGTCTCCCGGCACGGCCGTGCCGGTACGCACGCGGCGGTGTCCAATGATCGTGGCCAGAATGGGGGTGCCGTTATCATCCATCACCCGCAGCAGGTCGGCGGACGAGTTCACCGCATTCGGATCGTCCAAACCCAGCCGGGCGAACTGCGCCGGATCGCTGGTCCGGGCCTCCACCAGCCGCAATTCCGTCAGCTCCGTCAACAACGCATGCACCTTGGCGTCCCGCACCGGATAGTCGCGTATCCCGGCGATGCCCCAATGCCCGTCGGGGCGTTTTTCGATAATGGTCCGGATGCCCCGGTGAGTGATCTCGATCTGTGCGGCGGTTGCCAATTTGGCTGCGAAATGGGGGAACATCAGCGTTCCTGCCGCAATTTCCGTCTTTACCGGCAGTCTGGTCCGGGTGCCGTAGTCCCAGCCGACCGCGACCGCGGAGATACCTAACCCCACAAGGGCACCGGCTGCCATTGCCCTCAACATGCGGGTGCCCTCATGGGCTTGTCCTTGCGCGCCGCCGCCGTTGCGCGATGCCCATCCCGATCGCCAGCAGCGTCAGCAAGGCCGGCCGCAATGCGGGACGGGGTGGGCAATTTTTTCCGCGCCAACAAGGCTGATGCTGCGCAGGCAAGCCGGCTGTCACTCCAGCGTTGCGGATCGGCCGCGCAACAGTGCGTCGAATGCCGCGAACACTTTCTGCATTTGCGGTTGTTTGTAAGGAAACAGGGTTGGCGGGTCCATCAGATGCACAATCGCGGCGGAATCCGCTTCAAACACCAACAGCCGCCCATCCTGTGTTTCGGCGCAATCGATGGAGTAATAATCGAACCCGAGACGATCATGCAACGCCGTGAATGCGGCGGCGTGACGCCGGGCAAAGCCGTTGTCGAAGGTGGTCATCGCCAGGGCTTCCTCGGCGCGTTTGTCGGCGGATTCCGTCATGTCGGCATTCAGGTAATGTACCATCCAGTGACCGGAGATCGCCATGTGGCAAAGAAAGGGTTGGCGGTCGATGAAGGCGACGCGGGACTTTCGGAACAGGCCGTCCGGTCCGCTGTAATCCTCGAACGCGGTTATGAAGAAATCGCGTTCGAAGGAAAAACGAAGATAGCTGGCCAGTTCCGCCGGGTTTTCCACCCGAGATAATCCGGCCCCGGCATGCGATGCGTACGGGCGGATCAGGCATGGATAAGGCACCGATGGGGTGTCGAAGCCTTTGATCGGGCGGCCGGATGTGAGGTGGCCGTCCAGCATTGCCCTGGACACGGCAACGGCTGCCGGGCTGCAAATGCCTGGCACGCCGGCCAGCGACCGGGACAGGGTATCGCGCGCCAGGGCGGGCAGAAACGCCGGGTCGTTCAAGGCCGGTCTCGGCCAGACCGCATACAACCAGCGCAACCTCGCGAGGGTGGCCGGATCGGCCTCCCCCAACGCGAAAAACGCAATGTCGTGGTCGGGGATGACGGCCGGCAAAGGCCGATCCGGGAGAATGTAAAGCAGATCCAGGCGGATATTCAATGCGTTGGTGAGGAAGTCGAGCGGCGTGTTTGTCATCAGGTCGCCGGGGCCGGCAAGAGCCAGCAGACGCAGCGTACAGGCGCTGCCGTTGCTGGACCCGGCCACGCGATAAATCTGGCCCGCTGCCAGGGCGGCGTCTTGCAGGTTCAGTCCCTCTGCCCGGCGGAATGAAAGCTGAGCGGCGATGGCGGCATCGTAGGCCCGGGCGGCTTCCTCGGCGTCCGGATGGTTGCACTCGCCATGGCGGCGAATACGATCCATCAGGGCATCGTGATCGGCACCCCCATAGGCGAATGTGGTCAGATCGGCGGTACCGAGCACCAGGGGGGGCAGGAGTGTGCCGGTGAGCACCGGTATGGCCTGGTCGATGAACGACATATTGTTTCCGTCCGGGGTTGTGACCGGCAGTGTCGCACCTAAAGGTTAATGAATCGTTTACGAGTGCATTTGCGTTTGTCAGCGAAGGAACTCACGGTTGCAGGAACCAGACAGTCACTTGACCGAGAAAGAGCGTTTGCGCCGTTATTGGCCGGGCCGGACCCGGGGGAAGTCGCGCGAGGGTAACTGGTATCCGAACTCCGACGGCTTCACTCTGGTCGTATCGGACAAGGGCGGCGGCGAGTGGACGGTGTTCGTTCAAAATCGGGAGAATGGCCTGCCGCAGCGGGGAAGAAAGGCTTATCAGACGCTGGAGGCGGCAAAGATGGCCGCATTCGATGCGTCGATGTGGGCGAAGCGGAACCTCTGATCCCGGCCCGTCATTGCGATAAGGGCGGTGAGGACGCAATGTCCGCGGGACGGCGTCGCCTTGCCCCCGGTATAAGCGATGCCGCCCACGAAAACCGCCCCGGAGGACCTTGCCATGCCCATCGACTATGAGAAAAGAGACGGGGTCGCCTACATCACCCTGAACAACCCGGCCAAGGCTAACATCCTGGACAAACACACCTCCGACGCGATCTCGGAAGCGTGGATCGATCTGTGGGAGGACCGGGACATTCGGTGCGCGATCCTGACGGGGAAGGGGGACCGGCATTTCTGCGGCGGGCACAATCTGCAGCCTCGTGCGGACTTGACGGCGGAGGACCGCGAATACCTGCGGACGCAACGGATATTCTGGCCGTTGGCGGGAACGGTGCATGGGCAGAAGACGGGTGTGGATGGGCGGATGGGGGATCATTACCCCAGGGTTTGGAAGCCTGTCATTGCCGCGATCAATGGCTGGGCGGCGGGGGCGGGGATGTACATGCTACTCACCTCCACCGACATCCGCATCGCCAGCGCCGAAAATGCCATGTTCAAGTTCGGTCTGTTGACGCAGGGATGGGTTGGCAATGGACCGGGACCGAGCATGCTGGTGAAGCAGCTTCGGTATGTGGATGCGATGAAGATCCTGCTGACGGATGAGGCGTTCGACGCGGCCGAGGCGCTGCGGGTCGGCCTGATCAATGAAGTCGTTCCGCACGACCAACTGATGGTCCGCGCGGAAAAGCTGGCTCGGCATATCTGCACGCTGCCCCCGGCGGCGGTGCGGATGATGAAGGAGTTCGTGATCCGGTTTGGGCAGTTGCCCGACGATCAGGCGTGGCATGTGCAGAACATGATGAACTCGATGCTGATCCAGACGACGATGGATGCCGAGGAAGGGCGCAAGGCGTTCAACGAGAAACGTCCGACGAACTTTACGGGAACGCTGCGCAAGCGCGGGGAGCCGTGGCCGGAACCGTCCGAGGAGGATGCGAAGCGGTTGGATGAGGCGTATCGGAGCGGGGAGTTTTGAGGGGAGTCGCTCTGACCGTCGATCCAGCTCGGATTGCGGGCATACACGCTTGGCCGGCACCCAGATGAGACAATTGTCCACCGACGTTCTGATCGTGGGCGCTGGCGGGGCGGGCCTTTATGCGGCCATCGAGGCAGCAAGGCGCGGTGCGAAGGTCCTGTTGCTGGATCGCAGCCTCATCGGCCGGGGCGGGGCAACCATCATGGCGCAGATGACCGTCGCCGCGGCGGTTGGACCCGAGGGTACCGACCACTGGCAAAACCATCTCAATGATACGCTCGCTGCGGGCCGAGGTCTCTGTGACCCTGACCTCGCGCGCCTTTTGTGCGAAGATGGCGTCGAGGTCATCCGAGAAATGGATCGTTGGCGGGTCGGCTGGGCACGCGACGGAGCGCAGTTCGCAGTGGTGCAGGCCCCCGGCCATGATCGGCCGCGTTGCGTGTATGTGGATTTCCTGTCCACCGGCCCTGCCGTATCGAAAACGCTTCGCGCCGTGGCACAGCGCACCCCTGGCATCACCCGGCTCGGTGATGCGTTGGTCACCGACCTTATTACCACGAACGGTGCCGTGACCGGTGCGGTGGCACTGCACGTCGAAAGCGGCCAGGCGCTGAGCATCGCCGCGAATGCCACCATTATCGCCACCGGTGGCCTTACGAGCCTGTACCGGCGTAACAGTGCCAGCGCCAACATGACCGGGGACGGCTACGCGCTGGCATTACGCGCCGGGGCAGACCTGATCGATATGGAATTTGTCCAGTTCTTCCCAATCGGTCACCTCGCGCCGAGGCTGATCGGCATGGACCCCATCATGTGGGATCCGTTTCGCTACAAACTCGGCGGACGGCTGCTCAACGGGTTGGGTGAGGAGTTTGTCGAACGGTACGGAAGCACCGATTCGGGCCGCTATGTCGTGACGCGCGATCTGGCGACCTATGCCATCACCAAGGAAGCGGCGGCCGGTCGCGGTTCGCCAAATGGCGGTGCGTGGCTGAGTTTCCGGCATATCCCGCCGGCCCAACTGCGCACCGCCTTCGGTCCGGTCATTGACCGGCTCGCTGCCAACGGTATCGATTTGGCGCGTGACGACGTGGAAGTGTCCCCGATCGCCCACTATCACATGGGTGGCATCCGGGTGGACAAACACATGGCCACAAGCGTCGCCGGTCTTTACGCGGCGGGGGAGGCAGTGGGGGGCGCTAACGGGGCCAATCGTTTATCCGGTAATGCGATCACCGAAGCCCTCGCGTTTGGCCGGGCGGCGGGACGCAGCGCAGCCGAACAATCAACCGGCCCGGGCTTGGACGCCGATGCGGCGCGGGCAGCCGCGCAATTGATCGTCGCCGAAGGGGTGCCCTGTAACACCGCCGCGTTGTTCGTCCGTCTCCAGGCCGTGATGTCGGATCACGCCGGCCCCTTTCGGACTTCATCAGGCCTTGCCGCCGCACTGAACGAAGTGCATGCCTTGCTAGCCGAGGCTGGTCCCGTGCCGCCCGGCAAACCCCGGCCACATGATCTGGCTCGTACCGACTGGTTCGTCCTGCGTCAGGCGCTGCTCGTTGCTCAATGCGTGATCCTGGCTGCCGCTGCCCGCACGGAAAGCCGCGGCGCCCACCAGCGCGAGGACTATCCGCATCTGGACAACGACTGGACCCGTAACCACATACTTCGTCTGACCGCTGGTGGATTGCATCTCTCCAGCATCCCGGTTCCGGTGGTCCCATGACCTTAACCGCCAGTCTGTTGGTCCGTCGTGGTGGACCTGACGACCCTGCGTCCCATGATCGCTACGAGGTGGTGTTCGAGCCCGGACAGTCCGTGCTGGATGGGCTGCGACTGATCCGGGCAACGACGGACCCGTCCCTGAGCTTTCGTTTTGCATGCCTGAACGCAAATGCATGCAAGGAGTGCCTTATGTTACTGGATGGCAAGGTGATCTACGCTTGTACCGCCAAGCTGGAGGCGCGCGAAATGCGCCTTGATCCACTTCCTAACAAGCCTTTGGTGCGCGACCTGACCACAGCCATCGCTCCTCCGGATGAGCGCATGGTTGCGGACGGGCAGAAGGCATGAGGGGGAGTGACATTGCAGGGGTTCGGTCTGCCGCGGCGGCCAGCCGGTCGATCCGGCGCAGTCACCGACCGGTATCAGAATAAGGCACTGCCGTTGCGCAGTCGGCCTATCTCCTCCGCCGACAACCCCAGCACCGTCCGCAACACCATGTCCGTATCGGCACCCAACTCCGGCGCCGGTTCGTTGGTCCGTCCGAACGAGGCGCGCCATGGCAGTCCGGGTATCACACCCGTGCCGTGTCCGTCCCAAAAGCCGCGTGCCCGAAGATGCTCACTGTCAACAAGGTCCGCCGAACGAGCCAGCGGACTGGACGCGACCCCGGCGCGGATAAAGGCTGTCAAAGCGTCGTCCGGAGATGGGGACTCTACTGGCACCGGATCGATTGCAACCCAGTCATCCGAACCGGCACAGCGAGAAACGGCTCCGCTCTCCGGCAGGCGCGGTGCAGCCGGCAGTTGCCCGGCCAACAGCGGGTCCGCCATGGTCCACAGCATTGCCTCAATCATCGAGAAATCTACCCTGGCAACGACACCGGAGCGCCGCCGCGACACTGCTGCCGCGGTAATGAACGCCAGCATTAGCCCGCACATCGGATCGAGCCATGCCATGCCGACCCGCGGCGCCCGATCCGGATGGCGGTTCAGCCCGGCGAACCCGGCGTAACATTGCAGCAACGTCCCATAGGCCACGGCATGCGATTCCGGACCGGTGCGCCCGAGTCCGGAGGCGGACACGTAGATTAGGCGCGGGTTGATCGCTCGCAGTGCCTCGGCGCCCAGGCCGAGGCGGTCCATTACGCCGGTGGCGAAGTTCTCGACCAGCACATCGGCGTTTGTTGCCAGGGCTTTGGCAATTTCAATGGCCTCGGGTTTCTTTAGGTCCAGGACAATGGCTTTCTTTGCCTGTCCGAGTACCGAGTGCAGTTCGGAGGCGCGTCCGGGGTCACCCTTGCCGGGGGCCTCGATCTTGATGACCTCGGCACCCATTGCGGCGAGGTAACGGGTGGCGGTCGGGCCGGCGATCACCCAACTGAAGTCGAGGACGCGGATGCCGGACAGGGGAAGCGGACCTGTGGGCGTCAAACTGGCCGCATGTTTGTCGCGGTTCGATTCTGTTTGTTCGTCGAACAGACTCCCGGCTTTCGCGCCCGGCGGTGCCGCTTCAGCCAAAGTCGTGGGTGGCCGGGCCAAGCCCGGCCATGACGCATGGACAACTGGCTGTGCCGCATGGACAACCGGCTGTGCCGTATGGACAACCGGCTGTGCCGTATGGACAACTGGCCATGACGCATGGACAACTGGCCATGACGCATGGACAACCGGCTGTGCCGTATGGACAACTGGCCATGACGCATGGACAACCGGCTGTGCCGCATGGACAACCGGCTGTGCCGCATGGACAAGAGGCAGTGCTGTCTCGCCTAATTCAGCGACAATACCCTCGGTCCCTGTCACCGTAACGGTGTGAGTCGTGCCGTGTCCCTCTTCAAGTGAAGGCATCGGATGTTCTGTG
>JANXLQ010000045.1 GCA_025355085.1 Rhodopila sp.
TGAACACTGCCGAAGTGTCAATGGCAAAGGTCGCAGCCAAGGTCGCTGAGCTGGTCGCCATCTAGGTGTATTGCCGAGATGGCTGGCCCTATTGCGCACAGGCGGTGCCAGCTTATTTGGAGCACCCGATAAACTGGATTATCGCCAGCTAATCCGCTGTCTCGAAATTTTTGAATTGTGTGACGGCTGCTGCCGCGCGACCGCATAACGTCGAGATAGGGCAAGTCGGCTCGCAACCGTGATCGACGTCGGATATGACACATTACTTCACCTGTGAACATGTGAGCAATGAGGGTGTCACCCAAACAATATTATCTACGCCTTGTTGGAGGCCATGCAGGAAATATTTCTTGATATTTTGCACAATTTCAGGTAAATAATCCGCGAACTCCATCGAGAAGCGCGGCATGACCCACACCTCCACAGTCCCAGCACATCAGGCACCCGTCCGTCTCCATCCGTACCAAATCTTGATGAACCTGATCGCCACGCTGCTAGAGCACTTTCACGGTGACTGGAAACTCACCATTGTCAGTGCGAGGAGCGCTTGCGACACGGCAATTCGATCCAAAGTCCATGCGGTGGCAGATTGCCGCGTCGCAAGCGCTCCTTGCAATGATAATAAACAGAACCGGCTATTTTCCAGTCAACGTGAAAATGCTCTAGCCCCGATATTCCTCGGCGTGACGGGCGGCGATGTCGCGATGGCTCGCATAATGGCGATCCAGACCGTCAGCACCCAGCGCGTCAGCAGCCTGACGGACCTACTCGCGGTTGCGCAAATCGTCGCGTATGGGCTTGCGGCACTGGGGTCGCTCAGCCTGTCGATGGACGATGACCTGCCTTTAGCGATGGTTTTGCGGCTGCGTGGCAACGCCAACGCATGCACCTGCTCGGCCGAACAGAACCGGCGCGCGATCAGGAACGACCGGCATGAGAAGCCGTTGCCGCGCGATCAGCCGATGCCGGAACCGGAGATGCATCACGCCGAACCTTGGCCGGAGACGACTGAAAACGACGGCCCCGGCGGATTGATGGACGACATGGTCGCAGAGGTCCTGGTTGCCGAAGCCCGGAAACGGCTGGTTCAGTGCGCGGAAAAGGCGACCGATCGGGCTCCGGTTCCGCAGCCAGTTCCGGTTTGTGAAGCCGCCGTTCCGTCACCGGCCGCAGACAAACGACATAACGAAATGTGGGCGATCGCGATGGTGAATGAGGCCTCGGAGATTACCGCCAGCATCCCCGGTCTGCCGCCAGCCGAACGTCATGCCGCCTCACTCCGGGCGGGCATGTTGAGCAGCACGGCCAATCGGTTGCTGACGGGTTTGGGTAACAGTTTGCCGCCATTGAGCGATTCGGATGCGGGGCGGCCGGCGCAGCGGGAGAGGGAGCGGCCGGGGTGATAGTGTGGACCCGTGGATTGAGAAAAATATCTCATATAATGGGACATATTCTCATGGTGTGGCTTTTGAGACGCGGTTAAGCGAGCCAAATCACGACCGTGCCGCGACAGGCGGCCCGGATAAACAGGCTGTGGGAAAACTCCGGTCCGCGCGTTCGTTGGAGAAAGGTTTTCTCCGACAGCCCGTCGCCGTCCACGACTTGTCATCCCTTACTGAAGAAGGCGTGGATGGCAGGCCTTCGCCTGCCATGACGGGGGTTGGGCTGGCGGTGCCTACCGCCTCACCGCCATGAGGATACGGTTGCTGTTGGTGCCGCCTTTGTTGTTGTTCACACCCCAGCAGTTCGCGGTCTTGGTAAAAGTCTGCTGGTTCACCATCACCCCGAGGACATCGAACGGCAGCCCCGCGATCGCGGCAGCGACATGGCGTTCCAACAGAATTTTGCCACCACGGACCTCCCCCACCTCGAACGCCACAAACCCGCCGGGGCGGACAATCCGGGCGAACTCCTGGAAGCCACGGCGAACGAACGCCTCCCACGCGGCGATGCCCCGGTGCTTGTCGATCCACACATTCGCCGGATCGATACCGGCGAACCAGCAGCGCAGCCAGTTATCGCCCTCATAATCCACCACATCCAGGAACGGCGGCGATGTCACGATCAGGTCCACCGACCCATCGGCCAGTCCCGGCGTCCGCTCCGCCGCCCCGGTCAGCAGGATCGCCGGGGGATGCGATGCCGGAAATCCATCGGACAGCAAACTGAGCGTCTTCTTCAGGATAATCGCCGGCACGTTCCGGACTGGAGGCACCTGCGCGCGAGCCTCGTTGATCTTCCGCTGCGAAACCGCCGAGACCGCCTGGTTCGGCGGCATAGTATAAACCGAGAAAAATCCCGGCGAGTGCCCGGTCAACCGATTGATCGCCACCATCCTGATCCACGCATCCACCGGATCGATTTCTTCTCCACGCCCCATCAGCCACGCACGCAACGCAGTGATCTGCCGCAACGTCTCGGGGTGATAGAACGCCAGCAGACCGGCCTCGTTCGGATCGTTCACCGCAACCGAAAGATCGATCTCCCGCAATCGTGCCGCCACCGCCGCAACTGGTGGAGGATCGAGACGCGGCGCGCACAACATCGCACTCAACGGATTGACATCGTTGGCCGCAGGCGCTCGGCCCATCAGAGCCGCCTGCACCGCTGTCGTCCCACGGCCAGAGAACGGATCGAACACCCGGTCGCCGGGTTCGGTCAGGCGCTCGATAAAGAAGCCAGGAAGCTGCGACTTAAAACAGGCGCGGTAACTGATTTCGTGGATGCTGTGGCCGCGACGCTGGGCGGCGGTCCAGAAAGCATTGACGAAGTAGCGCAACCCGGACTCTTCGATCTCGAAGGTTGGGGTTCCGTCAAACGAGAACTGCCGCAGCGTATCGCGGAAGTCGGGACGTCGCGCCGGTGCGTTCGGTGAGGCAAGCAACGAAAGTTGACTACTCACCGCAGAAACGGGTTGTTGGCCTTCTCGTCCCCGATGGTGGAGCCGGGGCCGTGCCCGCACAGAAACGACATGTCGTCACCTAACGGAAGCAGTTTGGTCTTGATCGCGGCGATCAGGGCCTCGTGGCTGCCATACGGAAAGTCTGTACGCCCGACCGATCCCTGGAACAGCACATCGCCAACCAGCGCAAACCGCGCTTCGGCGTTAACGAACACCAAATGTCCGGGCGTGTGTCCGGGACAATGCAGCACGTCGAAGCGATGCGGACCGAGCATCAGGACATCGCCCTCGGTCATCCAGCGATCCGGGGTGACATTGCTGGCTTCGAACCCATACCCCGCAGCCTGTTCTGCGATGCCATTCAGCAGGAATTCATCGCGCTGGTCGGGCCCCTCGATCGGGACGCTGGTGCCGTACCTGGCCTGCAACGCATCGCGCAGCCCGGCCGCACCACCGGCATGATCCAGATGGCCGTGAGTCAGCACGATCTTCTCGATCACCGCGCCGGTTTGTTCGATCGCGGACAGGATCTTGTCCACATCGCCACCGGGATCGACCACCATGCCGGCCTTGCTGGCCTCATCCCACATAATGGCGCAATTCTGCTGAAACGGCGTGACCGGCACGATCGTACCGCGCAGCCGCGTTTCCGGGCTGCTCATAGTTTCCGGGCCACTCATAGTTTCTGGGGCGCTCATAGTTTCCGGGCCACTCATATCAATGCAGTTTCGGCGACTTCAGGAAGCTCGCGCGGTCGGCGGAGCGAACGGCGATTCGCTTGGGCGAACCATCCCGCTCAATCCGCAGCCGCACTTCGGCACCGGCACTGCCCGACGACCAGACATGCCGCCACAAACCGGCCAGATCCGGAACTTCCTCATCATTCACGGTCAGGATTTTGTCACCCGGCCGCACACCCGCCTGCTCCGCCGGACCATTATCGGCCAGCCCGCCCACAACCATCGTGTCATCAGACTCGGTGGCATACATACCCAGCCAGGGACGGGACGGACGGTTCACTCGGCCATACGTCAGCAGATCGTCCATGATCGGTGCCAGAAGTCCGATCGGCACGACCATGTTCATGTCCAGCCGCCGGCCCTTGCCGTCACCTTGTTGCAGGATCAGCGAGCCGATTCCCATCAGCTTGCCATCGGTGCCGATCAGGCCGCAGCCGCCCCAGAACGGATGTGCCGGCGCGGTAAACAACGCGTCATCCAGCACATATTCCCAGTACCCGGCAAATTCCTGCCGCCCGACGATGCGGGTTTCGATTGCATGGTGACGCCCGCCGCCGGCCGCGAACACCGCCTGATCGCCGACCTTCAGACTATCCGAGTCGCCCATGTCCAGCGTCGGAACGTCCAGCTTGCCCAACGCCTGCACCAGGCCAAAGCCGCTCTCCTGGTCATACGCCAAGGCGTGACCCGCAACCGCCTGCCCGTCGGACGAGGTGATCCAGATGGTTTCAGCCTCGGTGATCAGGTAGCCGATCGTCGCGATCAGCCCGGTGCCCTTGATGACAACCCCGCTGCCGGCCCGCTCGGTTCCCAGCGTATTGGCGGTGAACGCATCCACCGGCACATACGATTTCAGGCTGACAACAGCCTTCAGCGCCCGTTCGAGGTCGAACGAGTAATCGCTGGGGTCGGGCTGTAGATCGGCCGGGATTTCCCAGTCTTCCTTCTTCATGCCTCGCCGTCTTCCCTGGTTTGGTCGTCCCTTCGGTGGCGTATCGGTCATAGCCCTATTGTATCCGACCTTTCGTCGCAGCCGACAATGCCGCCCACCATAAATGAAGTCTTTTCGGCGGTTTGCGATGCCGATTGACGGCTGCGACGCCAGAAAATCGCGGCGACTCGCATTGTCATCCGTTGCCGCCACCACCGAGGTTAGCCTTCAACTCATCAGGAGAAAGCTGGAATCCAGAAATGATTCCGTAGGAGGCCCCCGATTTTTCCGGCGAAACCGGCAGATCGAGCTCGATCTCGCCACTGGTAACCGTCATGCGGTCCACGTTGGGCGGGAAGGTCAAATGCACCGGGAAAACCTGCTTGTCGCGAATGGTTTCGCCTTCGGTCACCGCCAAAAACACCGCCACGTCGGCCTCCCGCCCCTGCATGGCCGGCCCGCGCTGGACGGACACCGAAACCTGCACTTTGGCGGGCAGCTTTGTCCGGTCATCGCCCGCCTCACAGCTTCCGTTGACCGCGACGACACGGGCCTGCAGCACCATGTCGGTGATGTCGTGCGTCGAGCCGGGGCTGGAATACCGCGTCAACTCCGCCAGCGATGGGACGAGGTTAGCCGAGGGGCAGGCCGGCGCGAATTCATTCCGGCCTGGTCCGCAGCCGAACAATGGCAGCAGCAGAACCGGGGCGCAGTAACGGACGGCAGAACGCAAACGAGATGACATCTATAACTCCGCGAAACCGAACGGGCGTTCGGCGGCTCCCCCGGGAACACTCGATCTTCGGGGAGCACATATTATTGTGCAACCCCAGGTCAGGATGGGCAATGCAGGGATTAGAACGTGATCGTTTGAGATTGCTTCCACCTCAAACGATCACGCGATCGAACATAGAGTTAGACCATGATCGGCTCGGGAGAGAATTCTACCTCAAACTGATCGTGGTCTAAAGCGCCGCGCGCAGATACTGACGCGGAACGTCGGGCTTTACGCCCAGTGCCTTGGCGGCGCGAATCGGCCACGCCGGATCGGCCAGCATGGCGCGGGCAAGCAACACCACATCGGCGCGGCCATTCGCCACGATCTCGGCCGCATGGGCCGGTTCGGTGATCATGCCGACCGCACCCGTAGCGATGCCGGCCTGGTTGCGAATCGCATCGGCGAACGGAACCTGGTAACCGGGATGCAGCGACGGGATTTTCTGTTCGTGCGACACGCCGCCCGAGGATGCGTCGATCAGATCGACCAACCCTGTGGCCGCCAGCTTGCGGGACACGTTGACGGTATCCTCAATGGTAAGGCCGCCAGCCACCCAGTCGGTGCAGGACAGGCGCACCCACAGCGGCAGGTCGGACGGCCACTCGGTGCGGATCGCCTCGATCACCTCCATCAGGAAGCGCATGCGGCCGTTCAGGTCGCCGCCATAGGAGTCGTTGCGCTGGTTCGACACCGGCGACAAGAACGAGTGGCCGAGATAGCCATGCGCGGCGTGAACTTCGATAATCTTGAAGCCGGCATCGCGCGCCATGCGGGCGGAGGTCACGAACTGGCCGATCACGTCGCCGATCTCCGACGCCGACAGGGCGTGCGGAACGGTGGCGCCGGGAATAGAGGCCAAAGCGCTTGGGGCGACCGGAGTCCAGCCGCCGTCTTCCCGCGAGATCGGCGTGCCGCCTTCCCAGGGAACATGAGACGAGGCCTTGCGGCCGGCATGCGCGATTTGCATCGCCGGGACCGACCCGCACTGGGTGATGACAGCGGCGAGGCGTGCCAGCAGCGCCTGATGTTCGGGGGTATAAAGACCGAGGCAATGCGGCGTGATGCGGCCGATGGCGGAGACGTGTGTCGCCTCGGTCATGACAATACCCGCCCCGCCAGCCGCGCGGGCGCCGAGGTGCTGGACATGCCAATCGTCGCCCAGGCCGTCATTGGCGCTGTACTGGCACATCGGCGCCACGACGATACGGTTGCGGGCGGTGACCGATCGGAAGCTGATCGGCTGGAAAAGCAGCGGCGTGGACATAAGGAAAAGTATCCCGGTCGTACAAGAGGGCGGACCCGGATGGGTCTCGGGCGCGGATGCGTTGGCGGTGCATATAGCGCATTGCGGTCGGGAGGGAAGCTTGCGTGTCCCGCCCGTTGTCCCGGGTGCCGTTGTCCCGGGTGCCAGCAGTTCTCATTTTGGCAAAGCTGCGATCGCGTCCCACGCCGTCATGGTGCGCAAAGGCGCGCCACCCACGTCTTTATCTGTTCCAGGGCGCCAAAATGAGAACTGCTGCCCAGGCGCCGTTGTGATTGCGAGGCGCGACGCGACGCGGCAATCTTCCTGACCGGGCGCACCGTATGGTGACCCCTGCGGTGCCGCGCTTTCTCTCAACGACGATTTTTGGCAATCATGAACATTCTGTCCATCCAGTCCTGGGTTTCCTACGGCCATGCCGGCAATGCCAGCGCGGTATTCCCGTTGCAGCGGCTTGGCGCCGAAGTCTGGGCTATCAACACGGTGCAGTTCTCCAACCACACCGGGTACGACGACTGGAAAGGCGCGGTCTATTCCGGACAGTCGGTGCGGGATCTGGTGGACGGAATCGCCGCCAGGGACGCGTTCAGCCGATGCGATGCCGTGCTGTCGGGTTATGTCGGCGGGGCGGATATCGGCGACGCGATCCTGCACGCCGTGGCAACGGTCAGGCGAGCCAACCCCGCCGCGCTGTATTGCTGCGACCCGGTCATCGGCGACACCGGCACCGGCGTCTATGTCCGTCCGGGGATCGAGGACTTCCTGCGCGAACAAGCCCTGCCCGCATCCGACATCGCTACACCGAACCGGTTCGAAATCGAACGGCTGACCGGTCTTGACTGCTCCACACTGCTCGGCGCCAAACAGGCGGTGCTGCGCCTGCGGTCGATGCTGCATGCCAACGGGCCGGCCTGCGTGCTGCTGACCAGTCTGGAAACCGAGAGCACCCCAGCCGGGTGTATCGATATGATGACGTTCCAGGACGGAGCGTTCCACTTGCTCCGAACACCTCGGCTCGGCGTGACGGTCAACGGCGCCGGCGATGCGATCGCGGCGCTGTTCCTGTTCCACCACCTGCGGACCGGCAGTGCGGTCGCTGCCCTGGAGGCCGCTGGGTCGTCAATTTACGGCGTCTTGCGGCGGACAGAACAGAGCGGATCGCGGGAGATTCTGATCGTGGCGGCACAAGACGAATTCGTCACGCCGAGCCGGGTTTTCAGAGCCGTCACGGTGTAATCGGGTTGCGGTCGGGCGGGGTTGCGGTCGGGCGGGGTTGCGGTCGGGCGGGGTTGCGGTCGGGCGGGGTTGCTGCTTCGTCAACACCGTCTGCGAACCCGGAGCGTGCGATTGCGAACTCGGGACTGCGAACCCGGGACGTGGATGATGCGTTTCTTACACTGGCGCGCGCCGATCTGGCGAGGGGTCGGCGCGCTGATGACCCGAACGGTGCAGCGCCTTGGCTGCACCGCATCCACGGCGGCCGAACGGGCCAGCGCGAGGCTGGCGATCGCCATCGGTGCTACCTCTTTGCGCAAGGCCGGCGTGCTGGCGGCGCAAATCAACAATCTGCTCGCGCAGGCTGATATGATGTTTCCACACTTAATCGAAGGATAAGCCAATGAGCGACACGCCGACACCGACTGTCTTCATTCCCGCCCTGCTCTGCGACGAGGCGTTGTACGCCGATGTCATCAACCGGCTTGGCAGCAAGATATCAGCCCGGGTACTGATGTCGCCGAAGCCGACGCTGGAGGAGAGTGTCGCCGATATACTGGCGCGCGCTCCGGAAAGGTTTGCGTTGGTCGGAACCAGCTATGCCGGCAATCTGGCGCTGGAAATCGCCATCGCCGCGCCCGAACGGGTGACCGCCTTGTGGCTGATGGGGTGTGACCCTGGCCCGGCGCAAACGGGCGGCCCCGACCTTGCGGGCGGCCTAACCGCGACACCGGACTCGGTGATCGATATGCTGGCCGGATTGGTCGTGCATCGGGACCACACGCAAGCCGCCGCAACATTCAAGGCAATGGCGCTTCGCGTCGGAGGAGCGGCCGGCGCAGCACAGGCCCGGGCGCTTGGCGCTCGCAAAGAGGCGGTCTCGCGCCTTGGATCGCTGAAAATGCCGGCTTTGGTACTATGGGGTGCTGACGATGCACTGGTGCCGGTCACGGTTGGGCGGACTTTGGCCGACGCGTTGCCGCACGCGCACTTCCATGCGCTGAAAGGCTGCGGACATCTGCCGACCCTTGAAAAGCCTTCAGAATCGGCGGAGCTATTCGCCGATTTCCTCGACGAGGAGCCGCATCACGCGCATTGATTGGCTCCAGCGGCTCGGCCTTCAGGCGCAACCAGATTGTTCCGTTTGCGCCTGAAGGCAGTTCCCTGTTCCCTGTATTTTACACCAGCAGTTCTGATTTTGGCGTTCGCGACCGCAATTACCTTCGCATCATGGTGCGCGCAGGCGTGCCATCCACGTTTTTGCTTGTCCGAGCGCCAAAAGACGTGGATGGCGCGCTGACCGGCCGATTGCCCTGCGAACCGCGGGACCAAGGGCTGGCAACCAAGCACGCCGCGTGCTTGTGTGGACGAAGCGTGGGACGCCGTGGCAATGCCGTCTAGTCCGACTGGTCGAGACAAGGGGACACATGACGATCGTATTTATCGGCGACATCCACCAGATGTGGGACAAGGTGGAGCGCGGACTTTCCAAACTGCCGACACCCCCAAAAGCCGCGGTAATCCTGGGCGACGTGCAGTGCGACAAGCCGCTGGATGTGCTGGCCGCCCCACTGCTGTCGCGCGGCATCGCCGTACACTGGATATTCGGCAACCACGACAACGACGGCGGCCCGGGCATGTGGCATTTCCTGACCTCGGCTGACCACAACCCGGTCACCGCCGAACGGTCGTTGCATGCCAGCGTCACCGTTGTCGAAGGTGTCCGCATCGCCGGCCTCGGCGGAACGTTCCGTCCCAGGATTTGGGAACCCCCAACCCCGCCGCGTCTGCAAGGCCGGGTGGAATTACCCGACGACGTCCGCCAGATGGGCAAAGGCTGGCGCCCCGACCACATCGGCGCCCTGGTGCATTCGCTGGGCACCACCGCGATCTGGCCCGAAGACTACGACTACCTCGCGACCCAAAAGGCCGACATTCTGGTGACGCACGAAGCCCCCAGCAGCCACCCCGCCGGCAGCGCCGCCCTCGATGCCCTCGCCCGAGCCATGGGCGCGCGGTTGATCGTGCATGGGCATCATCACGTAAACTATCTGGCGACCGCGCATGACGGTCTTCAGGCCCTGGGAGTCGCCGCCGCCTGGGGCGCTACCGGCACCGGAGATGTATTGTGGGAAGGTGAGGCGCCACGCCACCTGAACGCCTCCCCCACCGGATGGACTCGCTGAGACTTTCGTCCGCCCGGAAATCGATGCTAGCGTCGGACTAATACCAACGGCCCTATGTTTTGACCCGTCATGGCAGGCGAAGGCCTGCCACCCAAGTCTTTGTCCGAACCAGCATCGCGAGATGTAGATGCAGCCCTTCGCCCGCAATGACGACAATGGGCCGAACGGTCAATATATAGGGCCGTCGGACTAACGCCAAAAAAGGAAACGGCCATGACGTTCGATTACAGCAAACTCTACAGCGCGGGTCTGCCCGGCCCGGCAGCGCGCTGGGCACCATTCCCGAAATACTACTTCGTCGGCGGGAATAACGACCCAGAACAGATACCCATCGAAGGCCTGGTCGAGGCCGCCGCATCCGTACTCCGCCGCGAGGGATCAAAGCTGGCGATCTACAATTTGGGCCTGGGGCCACAGGGCTATCCCGGCCTCCGTCAGTTCGTTTCCGACAAGTGCCAGCGCCAACGCGGCATCGAAGCCCCGATCGAGGACATCCTGATTACGACTGGTTCGGGCCAGGGTCTGGATATGATCAGCCGGCTGCTGGTGAACCCCGGCGACACCGTGTTGACCGAGGAATACTGCTACCAAGGTGCGATGAACCGCTTTCGCGCGCTCGGTGCCAAACTGGTTGGCATGAAGCTCGACGGCGACGGGATCGTCATTGAAGCTCTCGCGCAACAACTTGCCGATCTGAAGGCGAAGGGCATCACGCCGAAATTCATCTACACGATCCCCACCGTCCAGAATCCGACTGCCAGCATCTTGCCGTTGGATCGGCGCCTCGCGCTGATCGCACTCGCCCGCGAATACAATGTCGCGATCTTCGAGGACGAATGTTACGCCGATCTTCTGTGGGAAGGCGTCGAGGCGCCACCGGCGTTGTATGCGTTAGACCCCGGTTGCGTCATTCATATCGGATCGTTTTCAAAATCTCTGGCACCGGCGCTCCGGCTTGGTTATCTGATCTCCGGCTGGGAAATCATGAGCCGGTTGCTGCCCCTAAAGGGCGACAGCGGAACCGGCGCGCTGGACCAGATGGTGGTAGCGGAGTATTTCTCGAAAAGCTACGATCAGCACATGAGTCACCTGAACGGTGTTCTGCATGAAAAACTCCAGACCATGACAGAGGCTGTCGCAAGAGAATTCGGATCGTCGGCGGAATGCTGGGCGCCGAAGGGTGGTATCTTCCTGTGGATCAAACTACCGAGCGAAGTCGATGTGCGCGCACTGGTTAAACCGGCGGCAGCAGCCGGGATCGTCTTCAACCCCGGTCCGGAATGGGCGGTCAGCGCGGATAACTCCAGCAATTGTCTCAGACTGTGCTTCGCAATGCCAAGCAAGCAGACCATCAGAGACGGCGTCGCGGCATTGGCGCGGGTATGTTATGAACAAACAGGCATTCCGGTGCGTAGCGGGAACGTG
>JANXLQ010000442.1 GCA_025355085.1 Rhodopila sp.
CATTTTGATGGCGGAGTCGTTTGCCTCGGAACCGGAATTCGCAAAAAATACCTTGCTCATCGGCACGGGCGCGCGGGCGAGCAACATCTCCGCCAAATCGATCATCGGTTCATGCGACTTGGCGGTGAACGCGTGGTAGAACGGCAACTTGCGCATCTGCGTGACAGCGGCCTGCACCAGGCGTTCGTTATCGAACCCCAGCGACGCACACCAAAGACCGGCGACGGACTCGATGTATTCTTTGCCGGACTCATCCCACACCCGGACTCCCTTGCCGCGAGAGATCACGACGGGTCCAACCTGCTGGTGCGCTTCCAGGTCGGTGTAGGGATGCAGCACGTTGGCGATGTCGCGGGCGGCGACGGAATTTGCGCCAAAGGGCGGGGGCGGTGCCATGGGGGAGACTCCTGCTGGTTCGTTGGCCGGAGTCTAGACCCTTTGGAGAGGCGGGGAAACAACACCGTTGAAAACCGAGCGGTAATACTCTATGCTGTTTTGGTATTACATATGAGCAGCGCCATGAACGCCGTCACCGTCAAGGGCCAGGTCACCATTCCAAAGCCCATCCGCGATGCCTTGGACATTCACCCCGGCAGTTTGGTCGAGTTTGTAATGGACCACGATGGCCGCATCGTCCTTCGCAAAGCCGGTGTTGAGAAGCGGGTTCCGCACCGGTTCGACAAGGTGCGGGGTATCGCTGGTCCCGGTCTAACCACGGATGAGATCATGGCGCTCATGCGTGGCGACGATTGAGTGATCCTTGTCGATTCAAACATCATTCTTGACATTGTCACCGATGATCCGGAGTGGGCCTCCTGGTCGCAGATGAATCTTGATCGGGCCGCTTTGACTGGCCCGTTGCTCATCAACGACATTGTTTATGCGGAGGTGTCCGCTCGCATCGAGTCGATCGAGGTTTTTAATGACACGCTCGCGATTTTGGGAATTACCCTGGACCCGATCCCGAGGGCAGGCCTGTTCCTGGCGGCGAAGGTTTACAGGCGCTACCGCCGCGCGGGGGGCACTCGCACGGGGGTACTTTCGGATTTCTTGATCGGTGCCCACGCGGCAGCGAAAGACTGCGCATTATTGACGCGTGATCCTGTCCGTTACAGGCACTATTTCCCTACCGTTCAGTTGATCGTTCCGGAGTTGAACGCTTAGCCCGGTCTGGCTAGCCCAACCTGCCCAACCCAGCTACTCATGGTGCAACGTCCATAAGGATCGCGTCCCCATGCCCAAGCCCATACTGTTCACCCCGTTGCAGATTAGAAGCGTCACCATCCGCAATCGCGTCGTCCTCGCCCCGATGCACCAGTATGCCGCTAAGGAAGGCTTTGCGACCGATTGGCACCTGATGAACGCCGGCAAATACGCTGCCGGCGGCTGCGGTCTGGTCATGGTCGAATCGACAAAAGTCGAGCGCCGCGGCTCTGGCACCGTCGGTGACCTTGGGCTGTGGAAGGACGAGTTCATCCCTGGCCTGAAGCGCATCGCTGACTTCATCAAGTCGCAAGGCGCTACCTCGGCCATCCAGATCGGCCATTCGGGTCGCAAGGCGCGTTTGACCCGCCCATGGGAAGGCCAGCAACCGCTGACCGCCGGCCATCCGGAAATGTTCGACTGGGAAGGCTGGGACCTGATTGCGCCCAGCGCCATCGCGCACAGTGACCGCATGCCCACCCCGCGCGCCCTCAGCCGTGATGAAATCCCGGATTTGGTCACCCATTGGGGCGACGCCGCCGCCCGTGCCGACAAAGCCGGGTTCGAGGTCCTGGAAATCCACGGCGCCCACGGCTACATGGTCCACCAGTTCCTCTCGCCAGTCTCCAACCGGCGCAACGATGAATACGGGGGCTCCGACACCAACCGCATGCGCTTTGCCCTGGAAGTAGCGGAGGCCGTCCGCGCCAACTGGCCGGCGGAAAAACCATTGTTCATGCGCCTTTCGTGCGAGGACGATGCCGGTTGGGGTCCTGAGCAAAGTGTCGCCTTGTCGCGCGAACTGAAGCTGAAGGGAGTCGATGTCATCGATTGCAGCGGCGGCGGCATGTTAGAACGCTCCCCCATGGATAGCGTCAGGGCAAAGTATTATGGCTACCAGGTCCCGTACGCCGAAAAAATCCGTGCCGAGGCCGACATGATGACGATGGCGGTTGGTCACATTGTGCATGCCGATCAGGCCGAGGCGATCCTGCAAGAAGGCAAGGCTGACCTGATCGCCCTGGCGCGGGAACTGCTCTACAGCCCGAATTGGGCACTGGATGCCGCGCAAAAACTTGCCGCCGATCCTGACTTTACCGCGGTCCCGCCCGCCATGGGCTGGTGGCTGGGCAAGCGTGCCAAGTCAGCGTTCGAAGGCGTTCCCTCCACCTATCAACGCGGTGTCATGGCGACGGCAAAATAAATAGGTTGTCCATATATATCGTAACGATTTGAATAAAAGAACACTCGTGATATAGTCTACAAAAATGTGATAACAGGAATCGCTAGTTGCCATGTGTTGTGGTTAAATGCTTCCAGGCTAGCGCTTGATGGAACGCAGGAGGCTGGAACAGCGTGGCGCCCCCGTTGGACGCAAACGGAAAGTCTGCCGCCGGCAGTTCGGCAGCTCTCAGGTCCGAAATTCTCCCGAGCGCATCAGCCCGAAGGCGCTGGTGCCCCGCTCTTTCGCTGCGGGCCAGGCTGCTGCTGCTGGTAGTCGCCAGCGTCGTGCCGCTGGTATGCTATGGTGTGTTCCGCGAGTATGCGGACTATACGTCTGAACGTAAGTCGATCTACGACGGCATGCTGACGATCGCTCGCGGCACGTCTGTAGCGGTTGAACGTGATCTGCAACTTCGGGTTTCCTCGCTGGAAACCCTGGCGCTGTCGCCGGCCTTGTTGGACCACGATCTCGATCATTTCGACAAACAAGCAATGACTTACCTTGCTCGGTTGCCTCCCGGAAGCCTGTTGGGTATCGTCACTCCGGATCGTCAGGTGCAGCGCATGTACGGCCTGCCGGGGCCGGATCGCCGGGCTGGCGACTTGCCGAGGCGCGACGCCAATGCCCGCCGATTACAGGTTTTCGATACACGAAAGCCGGTGGTCACGGACCTACACGTCGGCCACTTTTCTGGAATGCCGGGCTTCAGTGTCGATGTTCCGGTCATGCGGGACGGGCAGGTAATCTACGACCTTTTCGTCCGGTTGCCGGCAGGCGTCCTCGGCGATTTAATCGATCGGCAATACCTGCCGCCCCATACCGTCCTGTCGTTGGTCGATACCGCCGGGGTTGTGGTGGCGCGCGTTCCCAACGCCGAACGTTTCGTGGGGTCCCACATAGTTCCCGGCTTATGGACTGAGGTTCAGAAAGGTGCGGAAGGAATAGCCAGAGCGCGGACGTTAGAGGGAATTCCAGCGGTCGCGGTGTTTACCCATATGGCGCCGTTCGACTGGGCCCTGGTGGTCGGCTCGCCCGAGGACGACCTTTTCGCCCCGATGCGGAACGCTATGATCGGACTCGCGCTGATCGGTGGCACCGTGCTGACGGCCGCGCTTGTGCTCGCGATGGTGCTGGCACGCGGGATTATTCGTCCCATAGGACAGCTTCGGTGGCTCGCCGAACACGACCATCAAATTCAGCCGGCCGCTGCGCTGACCGGACTTCCTGAAGCCGATATCGTCGCGCGTGCGTTGATCAAAGCAGCAGCCGAACGCCAGGAAGGTGCTAAGGAACTGGCCGAAAGCGAATCTCGGTTTCGCGCGCTGTTCGAGAAATCCGCCGGCGGGACGATATTGCTCGATCCGGATACTACGCGGGTTGTCGACAGCAACGCAGTCGCCGCATCTTACGTCGGCCTTTCAGTCGAGGAATTTCGCGGACGCCAAATCATCGATTTCGCGCTCCAGACCAGTCCAGACCGCATTCGTGAGGTCTGCCTTTCTGTGGTCACCGGACAGAGCTCCAGCTACGAAACCCGCATCAGGGGGGGCGCGGTAGTCCGTGACCTGCTGGTCGCGGTGGCGCCGGTTCAGGTATCCGGCCGGACATTGATGCTGATCAACCAAATCGATGTCACGGACCTACGGCAGGCCGAGGCCGGTTTGCGGGTCAACGAAGAGCGGTTGGAACTCGCCAGGGAGGGTGCGAACCTTGGCATCTGGGACTGGGATGTCACCAACGATACGCTGATGTGGAGCGATCATCAGTGGAAGCTTCATGGACTGGAGCCGCGTCCCGGAGGGCCCACGACGGAGGTTTGGCGCAAGGCTGTGCATCCGGCGGACTTGTCGCGCACGCTGAACGAGTTGAAGGCGGGGTTAAAGTCCTCCGACCACAGATACAAGACCGAGTACAGCGTGACGATGCCGGATGGTTCGATCCGGCGGCTGCTCGGACGTGGCCAGACCATTCGCGACGCCACGGGACGAACGCT
>JANXLQ010000199.1 GCA_025355085.1 Rhodopila sp.
CGGCGCGGCAGGCCCGGACAGCGGCAGGCTGCACCCCAGGACGATTGTCTTGTCAGCGGCGAAGCCCGGTCTCAGACCAAGTCCGGTAGCAACGCCTGCCGCACCGAGCGCGACAAATCCCCGACGAGCGATAGTCATGCAATCGTTTCCCCACAGCTTTTGATCTTCTGCCAGGATGGTTCGGCTTAAACCCCGGCCTGTCAAGGCGTTGCCGGCAATCGTTCCGATTCTATGATTGTAAAGCGATTCAGCGGATGCTTAAAAACGCCCGTCCCGCCGGATGCTTGCCTGGAGGAAGGGCAGGGGCCAAACCAGGCATCCCAGCCGGAGGATGATGGATGGCAGCAACAACGCACGGCCGCAGGCATGACGAGCACCACGGTCATACTCCCGGTTTCGTCTCGCGTTGGCTGTTCAGCAGCAACCACAAGGCTATCGGCACATTTTACCTGATATTCGCCGTCATTGCCGGCGTGGCCGGAGGGGCGCTGTCGGTGGCCATGCGCCTGCAGCTCCTGCACCCGCACAACACCGTCATAACATCGGGGCAGGAGTGGAACACGACCATCGCGGCGCACGGCCTGATCATGATTGTCTTCACGGTGATGCCAGCGTTGATCGGCGGTTTCGGCAACTGGCTCATTCCGCTGATGATCGGCGCGCCGGATATGGCATTTCCCCGGTTGAACACCATCGGCTTCTGGCTCCTACCCCCCGCCTTCGTGCTGATTTGTATAGGCTTGGTCTCTGGCGAATCCGGCGCCAGCTGGTCGCTGTATCCCTCATCCTCGGATATTGCCTACGCGTTCGGCCCGGGCGTGACATACACGCTTTTCGCCCTACACCTTGCCGGTGCCTCCTTTTTGCTCGGTTCGATGAACTTCATCGTCACGATCTTCAACATGCGGGCGCCCGGCATGACGATGCACAAGATGCCGCTGTTCGTTTGGGGCGAGCTGGTCACCGCGTTCCTGTTGGTGCTCGCGGTCCCGGTGCTGGCCGGTGCGATCGCCGCCGCATTGTTCGATTCGCAGAACGGCGGCGATCCGGTGCTGTTTCAACACCCGTTCTGGTTCTTCGGACATCCGGAGGTTTACATCATGGTCCTGCCGGTGTTCGGGATCATCAGCCACGTCGTCTCGACCTTCAGCAACAAGCCGGTATTCGGCTACCTCGGCATGGTCTATGCGCCGATCGCCATCGGCGTGTTCGGTTTCATCGTCTGGGCGCATCATATGTTCGTTTCCGGCATCGATGTCGATACGGGCACGTATTTCATGACGGTCGTAATGGTTATCGCGGTGGCGGCCTGCATCGGTGTCTTCTCATGGATCGCAACGATGTGGGGCGGTTCGGTCGAACTGAAGACGCCTATGCTGTGGGCGATCGGCTTCATCTTTCTTTTCACCATCGGCGGCATAACAGGCGTGGCGCTTGGCAACAGCAGCGAGATCGTCCACGCACCGTACCGCGTCGTCGCGCATTTTCACTACGTGCTGTCGCTGGGCGCGGTATTCGGTATCTTCGCCGGGTTCTATTACTGGATCGGTAAAATGACCGGCCACCAGTATCCGGAGTTCTGGGGCAAGGTGCATTTTTGGCTGACCTTCATCGGGGTCAACCTGACCTTCTTCCCGCAGTATTTCCCGGGGCTGCCGGGCATGCCGCGCCGGTACTCGGACTATCCCGCGGCATTCGCCGGCTGGAACTACGTGTCGTCTGCCGGCGCTTTTATCGGCGGGTTGGCGTTGCTGGTGTTCCTGTATGTCTGTTTCCGCACCTTCACCTCCAGGGCGCATCTCGCGGACAATTATTGGGGGAAGGGCGCGACGACGCTGGAATGGACCCAGCCCTCACCCCCGCCTCACCGTACATTTATGGAACTGCCGTTGGTTCGCTGAATCCAATTGCTCCGACGCGGTGCGGCGTGGCAGACAGCGCGCCATGCCAACTCGTCGATTCCTGATTGCAAGCGCCGTTCCAGCGGTCCTCGTCGCACCTGCGTTCGCGGCGCCCCCCGATAGTTTCCCCAGCTTTCTGGCCGGGGTTCGGGAGGAGGCGCGAAAGGCCGGCATCAGGCCCGCGACTTTGGAAAGTGCGTTCAAAGGCGTATCGCCGAATCAGAAAGTGCTCGACCGCGACCGCCATCAGCCCGAGTCCACGATGACCTGGGCGCGGTATCGCGGGTTATTGATTACTGACAAGCGCATCGCGGACGGTCGCAACGCAGTCGCTGCCAACCGCCAGTTGTTCCAACGTGTGCAGGAACGCTACGGCGTCGGCGCGGGTGTGATCGCCGGCATTTGGGGGCTGGAATCCAGTTTTGGGACTGGAACGGGTGATTTTCGGATCGTTGAGGCACTGGCCACCCTCGCCTGGGAGGGCCGCCGGGCGACCTTCTTCCGTGGGGAGTTGATGGCGGCACTGAAAATCCTGGATCAAGGCGATGTCGCGCCGGGTGCGATGACCGGGTCGTATGCCGGGGCGATGGGGCAGCCGCAGTTCATGCCGACCAGCTACCTGCGGTACGCCGTCGATTTCGAGGGTCACGGGCGCCGCGACATTTGGACCAACAAGGCGGACGTGCTGGGGTCGATCGGTAATTATCTGAAGCAGTCGGGATGGCGGGACGGTCAGACCTGGGGACAAGAGGTTAAGGTGCCTGCCGGCCTGGATGCTCCGGGGCGCGATGCCAAGCGGCCGCTTTCGGATTGGGCCGCCTCCGGGGTGCGGCCTGTGTCCGGACGTTGGGCCGCCACAGCCGACACTCCGGCGGGTTTGGTGGCGCCTGATGGGGCCGGGACCGACATGTTCGTGGTGTTCGGCAACTTCGCAGCGATCCGCCGGTACAATCCTTCTGATTTCTATGCCATCGCGGTCGGCCTGATCGGCGATCAGGTGATGGTGTGAACACAGGTCTCCGTGCCGCCCGATCTATCCTCGGCCCGGGTTTGGCCGTCGCCTTGTTCGGCTGTGCCGGCCCGCTGCCCAAGCCCGATCCGCATTACACACTCGGCAAGCCGTACCAGGCCGGCGGCGTTTGGTATTATCCGCGCGAGGCATTTAGCCTTGACGAAACCGGGATCGCCGCCATCGCGAAGACCGGTTCGCCGCGATTGACCTCAGACGGCGAATTGTTCGACCAAACGGCACTTGCCGCCGGCCACCCGACGATCCAGCTTCCCGCCATCGCACGCCTGACCAATCTGGAGAATGGCCGCGCGGTGACGGTGCGGCTGAACGACCGAGGTGCGGGCGATCCTCGGCGTCTGGTCGAAATCACAAGCCGCACCGCTGTGTTGCTGGCGATGGAACCCGGCAGCGTGGCCCGGGTGCGACTACAGGTTCTGCCGAACGAGAGCCACGCGGCGGCGGATGCGCTGACCGGCGCACCATCCCTGGCGATAACGGCGGTTCCTCGGGGTACGGTGGAGGTGGCCGAACTGCTTCCGCCGCCGGGCGTCCTCCAAGGCAACGGCCGCACTCTGCCGGCCGTCGCGGTAACAAGAACCGTTGAGTCAGCCACTGAGGCACCCCCGATGCGGCAGCCCGAGACGGTCACCCAGACAATCCCGCATCCGGGGCGGCTGATGGTGCGCCTGGATACGTTCGAAGACTATCGATACGCGAACATGCAGCGTGTAAAAATGAGCGGCGCCGGCGCGCAAATCATTTCTACGCTGGATCGCCGAACTCGCCTGTATCGTGTCGAAATCGGCCCGTTGTCCGATGTTGCACACGCTGATGCCGTATTAGAACAAGCCCTCGCCGCCGGAATACCGGACGCGCGAATCGTGGTGGATTAGGAGGTACCGTCGAGATGCTGACTCGTCGTCTTGGCTTGCTGGCGTCCGCCTTCGCTTTAGGGGCCGGACCGGCGTTCGCGCAAACCAAACACCCGCCCGCCGGGGCTGCTGGCCGAGCCGGTGGCCGTAAGGGCAAAGACCCTGCGGTGCCGTCGGGCAGTCCTGCGGAAACCCCGTTGGGGGCGGTCGATACCGCCGCCAAATGGGCCTACATCCAGGATTTCGACACCGGCGCCACGCTGCTGGAAAAGCTGGCGGATGACGAGATGCCGCCGTCATCGATGACCAAACTGATGACGATGTATCT
This sequence comes from Rhodopila sp., assembly GCA_025355085.1. GTDB lineage: Bacteria > Pseudomonadota > Alphaproteobacteria > Acetobacterales > Acetobacteraceae > Rhodopila. The sequence goes on from JANXLQ010000199.1 coordinate 4,114, forward strand.
CGTCTATGACCAGTTGAAGCAGGGCCGCCTGAAGCTGGAAGACGAGCTTCCGGTGACCGAGAAAGCCTGGCGGATGCAAGGCTCCAAGATGTTCGTGTCGATCGGCAGCACGGTGAAGGTGGAAGACCTGATCCGCGGCGTCATTGTGCAATCCGGCAACGACGCCGCGATCGTGCTGGCGGAGGCCATCGGCGGTTCGGAGGAACAGTTCGCGGAAAAGATGAACGCGAAAGCCAAGGAACTCGGCATGATGCATTCGGTCTTCAAGAATTGCACCGGCTGGCCGGACCCCGAACAGCATATGAGCGCACGCGATATCGCGACCTTGGCTGGCAGGATCATTCGCGACTTCCCGGACTATTATCATTACGATGCGGAGAAAACCTTCCGTTACAACGGCATCGATCAGGGCAATCGCAACCCGATGGTGCAAAAAGGGACCGCCGACGGGTTGAAGACCGGTCATACCGAGGCTGGCGGCTATGGGCTTGTCGCAAGTTCCAAGCGCAACGGCCGGCGGGTGATTCTGGTGCTGAACGGCATGGCCTCTATGCGCGAACGCGCCGAGGAAGGCGAACGCCTGATGGACTGGGGGTTCTTCAACTTTGAGGACGTGACGTTATTCTCGGCCGGCGATGTGGTCGAGACTGTGCCGGTCTGGTTAGGTACCGCCCGTTCTGTGCCGCTGGTCGCCGGGAAAGACCTGATCGTGACCATGCCGCGCAACTGGCGCCAGAAAGCATCGGTTAAGGTCAGTTTCGACTCGCCGCTGACGGCCCCGATCGCCAAGGGCGATGTACTGGGAAAACTTGTCCTCAGCGGGCAGGGCGTTCCCGGCATGGACGTGCCACTGCTGGCGGCAATGGACGTGCCTCGGCTGGGGTTGCCGGGACGCGCGATGGCGGTGTTGTCGAAATACGTGACCGGGACGTGACCCGGGGGCGGTTTATTACGCTGGAGGGCGGCGAAGGGGCGGGGAAGACAACCCAGTCCGTTCTGCTGGCCGAGGCTTTGACGGCGCAAGGCGTCGCGGCGTTGCGCACGCGGGAGCCGGGGGGGGCTGCGGGGGCGGAAGTGCTGCGCGGTTTGTTGCTTGGCGGGACGGTGGATTGGTCGCCCGGGGCCGAGACGCTGCTGCATTTCGCTGCCCGGGCCGAACATGTCGCGAAGACGGTTGAACCTGCTTTGGCAGCGGGAACATGGGTGATTTGCGACCGGTTTTTCGATTCCACTCTGGCGTATCAGGGATACGGACAAGGCGCCGACCGGGATTTCATCGCGTCGCTGATTGGGCTTTTGGGGATCGCTCCCGATCTGACCTTGGTGCTGGACGTTCCGGAGACCGTGGCGGCTGAACGGATGCGGCAGCGGGGCGGCGACGCCGATCGTTACGAACGTCTGGACAGCGCATTCCATGCCCGCGTGCGTCAGGGATTCCGAAGTATCGCGTCAGCGGAGCCAGATCGTTGCGTGTTGTTGGATGCCTCGGCGGATATCCAGGCTGTCCACACCACCATCATGACAGCGGTGTGGACGCGCTTCGGTCAGTAGCCCGGGGCTTCCGGTTGAACCGGTAACCAAATTCCGTCCGTGACGGCATCCTGCCATTCCCGATGCCTATGGCGCTGGGATCGGTCAGGACATGAAGATGCGCCTGAAATCTACACCATAACAATCGGGCGAACAGGCGTGCCGGTTGCGCCCCGGATTTTCGTGGCGAGCAGAATGAAACACGCGGCGTAGATATGCTCTGCCGCCAGTTCCTCCAGGGCAAGATTTTCGATCAGATAGACGCCGCATTCGGCCAGCGCGTACTGGTGGACCGGCATCATGACGCTTTTGTTGGGGTTGGGAAGAACCTCGACCGCCATATTGTCGGCTCCGATCGCGACGATGCCCTGGTCGATCAACCATTTCGCCGCCGGGACGTCGATGCCTGGCTCGCCTTCCAGGTAACGGGCATTATCGGCGCCATAATAGCGGCCCCAGCCGGTGCGGATCAGCGCGATATCGCCGGATTCAACTGCGAACCCACCTCGGTCGGCGGCACGCTTCAGATCGTCGGGGGTGACCGTGTGGCCGGGAGCCAGATGCGTTGGGCCACCGACATCGAACAGCACGGCGCGGGTGATCATCGGCGGGACGTGTTCAACTCCCAACCGGTCCAGGCCCCAATCTGTCACAACGTCGGCCGCCGCATTGCCGTTATAGAGCATGTCGCCCTTGGAAAAATGCCCGAGCGCGTCGATGTGGGTGCCGACATGGGCTGTCATTTCGATGCGTTCCAGGTTGGTGCCGGCATCGTTGGTCGCGCCCATTTTCCGGCGGCGCTTGATGGTATCGCGCCACGACCCGAAGATCGACATCAGGAATGGCGTCTGGTTTGGCGCCATGTAAGGCGCGCCCATGTAGATCTCGTGGCTGACGTCGTAGATGCGGCCATGCTTCACCGACGCCAGCGCGGCGAGGCGTTTCTCGACCGTTAGAAGGTTACCGGCACCGATTTGGTCGGCCGGTCCCCATTGCGAATGGCTATGGATCATTTGGATACTCCGTTTCCCTGTTGGCCATACCGTGCCACTGCTATAACCTGTAGGGCAACCGACCAAGAATCACTTAGGGAAACCATTGATGCGTATCATTTCATCGCGCCGCACGCTGCTTCAGGCCGCTGGCGGTCTCGCCGGCATCCTGGCCACGGGCCGTGCCCCCGCGTTCGCGCAGGCGACGCCGAAGAAAATGCAGCTTGCCGCCATCAACCCGGCGCCGGAATCAGGAGCGATCGCGACCGAGTGGTTTGCCAAGGCGCTGACCGAACGCTCGAAGGGCGAGTTGGACGTGAGCTTCCACGGCGGCACGTTGCTGACCAAGGAAATCGACATCATGAACGCGGTGAAGTCGGGCAACGTCGCGATGGGCAATCCCGGCGGTGCCTCGGCCACGTTGTTCCCGGAAATGGGCGTGTTCCTGGTCGGCTATCTGATCAACAGCTACGCGCAGGCCTACAAGATCATGAACGGCAAGGTCGGCGACGATCTGGACAAGGTTTTCCAGGAAAAATACGGCATCAAAGTCATCTATTACTTCGATTACGGCTTCAGGCATTTCTGGAACGGCAAGCGGCCGATCGACGTGCCGAAGGATCTGCGCGGCCTAAAAATCCGCTCGCAACCGTCCAAGGTGTTCGCGGATACCGTTAACAGCCTGGGTGCCGTCGCGGTGCCGTTGGGCTGGACCGAGGTGATCACCGCGGCGCAGCAGGGCGTCATCGACGGTGCCGATCTGCCCGTGGTCAACATGGTGCCGCTAAAGGCGTACGAAGTTTCGAAATACTACTCGATGACCGGCCACAACTACGGCGCCACGCTGATCGCCATGAACCTGAAGGTGTGGAACGAACTGCGTCCCGATCAGCAGAAGTTGGTGTTGGACACGGGTCGTGAAGCTCAGGGCGTGGTCCGTAAAATAACGGAGGACGTGGACACCCTCTCCAGCGCCAAGGCGCAACTTGAAACGCGCGGTATGATCGTGAACCAGCCAGACCTGGCGCCGTTCATAGACATCGCGAAACAAAAGCTTTGGCCGCAGTACGAAGCCAAATACAGCGGACTTTGGGAACAAATCGCCGCCACGAAGGTCTGATATCCATGCGCCCGATGTTCCTGCTGCCCAGGGTTTTCCTGGGCGGCCTCGTGCTGTTTGCCATCGCCGTCATGCTGTACGGCGTACTCGCCCGCTATGTATTATTGCCGGTCACCGACTGGCTTGACTGGGATCAACCCAATTTTTTCTGGGTCGAGGAGGTCGGTGAAACCACCCTGGCGTGGCTGACTATGATCGGTGCCGCGATAGCGGTGAAGGAACGCAGCCATTTCGCGCTCAATTTGATTACGCATCATCTGACCGAACGGGCACAGACCGGGCTGCATATCCTCCATAATCTGCTGATTGCCGGCTTCGGCGGCCTGATCGCCTGGTTCGGCTATAAATTGGTGCTACTGAACATCTCGCTGACCTCCCCTGCGCTGGAAATGAGCCTGGGTTGGCTCTATGCCACCACCGTTGTCGGCGGCATCCTGATGGCGCTGTTCGCCCTCGATGCCGCACGGAAACCAGCCGGACCCGGCCACACATTCGCCGACGTGCGGGAGTAAGCATTGTGATCCTACTTGCGACTCTTGCGACATTCCTGATCCTGCTGATCCTGTCGCTGCCCATCGTGTTCTGCCTGGGGGCAGCCGGCGTCGTGGGCCTGGCCGCGAGCGGCCTGCCACTGCAACAACTCAGTTCCACCATCGTATCGGCGTCGCAAAGCTGGGTGCTGCTGGCGATTCCATCCTTCATCTTCGCCGGTTCCCTGATGGAGCGGGCCGGTATGTCCACCGCGCTGGTCGAACTCGCCCGCGCATTGGTCGGCTGGCTGCGCGGCGGGCTGGGCATGTCGGTGATCGTGGTGTCGTATTTCTTCTCCGACATCTGCGGATCGAAAATGGCCGAGGTCTCAGCACTTGGCTCCGCCCTGATGCCATCGCTGAAGAAGGCGGGTTATCGCCCGGAGGATGGTGCGTCGCTGATAGCAGCCGGCACCGCGATGGGAATGCTGGTACCGCCGGCGATCTTCATGATCGTGATCAGCTCGGTGACCAACCAGTCCGCCGTCGCCCTGTTCCTGGCCGGATTCATTCCGGCCGCCGTGATCGGCGCCTGCCTGTGCGTGCTTGTGCTGATCCAGGCGCATTTCCTGAAATGGCCGAAAGACACCCGGACCAGCTTCAACCGCATTCTGACAGCCTTGAAGAACGCCGCCGTGCCGCTGGTCATTCCGGTCGTGATCCTGGGTGGCTTCTACATGGGTGCCTTCACCGCGACCGAGGCCGGAGCGATCGTCGCGCTGTATTCGCTGCTTGCCGCCAAATTCTATTATAAGAGCGTGACCTGGACGGAAGTCCTGTACCTCGCCTATGACGCGGGTGTGCTGACAGGCGTTGTGGTCTTCCTTCTGGCCGTCGCCACGATTTTCCAGTATTTGCTCGGTTTGTCCGGTGCTCCTGCGTTCCTCGCCTGGTTGCTGGCGCCGTTGGAAGGCCACCCCTGGCTGTTCCTGACCGGTGTCGCAATGCTGACGTTGGTGTTCGGCATGGTGCTGGAGGGTCTGCCCGCCGCCGTCGTACTGATCCCGGTGGTGTTTCCGATCGCACTCAAGATCGGCATCCATCCCGTGCATTTCGACATCGTGCAGACGGCGGCGGTTGGCATCGGCCTGTTCACGCCGCCGTTGGGTGTTGGGCTGCTGATGGCGTTACGGTTCGCGGATGTGTCGGTCTGGCAGCATGCGAAGACCTACTGGCCGTATCTGCTGGCGCTGCTGGTCGGCCTGATGTTGATCATTTGCATCCCCGAACTGTCATTGTTTCTGCCGCGCAGTGCGGGGCTGATCAAATAGACAACGAAGCCGCCGCCGGTATAGTCGGGCCATGACCGACCAAAAATCCCTGTCCAATCTGCGGCTTTGGCTGCTGTTGGCGGCTGCGTTCGGCACCTTCTCGGTTGGTGCCGGATTCATGCACGCCTACACCGTCTTCCTGGTGACCTTCATCGAAACGTTCGGGTGGAGCCGAGCAGAGGTTTCGCTGGCATATTCGGTGTCGCAGGTGGTGACTGGGATTAGCTCTCCGCTTGTGGGATGGCTGGTGGACCGGTTGGGTCCGCCTCGGTTAATCCTGATGGGCGGCGCGATTCTAACCATTGGGCTGGTCGCGAATGCCGGGGCGACGGAGCTTTGGCACATCGTCGTTCTGTATGGCGTGGTGATGACGCTGGGGGCGAACTGCCTCGGGCTGGTGGTCTTCGTCCCGTTGCTGTCCAAGTATTTTGTCCGTAACCGAGGCATGGCGGTGTCCGTCGTGCAATCGGCCAACGGGTTCGCACGGGCGTTTTCGGCACCGGTGGCGACACTGATGATCTCCGGCTTCGGCTGGCGAGGTGCGTACCTGTGGCAGGGCGTGTTCATGGGGATCGTGCTGCTTCCGCTGGCCTCGTTATTTCGTGGCATAGGGCAGGGGGGGCGCCGGCGTACCGTGGATACCGAGGGCTGGACGGTGCGCCAAGCCGTGCGGACACCTCATTTCTGGCTATTGTTCGTGGTTTACATGTTCACCGGCCTGGGAAGCTTCCTGGTCGCACTGCATCAGTTGGCATTCGCGATCGATATCGGGTTCGACAAGCTATATGCCGCCGGCGTGCTGGGGATGGGCGCGTTTCTGTCGCTTCCGGGCGTGATCATAACCGGGACCCTGTCCGATTATATCGGGCGGGAGGTTTCGGCGATCGTCACCTATGGGACCTCCATCCTGGGCGTGATATTCGCGATGATGATCACCTCGCCCGATCAGCATCTGTTGCTATGGCTGCACGCCTGCTTCTTCGGCCTGACATGGGGTGCCAGGGGTCCGGCGATCACCGCAAAAACCGCCGACCTGTTCCCGGGGCCAAACCTTGGGGCTATCCTGGGCGTTATCACCATCGGCACCGGACTCGGCGCGGCGGCCGGTGCGTGGCTCGCCGGATTCGTATTCGATACCACCGGCAGCTACCGATTCGCGTTCGGGCTATCAATCGTGTTCTACATAGCTGGAAGCGTGGCGTTTTGGGCACTCCGGCGCCCCCCGGCCATTCGCGTTTAGGAGAATACGCATGCTGTTTTTGGTGATCAGCGACCCGAGGCCTGAACGGCCGTCCACCGTCACCGCCGCGCGGCAAAGCTACTGGACCTGGATTCAGCCATTGATCGACAAAGGCGAAGTGCGATCGGTCCATGCCAAGGCCGGACGCGGCGCCGTGGTACTGTTCGACGTCGCCTCTAACGAAGCACTGCACGCCCACCTGAACGCCTGGGCGGATATCGTACCCGCACGGTTTGAGGTCCATGCGCTGATCGAGCCGGCAAACGCGTTGCAGTTCCTGAACGCCCAGTCAGGATAACGCGATGGCTGCGGACCCAACACCAGCCGCACTGCTGGACGTGGCGGCCGGTACCATCATCGCTTACCGCCTGTTCGACGTTGCCTACGCGATCGATCTGGGTATTGCCGAACAGACATGGGCACGAACCGTCCGCACGCAAAGCTCTCGCGGGCGGCTGACCACGACGCCCGCGAAGGCAGTGGCGTTCGATGTGCCCCCGGTCGCGCTCGGTTTGGGCACCATCGAGTTACCCCTGCCGGATGGACCCGTGCATGCCATCGTAACCGCTCGGTTGTACGATTTCGGCGTGGTCAGCATCGCATTACGCGTCAGCGTGGCGAACTTATCGTGGACGGCATTCTCCCAGCAGTTGAACGCGATCGATCTTGCCGTTGGGCTGGCCCCGGCGACCGGACTCTGGATCGAGCTGCTGGACCGCGTTCGGAAAGGCGTCGGCGATGCGCTGGTGCGGCCGGTTCCGTCCACGTTGGAGGAAGACTATCTGATCGGTGTTGTTAGCGAATTCAGTGAGAAGATCGCCGCCGAGACGCTGGTGGAGCGCCTGGATATGGTTCCCCTGTTATCCGGTGAGCAACGTCCACTGTCGGAAGGTGCCAGACGGGATTTACTGCGCCACCGGTATTCCTATTACACTGACGATCTGGTCGTTCTGACCTGGGACCGCGCCTTCGTCTATGAACCAAGAGGCGATTCGGACGTCATCGACGTGATCGAGGTCGCAAATGCTCAGTTACTCGAAATGCGGTATTACGACGAACTGTTGGATTCCGAGTTGCCTCGGATGTACGATTTGGTTGAAGCCACCCGGCGCCGTTGGGCACTGCCGGGCGCGCGACGGTTTGCCGATTTGGCGCGGCGCTTATACACAATGGTCGCCGAAGTAACGGAACTGACCGAAAAAGTGGATAATGCGTTGCAGGTGACCGAGGACGTATATCTGGCGCGGATTTATGCGGCGGCATTGGAGTTGTTTCGCGTGCCGACGGTCAGCGCGGCCGTGGACCGCAAGCTATCGATCATCCGGGATACCTACACGGCACTGTACGATGAGGCGCACGCCAGCCGGTCCGAAGTGCTGGAGGTCATCATCACGGTGATGATCGCGGTGGAAATCGTGCTGGCGCTCATTCATTAGCGGTTCGGGTCCGTGAGCCGGCGGCAGTCGAAAAGACATTCAGGCCGGTTGGAATGACAGACGCAGATGCTTCGGACATTGCAGCCGGCGAGAGCATGACGACGTGGGACGCAATCGCCGCTTTGCCAAAATGAGAACTGCCGATGGGAACCTTCGATGCTGGATTATCGCCCCTCATATGTTTAAAGTCATCAGGGACACAATCCTGCCCGCAGTGGCAGGATGATGGGCTAAACCTGAAATGCGGCGCCACAGTAAGGGAATTGTTCCATGCCAGCCTTGATTGACCGCCGGAAATTTGCCTGCATCCTGGCCGCTGCGGCCATCGCGCCCGCAGCGAACGCCGCCGACACCAATACTGCCAGGGACGCGCCGGACCTGACAAAGGTGCGGGCGGCAATAAAGGTGAAAAATTACGATGCGGCCCTGGCCGAACTGAAAAACATGGTGGTGAACCCGTACAACCAACATCCGGACGTCTATAGTTTGATGGGTTTCGTACTGCGTAAAACCGGAGACCGGGCGCAGTCGATGACCTATTACCGCAAGGCGCTGGATGCCGATCCGACACACAAGGGCGCGTTAGAATATCAGGGTGAACTGTACGTCGAACTCGGGGAGATCGATAAAGCCAAGGAGAATCTCGCGAAATTGAGCAGGCTCTGCTGGTTAGGGTGCGAGGAAGAGAAAGACCTTAAGGAGACGATTGCCCTCGCGTCCCGGCCAAAATGACGGCTGCGAACCATTTGGCGTCAGAGTCTCGCAGCGCCAAAAACCGCGATTACCCGTGCGGCGATCCCGCGCTATAACCCTTCCATGCCCGCACCCGAACCTCGTGCCAATCCCCTTTTGCTCGGCCACACGGACGCCGAGGCAACCATCCTGGACGCTGTTCGCGCCGGGCGGATGCACCATGCGTGGCTGATCACCGGACCGGAGGGCGTCGGTAAAGCAACCTTGGCTTATCGGTTTGCCCGTCGCTTGCTGGCTGGGCGCCCGGCCGAGGACTCACTGGCGCTCGCCCCTTCCGATCCGGTGTTCCGGCGGGTTGCGGCCAACTCGCACGCCGACATGCTGACGATCGAGCGGGTGATGAACGAAAAGACCAAGCGCATGAAGACCCAGATCGCGGTCGAGGACGTGCGTAAGATCAACGGCTTCATGTCGCTGACGCCGGCCGAGGGCGGCTGGCGGGTCGTCGTCGTCGATGGCGCCGAGGACATGAGCCCGGGTTCGGCCAACGGACTTTTGAAAATTCTGGAGGAACCGCCGCCGCGCGCGATCCTGCTGCTGGTGTGTGCGGCCCCCGGGCGTCTTCTGCCGACAATCCGCAGCCGTTGCCGCCGGCTGCGCCTGACACCCCTGGCGGATGAACCGATGGGGCAGTTGCTAACGCAATACCTGCCGAAGCTCGGCGCTGACGATCGCGGCCGGTTGATCACGCTCGCCGAGGGTTCGCCAGGCCGGGCGATGATGCTGGTGGAGGATGAGGGGCTGAAGATCGCGATGCTGGTGGACAAGCTGCTGGCCGATTTGCCCGGTATTTCGGTTTCGCGCGGGTATGAGATCGCGGACTTGCTGGGACGGAGTGAAACCGGGTTCTCGACGTTCATGGATTTGGTGCGCGCAGGTATTGCAGCGTCGGTGCGTGAAAGCGTGCGAGGTAGGGCCGATCCCGATCAGGAACGGTTGGTCGCGCTACGGTCGTTGGACTCCTGGGGGGAACTGTGGCAGGGCCTGACCCGGTTGCAGGACGAGACGGAGCGGTTTGCACTGGATAAGCGTCAGGCGATCGTCGCTGGGATCGGGATGCTGAGTGGAGCGGGTTAGCGCAGCAGTGTCCGGTTATATATCGTTTCGACCTGGCACTGCGAGGACGCGCTCTCAAGTCGCGAGAAAAAACAGGCACCTTTGGTCACTGCGAAGATGCTCTATTTCAAGGCCGCTTCCACCCGGCTCACGAATTCTTCGGCTCCA
>JANXLQ010000069.1 GCA_025355085.1 Rhodopila sp.
AGGAATTCTACGCCACCCGCGAACCCTGGCGCTGGATGCACCTGGTTTCCGGCGCCCAGGCGGCCGCGATTTCCTTCGGCAAGAATATGGAAATTTATGAGGAGGCGCTGGAATTGCTGCACGCCTAATACCAACAGCCCTTATCTTAACCGTTTGGCCCATTGTCGTCATTACGGGCGCAGGGCCGCATCGGCGCCTCGCGATGCTGGTTCGGAGACGTGGATGCCAGGCCTTCGCCTGCCATGACGGGTCAAAACATAGGGCCGTTGGTATAAGACGGGTATCGTTCCTGGGTCGTTATGGCCCGGCGTGTCCGGGCATTTTTTCTGGCGCTTGCGCTGCCCGCGCCACGCCCTATCGTAACGGAACATTCCCGGGCAGCCGTCAATACATTGGATTTGGGAGATGCTTCAGAGATGTGAACATGCCTGCTGGACAAAATCCAACACTTGGTGTCCGGCCTGGTTCTTTCGATGTGGCAGGAATCCCCCCAAACCGGCCGGATGCTTCTGTCAGATTGGGTCGGCTAGCTGTATTGTTTCCTCAGTTCTCGCTTGAGTAGTTTCCCCGCGGTGTTGCGTGGCAGGGTGTCCACAAACAGCACTTTTTTCGGCAGCTTGTATGGCGCGAGATGCTCCCGTGCGAATGCGATCAGAGTGGCCTCATTGACTGTGTGGCCGGCGCGCAGCACGACGAACGCTGTTACGGCCTCAATCCATTTGTCGTCCGGCAAACCAACCACCGCGACTTCCGACACGGCGGGGTGGGTGAACAGCGCTTCCTCCACCTCCCGGCTTGCGACCAGCACGCCGCCGGTGTTGATTACGTCGCGGATGCGATCGACGATGTACAGGTATCCGGCCTCATCGAAATAACCGACATCGCCGGAATGAAACCAACCGCCGGCGAATGCCTCGGCCGTTTCAGCCGGTTTGTCCCAATAGCCGGCCATCAGGTGCGGCGACCGGTGGACGATTTCCCCGTGCGTGCCGGGCGGCACATCGTTCATGTCCGGATCGACCACGCGGGTTTGCACGTTCATCACCGGCCGCCCGCAGGACGCCGGGCGTGCATCGTGTTCCTCCGGCCGCAGGACGGTTGCCAGGGGTGCGATCTCGGTTTGGCCATAACAGTTGTATGGACGCGCCGCGGGCAGCCGTTCGCGCAATTCATGCAGCACCGGAACGGGCATGATAGAGGCACCGTAATAAACCTTTTCCAGCGACGACAGATCGCGCGTGGCGAAATCCGGGTGCCGCAGCAGGCTGATCCACACGGTCGGCGGGGCGAAGAAAGAGGTGATGCGCTGTTGTTCGATCGACCGCAGCACGACATCCGGCGCGGGTGCCTCGATCAGGATGGTGCGGGCGCCGACCAGGAACTGCGGCATGGTGAAGGCATGGGTTTGCGCGGTGTGGTACAGCGGCAGTGCGGCCAGTGCGCGGTCTGTCTCGGCATAGTCCATATTGTGGATGACCGAGTAATACTGCGACATCATCGATTTGTGCGTCATCATCGCACCCTTGGGCGCGGCCGTGGTGCCGGATGTATAGACAATCTGTCCGAGGCTGTCGTCGTCGAGATCGGGTTCCGGCCCGGACGGAGCGTTCGCATCCAACGCCACCGCGATCAGGTCCTGCAAAGGCACGGACTCGACATCGATACCGTCAACGTCCATCCCCGCGCCCGTCAGCACCAGCCGCGATCCGGATTGGCGAACGATGTACGAAAGCTCCTCTCCGGTCAGTGCATAGTTCACGGGCACATGCACGAAGCCGCCGCGCACACAGGCCAGCCAGGCAATGAAATAGGCGTCGGAATTCCGCCCATAGGCAGCGATCCGGTCGCCTGTCCGAAGGCCCAGGCTGAAGAAATGTCCCGCGACCCGGTCGGCGGCGCAATCCAGCGCGCTGAACGACCAATCGCAGTCGCCAAACACCAACGCCGAGCGGTCCCGAAACAACCGAGCTGTCCGGCGGACCGCGTCGCCAACGGTATTCCGCCGGATCGGGTCCATCTAGGCGATCGCCTCGGCTTCGACTTCCACCACCCAGCTCGGGTCCGCCAACCCGGCGACGAACAGCAGAGTGGAGGCCGGAGCATGGTCTCCGAACACCGCCCCGCGCGCTTGGCGGTATGCCCCCAATAAGCCGCGGTCGGTCAGAAAAGCCGTGGTCTTGACGATGTTTTCGACCGTCATACCGTTTTCGGCGAGGACGGCGCGCAGGTTGGCGAACGCCTGGGCGATCTGGCCCTCTGCCGAACTCGGGATGGTGCCGTCGAGAGCCATGCCGACCTGGCCAGAGATAATCAGGCGGCGATACTCGCCTGTGATCTGGATGGCATGCGTGTAGCCGGTTGGCGCGCGCACGGCGGCCGGATTGCTGCGGGTTATTGTTGCGGGCATGTCTGCTCTCCCTGTTTTATTGGTCTAGCCAAGCACGGACTTCGGTCTTGATGAACTGCATATCGGCCGGATTGGCAACCGGGTTCCCCGCACGATGTCCCCAAATGCTTGGAATCGGACGCAGCGACGCGTTGGCCAGCAATGGGAGTTCGGCCTCGTTGTCGGCGGTGCGGAAATACAGGTCAGTGGCGCTGGGCATCAACAGCACACGCGCACGGATCGCCTGCAGCGCGGCCTTCAGGTCGCCGTCGTATAATGCGTTGGCGCTGATGTCGGATGCGTCCCAGGTCTGAAGCTGCGCATACAGGTCGGCGGCGGGACGGACGCCAAACCGGTCTTCCCAGTCGGTTTTCAGGAAGGTTTCCAGATCGGGGGCGCCCAGGTTTGGTTTCTCGGCCGAGGCCAGATGCAAACCTGCCCGATAAAAGTCCTGGCTGAGCGCCCAGGCCGCGTAAATCCGTCCGAATGCGCGTTTCGCGGCCTTTGGTTCGGACGAGAACCGGCCGTTGCCGACGTGTTGCGGTGCTGCCTCCAACGTCGCCATCAGCGAGCGCAGGAACACCTGATTATGCACCGAGGTGCGTGCGGTGCCGCAGTTCACCACGATCCGTTCGACCGCGTCCGGGAACAGCGCTGCCCAGTGGTAGGCCTGCAACGCGCCCATCGACCAGCCATAGACGCAGGCAACACGGTCGATCCCGAACATTTCGGACAAGGCGTGCCGCTGTACCTGAACGTTGTCGTAAACGGTTACCAGCGTCGGGTAGTCCGACGTGCCGGAGGGAGACGACGACAGGCCGTTGCCGAACATGTCGGGAATGACAATGAACCAACGGGCCGGGTCCAGGATTTTGTCCGAACCGAGCAGCCACGCGAGGTCGGGGTGTTGGGCGCCGTAGCTGGTGGGATAGACGATGACGTTGTCGCGGGCGGGGGATAGCGTTCCGTGCGTCCTCCAGGACAACCGGGCAGACGGCAGGCAGGCGCCCGATTGAAGGGTGAGATCGCCGGCTTCGTAGGTGCCTTGCTGCGTTGGCCAGCTCATGGTTCGTGCTTCCCGTTGGTTTGGGACAGTATGCGGCAGGGCCTCGGCGTTGGGCAGGGCATTTTTTCGCTTGCCTTTGGGTTGCAACCTGGCGTAGAGAATACCAGAACAAATAAGGAACATTTATGCGATGGGCGACACAGCCGGTTCGACTCTATCCCTTGCGCACCGGTACGATCAGGCGCTGGCCGCTCTGGTGCCGTTCTTCCTGAACGACCCGAACGGCGATGCGGCCGTGGCGCGGGAGGCCGCTAAGAGCGTGCTGGATTGCTATCAGGCCGTCACGCCGAAAGAACTTCAGCTTGCGACCGAGGTTGTTGCGTACGGCTGGGCCTCGTTGGCTTGCCTTAGTGCGGGTTCGGCGGTCAAGGATGTCTCGATCGATGAAATGTTGGATTGGCAGGACAGTGCCATCAAGCTCAATCGCCTGTGCATGAAGAGCACCAAGGCGCTGGAGATGCGCCAGAAAGAGCGGACGAAAAACCCGAAGGCGATGACGCCGGAGAACACGCGCTGGGATGAGGGTGCATTCCAACTGGGTATGAACCGGGCGCTGGAGAAGGTGATGCTGGCGCACAGCAAGCTGGCGGCGTTCATGGCGGCTATGGCGCCGGTTGCGCCGAAGCCCGTGCCGGTGGAACCGAAGATAAAGTTCCCGATTCTGTTCGCTGAACAGATGACGCCGTTTGTACTAGCGCGGCGGGCGCGGCATTAGACCAAGGATAGACGGCGGGCCGGGGCGGTGGCTTTCTTCATCTCGTCATTGCCGGCCTCAACTGCTCCCGATCAGTATCCCCACGCCGAACACCAACGCACCGCCGAACGCGACCTGTAGCGTCGCCGCTAGCGGGGGGGTGTCCATGTATTTCCAGCGTATCCAGGAAATCACCGCCAGTTCGACGACGACCACGGCGATCGCTACGATCATCGCGGTCCAGAAGGACGGGATCAGGAAGGGCAGGGTGTGGCCGATCCCGCCGGCTGTCGTCATCAGCCCGCAGATGCCGCCGCGGATCAGCGGGGCGCCTCGGCCGGTCAGGCTGCCGTTGTCCGACAGTGCTTCGGCGAAGCCCATCGAAATGCCGGCACCGACCGACGCCGCCATCCCGATCAGGAACGTTTCCCAGGTGTTGTTGGACGCGAACGCCGCGGCGAACACCGGCGCCAGGGTGGAAACGGAGCCGTCCATCAGGCCGGCAAGGCCCGGCTGGATCACGCGCAGGATGAAGGATTGGCGCGCGTGGGCGTCCTCGTCGTGGCGGACGTTGGCGGGCAGGTTTTCCTCGACCAACTGGTCGGCGCGGTGTTCGTGTTCGACTTCGGCATCTGCCAGATCGCCAAGCAGCTTGCGGATGGTGACGTCTCCGCTTCGCGTCGCGGCGCGGCGGTAGAAGCCCTGGGTTTCGGTTTCCATGCTTTCCGCGAGGTTGCGGACAACGTCCAGGTTTAACTGCGCCATCTGCCAAACGGGTTTGTGCTGGATGAATCCACGGATGTCCTGGCGGCGGATCAACGGGATGTGCTCGCCGAATTTGGCGCGATACACCTCTAGCAGGCGACGGCGGTGGTCGCCTTCCTCGCCCGCCATTTCGGTGAATACCTTGGCACTGCCGGGGTAATCGGCGCGCAGGCCCTCGGCGATATCCAGGTAGATACGGCCGTCTTCTTCCTCGTTGGCGATGGCAAGGGCGAGGATTTCGCGTTCAGTCAGGTCGGAGAAATTGCGCATGGTGCGGAATGTGGCCGGGAAGGCCGATCCGTCAAGTGGGGGGCGTAATGATGAGAATAGTTCTCAGGTGCTGGAGTGCAATTTGGCAGGAATGTCTGACGCCGTCATCCGTTACCGGACGGGATGCCGCCTTGTCAGACACGGGGATGTGACCCACTTTGGCGCTACCTGAGAACGAATAAAACAGGAGGTTTACCATTTATTGACAAATTTTGGATATAAACAGAGGTTACAGCGTTAGCGAGGCGGATATGTTGCTCAGATTTGGCGTCACCAATCATCGATCTCTACGAGACACGCAGGAGTTGTCGCTCGTCGCGTCCACGCTTGACGATAGTCCGGCCGGGCTGATCGATAGCCGCCACGCCCCCGGTCACAAATTACTGCCGGTTCTGGTCATCTACGGTGCTAATGCGTCGGGAAAGACCAACCTCGTTAGTGCCATCCGGTGGATGCGTTCGGCGGTCTTATATTCCCACAGCCGAGGTGAACCCGACGGGCCGATTGGCCGGACACCGTTTGCGCTTGATCCATCGTCAGGTGGAATCCCATCGCGTTTTGAGGTGGATTTCGTCTTGGAAGATGTGCGGTATCATTACGGGTTTGAAGCAACGAATGTGGCGTTTACCGCCGAGTGGCTGTTTGCATTCCCTAATGATCGGCGCCAGGCGCTGTTTGAGCGCGACGGCATGACCTTTCGGTTTGGCCGGAATTTGAAAGGCCGTAATCAGGTCATTTCGGAATTAACCAGATCCAACAGCTTGTTTTTGTCGGCGGCAGCGCAGAACGGGCACGAGGAACTCACGAAAATAAGCAAATTCTTTCAAACCATGGCGTCTGGCGAATTGCGCGAGTCCGAGTTAATGCATAATTTCACCGATAAGGCGATGGATGCTCGCGTGATTGGCTTTCTTAAAGCTGCCGGCACCGGCGTTGTCGATTATCGTCTCAAAGACGTCGAAGTGCCGCCAGAGTTGCAGGCGCTTCAGGATGGGATTGAGGCGTTGGTCAAAACCTTAGGAAAAATTCAAATTGAAACTCCGAATTCGCGGCTAAATAGGGCTCAGATCCAACTAGCTCACAAGAGTGTCGGAGGTGACTCTGTTTATTTCGATTTGCAACAGGAAAGCGAGGGCACCAAGCGCCTGCTAGGCTTCCTCATCCCAGCGTTTCGTGTCTTGGATACCGGGGCCGTCATGGTGGTGGACGAATTGGATGCAAGCCTTCATACGCAAGCCTGCGATCTTGTTATCGCCTTGTTTTCGTCCCCGGCAACCAACCCCAAGGGCGCGCAACTGATCGCCACAACCCACGATACGAATCTTCTGCAATCGGAGTATTTGCGCCGAGATCAGGTTTGGTTGGCTGAAAAGGACTCCGGAGGGGCCACCCACTTCTATCCGTTGACCGATTTCCGCACCCGGAAGACGGATAATCTCGAACGCGGCTATCTTGAGGGACGTTACGGCGCGATCCCTTTCTCGGGACGTGCATCCGACATCTTGGCGACGCTTTGACGGATGGCGCGCCATCTTCCTCCAAGCCTCAGACGGCGGAAAGCTGTTCGTGATCCCAAACGCCGCTTCACCATCATCTGCGAAGGCAAAAATACCGAACCCGCTTATTTTGAGGCGTTGCGTGCGACTTTCCCGGACGCCCGTATTGATGTGGAAGTCGAACCAGCCGCCGGCATGCCCATGACAATCGCCAATCGTGCGGTGAAGCTCGCGAAGCAACGGGATAGCGAGGTCGATTCATTTGCGAAAAACGATGAAGTTTGGGCAATGTTCGATCGCGACACGCATCCGAAGCATGCTGAAGCGGTGGGATTGTGCGAGGCAAAGCGGGTCGGCGTTGCCCGGTCGAACCCCTGTTTCGAGGTTTGGCTGATCCTGCATTTCGTCGATTTCGACCGCTCCGACGATCATCACGCTGTGCAACGCCGCTTTGAGACGCTCTGTCCGGATTATGACAAAAATAAGGGAAAACGGCCGGATTTTCAGCGATTCATCGATAAAGTCGAAGAGGCCGAACGCCGGGCAGAACGACAACTGGAACGCCGAGATGCCGAGGATAATCCGCATGGGCCGCCATCCACGACGGTCTTCAAGCTAACCCGGGCTATCAGGCGTGCCGCCGAACTGGCGCGGGACCCGAACGCCGGCAAAAAGAAATAGTCGCCTACAATCCTGCCGATACCGTATCTACCGCGAGGCCCAGTCGCTTCACCATCAGACGACGATGCGTGGAATGGCGCTGGATCAACAGGGAACTTCGGTTCAGCTAATTCCGCGGCAACCGCGTCGTCGTTGGCGCATCCGGGTTCTGCGCCCGGTGCCGCAGCAGGTGGTCGGCCAGTACGCACGCCACCATCGCCTCGCCCACCGGCACGCCTCGGATACCGACGCAGGGATCGTGGCGGCCTTTGGTGACGATCTCGATTTCGTTCCCGAACCTATCTACGGATTTGCGCGGCGCGAGGATGGAGCTGGTCGGTTTCACCGCGAACCGCGCCACGATCGGCTGTCCGGTGGAGATACCGCCCAGGATGCCGCCGGCGTGGTTCGAACCGAACGCGACCACCCCGTCGTGCATTCGCATTTCGTCGGCGTTCGCCTCACCCGACAGGGCGGCGGCGGCAAAACCGTCTC
The DNA here is from genome assembly GCA_025355085.1 of Rhodopila sp. Lineage (GTDB taxonomy): Bacteria > Pseudomonadota > Alphaproteobacteria > Acetobacterales > Acetobacteraceae > Rhodopila. The sequence goes on from JANXLQ010000069.1 coordinate 7,833, forward strand.
CGATTTCCACGCCTTTGACGGCGTTGATCGACATCAGCGCGCCGGCCAAATCGGCGTCCAGTTTTCCGTAAATGGGGGCGCCCAATCCGGGCTGCACGCCATCGGCGACAACCTCGATCACCGCGCCGGCCGAGGACCCGGATTTTCGGACCTCCAACAGGTAGGATTCCCAAATCCCAGCCATCACCGGGTCCGGGCAGAAGAACGGATTTTCGTCCACCTGCGCCCAGTCCCAGCGATCGCGATCGATCCGGTGCGGCCCCACTTGCACCAACGCGCCCCTGATCCGCACCGCGCTGCCCAGCACCAGCCGGGCAACGGCACCTGCAGCCACCCGCATGGCGGTTTCCCGAGCGGATGAACGGCCGCCGCCACGATAGTCGCGGATGCCGTATTTCAGGTCGTAGGTCAGGTCGGCATGGCCGGGGCGGAACTGGGTCGAGATCGCGGCATAATCGCGGGAGCGTTGGTCCTGGTTTTCGATCATCAGGCTGATCGGGGTGCCGGTGGTGACGCCCTCGAACACGCCGGACAGGATGCGGACCTGGTCTGGCTCTTGCCGCTGGGTGGTGAATTTGGATTGGCCGGGGCGGCGTTTGTCCAACCAGGGTTGAATGTCCGCCTCGGTCAGAGCCAACCGCGGCGGACAGCCATCGACCACGCCGCCGATCGCCGGCCCGTGGCTTTCGCCCCATGTCGTGACCCGGAACAGATGACCGAAACTGTTGTGGGACATGGCGGCGGCCTGTCAGCCTGCGACGGTGGCGATATCGGGCGCGTCCGGGTGTTTCATGCCCACGGTGTGATAGCCGCAATCGACATGATGCACCTCCCCCGTCACGCCGGAGGACAGGTCGGACAACAGATACAACCCGGCGCCGCCAACTTCCTCGATCGTCACATTCCGCCGCATCGGGGAATTGAGCTGATTCCAGCGTAAAATGTAGCGGAAATCGCCGATACCGGACGCGGCCAGGGTCTTGATTGGCCCGGCGCTGATGGCGTTGCAGCGAATGCCGGCGGTGCCGAGATCGGCGGCCAGATAGCGCACGGATGCCTCCAGCGCCGCCTTCGCCACACCCATCACGTTGTAATGCGGCACCACGCGTTCAGCGCCCAGATAGGACAGGGTCAGCAGGCTGCCGCCCGGCTTCATCATCGGCACCGCCCGCTGGCAGACAGACACGAACGAATAGCAGGAGATGTCCATGGCCTGCAGGAACGCGCTGCGCGGCGTGTCCATGTAGCGCCCGCGCAAATACTGTTTGTCGGCGAATCCGATGGCATGGACGACGAAATCGAGCCCGTCCCAACGCCTCGCCAATGCGGCGAATGCGGCGTCGGTGCTGGCGTCGTCGGACACGTCGCACGGAATGACCAGATCCGATCCGACGGAGGCCGCCAATGGCAGCACCCGTTTCTCCAGCGCCTCGCCCTGGTAGGTGAACGCCAGCTCGGCGCCTTGGGCGGCGCAAGCCTGCGCGATGCCCCAGGCCAGGGAACGGTCATTGGCAACGCCCATGATGACGCCGCGTTTGCCGCGCATCAGGGTGCCTTCGACCGGCAGGTGTGCCGGAGCACTATCGGTCATGGTGATCCTCTCGGTGGCGACGCCTAGTTAACGGCGTTGCAAAGTCGTGGTGGCACAAGGCGCCGGCCTCGGGCAAGGGGTAGGGCACGTTTTGTTGTTCTGGTTGCCATTATGGCCGAACGCCGGCGTCGATGAGTCCGGCGTCGTTATGGCGCCGCCGCGACCAGCCGTCGCGCGGAAACAGCGCCGGGGGCGGGCCTGCTTCGGCGGATCGTGGTTTTCGCCACTGGTAAGGAACCCGGCTCGACCGAAGGATTTTCCCCGGTCAGGCGTCCGATCAATCGGCTGTAGGAGTCCAGGTAGTCCGACATCGCCAACCGGCGCACAGCGTAGGCGCGCGCATTCTCACGCAGCTTGCGGTTCAGCGGCTTGTCCTCCAGCAGACCGAGGATGGTCCGTGCAAGGGTATGCGGTTCGAGGGTGGGAGTCAGCAGTCCGTTCTCACCGTGGGCGATGAATTCGCTCACCGTTCGGGTATCGCCGCCGATCACCGCGCAACCGATCGCCAAAGCCTCCCGCAGCGACCAGGAGGCAACGAACGGATAGGTCAGATAGACATGGGCATCGGAGCGCTGGAGTGCCGCGAGGTAGGTGCTGTAGGCGACGCGGCCGGGGAAGACGACGCGGTTCATGTCGATATCTTTACCCACCTCCCGCATCATGCGCTCGCGCCATGTTCCGCCGCCAGACGGGCCGGAGCCGTAGCTGATGCCATCGCCGCCGATCATGACGACCTTGATGTCTTTGCGGGCGCGCATCAGGTCGGGCAGGGTCCGCATCATGGTATGGAAACCGCGATACGGTTCCAGGTCGCGCGACACATAGGTCACCAGCTTGTCGGTTGGCCTGATCGTCATGTCGCCGATCTTCAGGGTCTTCTTGTGGGCTGCCGGATCGGGACTGCATGTTTCCAGGTCCACGCCTTCCCACAGCAGATCGATCTTCGGCCGGGCCCAGTCCGGATAGGTCGATAGTTGCCATTCCGTGGGGCACTGTCCCGCGCCACCCAGATTGAGCGCGATATGGTTGATCGCGTTCTTCGCTCTGATCCGGGGGTAATCCAGCGGTTCGGCAGGGAATTCCGGATCGTAGCCGACATCCGCCCGATCGTGTTGGTAATAGAATTCGAAATAGCCAAGCATCGCGGCGTCGGGCCACAGATCGCGCAGATTGAGCATTTCGCCCCAGCCGTGATGGCCGATGATAATGTCCGGCTTATATCCGAGATGCCGCAGTCCGAAGCCAGTCTTGAACGCCGCTTCTGCTCTTTTGACGCCGTTATCCAATTCGCGCGCGGCGATATGGGTTTCCGAAGTGTCCAATACGGGACGGGCGTATGGAACCTTGCGGACACCGGGAATCTCGTTGGGGTTCGGTTCGGTGATGAAGACCACGTCGTGCCGGCCCGACGCAGTCAGGTGGCGGACGATGTGCAGGAATTGCCCTGGGTAGTTCTGGTGGACGAACAGGAACTTCAACCGTGGTACCTCGTCTTGTCGGGCGACGGCCAGATCCGGAACCGGCCGCCAGCCAGCGCGGACGCCGGCTAGTCTTTTACACTCAGGCGTGCCGGGGAATTTTAGGCTTTGGCACGGGACTTGGGCGCCACTTTTTGGGCCGCGCCGGTTTTCGGCTTCGCGGCCGGTATCTTTACGGCCGGTAACTTTACGACCGGTACCTTTACGGCCGGTACCCTTGCGGCCGTCACCTCTACGGTTCCCGTCTTCACCGGTCCGGAGGTTGCTTCCGCCGGCTTTACGGATGACGTCTTGCCGCCGCGCGGCTGAATGACGATCTGGAACGCTTCCAGCGCCGCAAGGCTTTCCGCCTCGCAGGCTTCGCCGCCACCGACCGGCCCGACCATGCTGCCATCCACGAATGTCGCGGAATAGGTGCATTCGTACGCTTTCGCCGCGGCACCCTTTAGGCGCACCTTCAGGCCGAGCAGGGGGAGGGCCATGCCACGGCTGCCGCAGAATTTCCCGCCTTCGACCCAGGGCGACAACCAGTTGCGACCCAGCACAGCCTGATACTCGATGTCTTGCATGGCGACGCCTTGGGCTGGTGCCAGACCGAAGCCCTCGACCCATTGGCGGCTGCCCTTGAGGCCGAGCCAGTCACCCAGATTGCAGGTGATATCACCTGCAATCTGAACATGGGCCATGACTTCGGGGTTGGCCCCCGGCGTTGCCGGCTCCCCCGCTGTCACCTTCAGGTTCGGCTGTGCAGGGGCTGGGGCGCCGGGCGATCCGGCGGCAGTGGGCTCCCCGCTGAGGCGCAGGACCTGGAGACGCGGTGCCGCATCCTGGTCTTTTTGCTGATAGATCGTGACCAGGATCTGCGCGGAACCGTCCGTGACCCGGACCAGCGCGGCGGTGCCGTTCAACCATCCATCTTCACGGAAGGTGCTGACGCTGACCGCCTCCGGACGGCCGGCGAGACCGGGTGCCGGGGTGATCCGAACACCCGGCAGACCGGTGGCCTGATCGGGGGGCGTGCTGCCAGGGGTCTGGAAGACGCAGAACAACCCGGTCTCCAGCGACATCAGATGGGCGGTGACCTGCAGTTCCGCGATCCGGCTGGATGCATCGGCCGGCGGATTGCCTGCCCGGGTTTGTCCGGGTTGCGGCTGAGCGGGCTGTTTGACCGGTGCGACGGACGTATTCGCCTTTGCTCTGGTGCGTTCCGCACTCGCGGCTTCGGACATGCGGCTGACTCGCTCTTGGGGTTTGGGGGTCATTTCTCGACTTATATGACTTAGGTCAAAAGGATCGGGGGGAGGCAACGTGAGGGCATTTCCTTTGGAGGTGCCACCAGGACTTTGGGTTATGAATGATCCCTGCAACCGGGTGTTTCGCCTTACAGGTGACGGTCATCAATGGCTCGTCGTCCGCATGGCTGCAACAAGTGCGTTGTTAATAGCACTTGCAGGGAGGGCCAATGGAAGCAGAAATCCACGGCCGGTGCGACGAATTCGCTCTGCCGGCGCACCAATGTCGAATGCGGCCGCCCGCAGTCCGGCTCGCCATAAGTCGCCCAAACTGAGGCACCATGTTTCCGGGCAGATCGAGGCGACGAAGCCGATGCCGGCGTTTTGGGCGGCGATCAGTTGAACCGCCTCGTCCGGTTCGAACTGCCCCGTCACGAACACGCGGCTGGTTTCCATCAGGCGTGCATCGTCGATCGTGTGGCCGACAACGATGAAATCCATGTCCAGATCGCGCCGTGCGGCATCGCGGGCGCAGGCAAGCAGGATGTCGTAGCCCTTGTGGACCCCGATCGAGCCGACCACGCAGACCGAAGACCTGCGCCCCGCCGTGGCCTGTCTTGCCGAGCGTGGAATTGAAACCAGCGGAAGCACGGCATCGTCTTCGTGCGGAACCGTCATCGTGGTTAGTTCGCTGAAATGCCGCCGCATCCGCTGGCCGGTATCGTCGGATGGCACGACGACATGCCGGGCGCCCGCCAGGAAATCCGCCGACCGGGCTCGGAGATCGGCCACTGAAATTTCCTCCTTCAGGAAACTGCCGTTGTCGGCGATGCACGCTTCGCAGTCGTGCAGGTCTGGTTCTCCACAATACCGATTATGCGCACCGACCAGCGATATCCGGGGACAGAACCAGGCGTAATCATGGACATGCACGTCGTATGGAACACCGAGTTCAGTTACCAATTGGTAAATGCAAGCCGAGTAATCGGCAAAATGATGGGCTTCTATGCAATCCGGCCTTGCGGCGCGGAGCAGCCGAAGCAACGCGGGCAACTCTTCCGGCATGGCAAACACCAGGTTTGGAAAGTCGCCGGATAGCCCATCCAGGACGGCAATGGCCGGTTTGCCGCCGGGTGTTTCCGCCGGTCTCAGAATAATCGGCCGATGGCGGTTTGCGGTGTGTGCCGCGACCGAAAGGCGCAGCCGCTGTTCGACGCCGCCGCCCGATGTGTGTGTGATCAGGATGGTCGCCTTCGGCCACGTCCGGCCGCGTTCCTGCCAATCCAGCAGATCGATCCGGCGACGAGCATCCGCCAGCATGTCGTTCGCGACAAAACGGGCAATCAGCGCATCGTGCCCGGGATGGAGCTGCTCGACGATCCTGCCGTTGCGTGCCTGTAGATGTATGGCGGCATTGTCGATCGGTGCGCCCTCGCTGCGGGGAGAGGCTTCGAGATGACCGGCGAACAATCCGGTCAGGGCAACGTTGCGCCACCCCAACCGGCGGGCGCGGAGGCAGAAATCGTTTCTCTCGCCATGCCCCCCCGCGAACAGGTCCGCTCGGAATGCTCCGGTCACGTTCAGGCAGTCGCGGCGGAGATACAGGCAAAATCCGGCTGCGACCGGGATATCGGTCGTGGAACCGCCGTTTGCACGCTCTGCCAGCCGGTCCAACCGGTCGGTGGTTGCCTGATCCGACACAGGGGTGGCGCCCGATCTGTCAGGATAGCCCGCAATGCCGGCGTGGTTGGAGAACGGTGAGACAGTGCCGATGCCGGGACTGGAATAAGCCGCCGCCCGCAGCCGGCCGAGCCAACCTGGCGGCACCAGCGTGTCGCTGTTCAACAGCACGATATCCCGTCCTGAAGCCGCCCTGATGCCGGCGTTGGCAGCGGCGGGGAAACCAAGCGGCGTGGGATGCCGGATCAGGCGGATCGCACGTCGCCGGAGCAGGCTGTTTAGTTCGGCGATCACGGCGGGGTCGGAAGAACCGTCGTCCACGACGATGACCCGCGCCTCGGCGGGAATGGCCGCCAGAACGCTGGTCAGGCAGGCCAGGGCGGTGCCGCCGCCGTTATGCACCGGTATGACGATTGTCACGGCCCGCTTGCGGCCATCGGCACCCGTCGCCCGGGCTGGTACAGGTCCATCGGCACGCAAGGCCGGCCTATACGCTGTCGGGCCATGCGCTGTCGGATCATACGCTGTTGGGCCATGCGTTGTCGGGCCATGCGTTGTCGGATCGTGGGCGTCTGGGATAACCAAACGATCAAGCGGTAAATCCCGGGCCGAACCCGATGGCGGATGGCTTTCCCCACCCCCGGCGCGCCCGGGGTTTCGCGGGCCGGCGGGATAAGCCCGTCCGATCAGCAGCGCCGCCGCGACGTGCGCTGCTTCATCAGCGAACGGATCGACCGGACTACCCGGCAAATCCATCCCGTCCGGACCCGCTACATGGATCGATCCGGCTTTGGCGGTTAACTGATCGCGGGTGACCAGAAAGGCGCGCGGCCTCGCAAGGGGGCCGGTGTCCGGAACCGTGACCGGGTCGCTGGCGATAATAGTTTGCGGCAGGGTTGATGACGTACTAACCAAAGTCAGTATTGCCGCTGTCTCGGGATCGGCGGGATGCCAGGCCCAGCCCCTAATGCCGCCCTGCCAGACCTCCACGCATCCGGCAAGCCGGCGGATCGAGGCTATCTGGATCGGGCTGCCCAGCAGCGGGCGGTTGCCGTTGCGTACCTCCACCGTTCGGGCACGTTCCCACCCGTCAGGCAAAGCCGGGCCGAGAACCCGCTTGCCGTCCAGGCTCATCCGTGGCGCATCCGATGACGTGCTGTGGATTTCGAGCGTGCCGTCGGAGCGAAGGGCGCACCAACCGGGGCTGCCGTGCGCGCCGCCAATTTGTTCGGCAAGCCGCAGCACATCCGGCGCGAAGGCATGCCGCGACAGCATTGTGGCCAAGGATCGTCTGGCCTCTTCCGGCTCGCCGAGGCGTTGGCGGGCCGTGATCAGGCCGAGCCAGCCTTGCCGGACATCGTATTGATCGAGGACCGACAGAAAGAGCGTTACGGCCCGCGCGGGATCGTGCGCCAGGAGCGAGCTGGCCAAGGTAAGGGTCGTGTTGGTATCCGCCGGAATCAACCGATGAGCCCGTTCCAGCCATTGTAAGGCGGTTGCGGGATCTTTGACGGCGAATACGTTGGCCATGGCGGTGCGGGCAAGCGCGGCTATGGGCGGCTCAGTGCCGGGTTTGCCCGTCTCGTTCAATACATTGACCCGATCGATACATCGGCTTCGGTCATTATCCGCCTGCCGCACGAGCGGGATTTTTATCGGCCGATGCGCCGCCGCCGTCCGGTTCCGGTGCGGGAGGCAGGGCTGCCAGGTCCGCCTTGGCGTCCTGTAGCCCTTGCGCCACCGCACGTTCCGTCCACCGCCTGGCTTCCTCGATATTCTGCTCTCCGGCCAGATTGCGGGCCAGATAGCGCCCGAGCATCATTTGCGCGTAGGGGTGGCCATGTTCGGCGGCGGAGCGGAACCAACGCTGGGCGGCAATTCGGTCCCAGGGAATATCGTGACCGCCGCCAAACATGGCGCCGACGGCGAACATTGCCCCGACATGGCCATTGCCGGCGGCTTTCTCGAATAATGCGAGTGCGGCGGGATGATCTTTCTCACCACCGCGACCGGACAGCATCATGTCGGCCAGCATAACCTGTGCCTCGATCATTCCGACTTTGGCCGCCTTGGCGATCCATATGCGGCCTTCCTCCGGGTTGGGCTCCACGCCACGGCCTTCGATCAGCATACGGCCATACCAATACTGGGCATTGATCACCCCGTCCGCCGCGCGACGGAGCCATTGGGCGGCCTTGCGGTCGTCGCGCTCGATTCCCACGCCCTCGGCCAGGCAGACGCCGAAATTAAACGCCGCGATCAGGTCGCCGGAGGCCGCGGCCTGTTCGAACCATTCGCGGGTGCGGATAGAATCCCGTTCGTCGCCGTGGCCGCGCAGCAGAAGGTTGCCAAGATCGACATGCGAATTGGTGTCCCCGGCTTCCGCTGCGATGCTGAACAGCTTGGCCGCTTCGTCCTGGTCGCGCAGCACGCCGGCACCCGTTAGGTACAACATCCCGAGTGCGCGGGCGGCGCCGCGATGGTTGGCGTCGGCGGCGCGGCGGAACCACATCGCGGCCTCGGCATAGTTTGGAGGCAGGTTGCCGCCCTTGGCATAGATATCGCCGACCAGTGCGGCGGCTTCCGGATCGCCGGCCAAAGCTGCGCGGCGCAGCCAGGATTCGCCCTCTACCGGATTGGGATCGACACCATTGCCCTCCATCAGGGCAAAACCCCAGCGGGCCTGGGCGTTGCGATGACCTTTTTCAGCCGCCTGCTTGTAACAGATGGCAGCGGCGGAGCGATCTTGCGCAATCCCGACGCCGCGTTCCTGGATCATGCCATAGAGGTAAAGTGCGGTCGCGAGGCCCTTTTCCGCTGCCTGACCGAGATGCCGTAGCAGGGCTTGCTGGGTTTCGGGGTTGGATGTGTCGCGCGCCAGGACGAGCGCGTACCCGAGATGGCCCTGGGGGCATCCGCCGGCGGCCGATTTTTCGTACCAGCGATCGCCTTCTTCTATGTTGCGAAGGTTTTCCGGACCCGACGTCAGGATGAAACCAAGCACTGCCTGACCGTCGGCAGATCCTGCCTCGGCGGCGCGGCGCGCCCATTTGGCGGCGCCGGGGTAGTCCGGTTCCACCGTGGTCTGGCTGCCGAACAGGCCCGCGCCCAATCCAATGCCAGCTTCGGCGGACCCGGCACCCATCCCATGCAGGCAAAGCGTCGCCTGAAGGGACTGTGCCTCCACGTATCCCTTTCCCGCAGCGCGCTCTATCCAGCGGACGCCATCGGTTCGGCTTGGGGGCACGCCGACGCCTTCCAGGTAGCATCGCCCGACGCGAAATTCAGCTTCGGGAATTCCAGCGCGGGCGGCGCGGGACAGCAGGACGAATGCGCCCTTGACGTCGCCTTGCTCCAATTGCCGGACGCCCCGGCGGAGTGCGGCGGTGGAGGACAGGCCGGACATTAACGTGTCGAATAGAGCCATTCTGTGTTGCGTCCGTTCGAATTCGCGCTGCGTTGAGTTCTGATTTGGCGCGTTTCCGCCTTACTTCCCCGGGTGATGCCGTGCGCGTGACAAGCGCCCGGGGAAAGGGACCGTTTTGACAGGCATTACGGCTCCCGCATGCCTTCGGTGGCCAGCGGAACGGCTTTGCCGAGCATGTAACGGAGGATGGTTTGCTGGCCGATGCGGATGTCCGCCTGAATCGGCATGCCCGGGATCAGATGGAAGTCGGCCGGCGTGTGGTGCAAAGCGATTTGATCCAATGAAATCCTCGACCGGAACCACAAGCCGCCGGCATTGGCCGCAAGCGGGACAGCTCCTGTAGGGTTGCGCTGTTCGTCCTGGGCCGAAAAGCTATCGGGGCTGACAACCCGCACAACGCCGTGTGCCATGCCATATTGCGTGTAAGGGAAGGTATCGAACTTGATATCGACCGGATCGCCGACCTTGATATGGCCATCGTCGGCACCGGAGATATTAGCCTCGATTTCCAGCGGCGCATCGGTCGGCACCAGGGTAATAAGTTGCTGTCCACCCTGTAATACGGATCCGACCGACACTTTGCTGACGGACATAATTGTGCCGTCCCGTTCGGCGCGCAACTCCACAAGCTGGCGGCGCAATTGAGCTTTGTTCAGCGACTCCCGGGCATCGGACAGCTTGGTGAGCGCTTCGGTCAGCTTGTCCGCCGCTTCGGTATGCCAATTTTGAACATAGCCGTTCCGCTCGGCGATCAGCGCCGCGATATCGCGTTGCGAGGCAAGTGCCTGCTGCTCTGCACCACGCAGACTGGCCTGCATCTGGGACCGGGTGTCCATGGCCGCGAGGGTATTGATCTTGGACCCAACGTTGAGGTGCTCCAGTTCCTTGCGCATCGATTCCAGCGATGTCGCGTAGGCCAGGCGGTCGGTGAAACCGACGATATCGGCCTTGGAACGGGCGATTAAGGCGCCCAGGCTGTCCACCTTCTGCTTGTAATTCTCCAACTTGAAATCGAACTCGGCTTGCCGTTGACCGTAGATCGCGGCCTGAAGCGCCATGTTGGGGTCCAGCCCGGCATAGGTGAACGGATGATTATTTAACTCGGCCTGTAGGCGCGAGACCTGGGCCTGCAGGGTCGAGACCTGCGCGACGAGGGTGCCCATGTCCGCCGAGGCAAAGGTGGGATCAAGGCGCGCCAAGACTTGGCCGGCATGCACGACATCGCCCGGATGCACCTCGATCGAGCGCACAATAGACACTTCGAGCGGCTGCACGACGATTGTCGGGGAGCGTGCGACCACGACGCCTGACGCCGTGACCACGCGGTCCACCTTGATCACCCCGGACAGGATGGCCAGCACCGCGATCATACTGCTCAAGGTCAGGACAAAGCCGCGCGCGATCGGCGGCATCGGCATGTTGATGACGGCGGTGGAGGGCGACTGATACTCCAGGATAACCGGCAGGGTTGGGTCCAGCCGGTCGTCCCGCGACGAATTAATTGCCTTGGAGGAGGGTCGGGGCAGGAGCTGCATGACCTGTGCCTTCGTTTTGCATGTGACGGTTTTGCTGATTCCAAAGCGTGCGATAAATCGTACACCGTTCCAGCAAGGCGGAATGCGGTCCGATATCCATGAGCTTACCGCGTTCAAGCACCATGATCTGGTCGCAATTGACCAGGGAGGATAGGCGATGCGACACAATTAGCATCGTCCTGCCGCGGCCTATGCGCAGTAAATTGGCGTTGACCAGGGCTTCCGATTCCGGATCGAGCGCGCTGGTGGCCTCATCCAAAATCAGAATGCGCGGGTCGGTAATGAGCGCACGGGCGATGGCGAGGCGTTGACGTTGGCCCCCCGAAAGGTTCGGGGATCCTTCTTCGATGTAGGTTTCGTAGCCGTTCGGCATACGCTCGATGAATTCCTCCGCCCCGGCCAAACGGGCCGCTCGGATGGCATCTTCCAGCGTCAAACCGGGCCGGCCGGCCAGGATGTTGTCGCGGATCGATCCCCGGAACAGGAAGTTTTCCTGCAACACAACGCCGAAGCTGGACCGGAGATGGCGTAGGTTGATTTCTCGCAGGTCGGCGCCATCGATTTTCAGGAACCCGGAATACTCCCGGTTGATCCCTTGCAGCAGGCGGGTGACCGTCGATTTGCCAGATCCCGACCGGCCGACAAGACCGAGCATGGTGCCGGGAGGGATTGAGAAACTCATGCGGTCGAGGGCAGGGAGCTTGGTGCCGGCATAGGTGAAGGTGACGTCTTCGAAGGTGACCGCGCCGGCGAATTTCGGACGCAGGCCATTGGTGGCCGAGTCCTCCAGCGGCCGGTTCAGAACCTCCGCTGCCTGACCCATGGCGCCGCCGACCTCTTCCCATTCCTCGATCAGGCGGGCCAGTCCGACCAGTGGCGCACTGACGCGCTGTGACAACATCATGAACGCGAACATGCTACCGACCTGGTACCCGGTGTCGTCGGAGAGCGCGAGGTAGGCGCCGATCAGGATAACGCCCATCCACATGAAGCGTTCGATGGGGGTGACCAGGGTCTGCGGCCAGTTGGACAAGCGGCCCAACGCATAGCGCCACTTGCCGACCTCGGCCGTCCGTTCGTCCCACAGGGCCTTGCGTTGCGGTTCCAGCGCGAGCGACTTGACCGTCTTGATGCCGAAAATGGTTTCACCAAGCGCTGCCTGTTTCATGGTTTCGGCGACGATAACTTTGCTGAAAATCGCGCGGATCGGACGCAGGTAGGCCAGGATGATCAGCATGATCGATGTGGCGCACACCAGCACGATCCAGGCCAGCGTGGCGTTCAGCCAAAAAAGGAACGGCAGCAGCACTGCCAGCGTAATCAGATCCAGCAGCGTGGTCATTAACTTGCCGGTGATGAACTGCCGCACCTGATTGATCTGGCTGACGCGATACATCGTCTCGCCGGCTGGGTGCCGTTCGAAATAGTCCAGCGGCAACCGGATCAGGCGGTTAAACACATGCAGACTGAGTTTTGCATCGGTTCTGATACCGATGACGAGAATAATGAGCCGCCGGGCAAAACCGAGCAGTGCCTCATAGAATACCATCGTTCCTAGAATGAGCGACATTAGGAACAGGGTCGAATAGCTCTTGTGAGTCATCACGCGATCCGCCACCTGCATAACCATCAGGGGTGGCACGATCGTCAGGAAACTGATGGCAACCGAGGCGATCAGCAAATCGCGGAGGTGCTTGCCCTCCTTCATGACGACGCTGAAAAGCCAACTTAAGGTAAACGGCGGGTCGGCCTCGGACTGGGTGCGTTCGGCCCGCAGCAGGATCGCATCGCCATCCCAAACTTCCGCCAGACGCATTTCATCGACCGGTACCGGCGGATCGGCTTCGGGGGCGCGCGGGTCACGGATGAAGACGATCTTGGTTTCCGGATTGGCGCCGGTCAGAAGCCCGGCCGATCCGTCGTTGAACAGCAACGTGACGGGGCCGCCGCTGGAAACCGTAAACAGATGGCGCCAACGCAGCCGCAGCGCCCGCGACCACATGCCGGTTTCTTTCGCCCAGGCTGACAGCGCGGCGGCGTTTGGAACGGTTTCACCCGGGGCGAGACGAAAATCGTTCGGATCGAGTTCCAGACCGAAGTAGCGCGCCGCCATCATCAGGGCGAGCAGGCGGGGATGAATTTGCCCGCGATTGTACCCTCCACCAGAACCAGGCGTGCCGGCCCCAGAAGAGCCGTTCCCGCCGCCCCCGGCGTCCTCCTGCGAAACAGTCACGGGTGTGGGGTTATTCCCGAATGGTCCGGGTGTGTGTCCGTCAGATATATCCACGAGCAGACCCTTCTAGCGGCGTATCGGACAGCAGTACGAGCCGGAGGGTTCCGGTCGCGCCGCGCCTTGCCAGTTGATAACACAGACACGTCAAACAAGCACCCACCGTTGGCTTTTGTCGAACAAAGGTAAGTGTATGCGACCGCGTCCTCCCGGCTGCCAAACAATGTTGGGTGGCCGCTCGTTCACAATTTGAGTATGGCCGATCAAGATACCAAAACCAACAAAAATCTTAATTTCGAGATCACATTAGCCTCGATTTAGCATCTGATGCGCGTTAAGATTGAATTTTGTGGACTGTGACGACGTCTGTAGCGCGGCCTTGGCGGCATTTTCAACGACGAATGGTTACGGTGCCGCGCGATGGTCACTACTTTGTCATTGTCGCGTTGCTATCGGTGGGGCTGTTAGACGGTTTTAACCGGGAACCGCCGCAAGCCGGGGTGGACGGTTCGGTGCCTGATCCGCATTTTGGACGCAGCCGGCGGTCGCATCGTTCTTCCGATTTGTGCCCCGCTGTAACGCATCTGTCGTCAACGCGACGGTTTACCCCTATCGTGTCTTTGCAACGCACAAAGGGAAGCAACCGGAATGGACATCCGCAACGCCACGGACGCCGATGTGCCTGACATCCAGGCGATTTATGCCCACCATGTGCTGCACGGCACAGGCACGTTCGAGGAGGAACCTCCGTCGGTCGAGGACATGGCCGCCCGGTTCCATAAAGTGGTGGATCATGGCTGCGTCTGGCTGATCGCCTCCGATGCGACCGGCGTGCTGGGGTACGGCTATTATGCCCCGTTCCGTGACCGTTCGGCGTATCGCTTCTGCGTCGAGGACAGTATCTATGTGCGCGAGGACGTTCGCGGCCAGGGCGTTGGCAAGGCACTGGTTCTGCGCCTGATCGAGTTGGGCACGGCGGCAGGGCTGCGGCAGATGATCGCGGTGATTGGCGATTCGGAGAATGTCGGGTCGATCGGTGTGCATGCCAGCCTGGGGTTCCACATGATCGGCACGATGAAATCCGCCGGCATCAAGTTCGGCCGCTGGCTGGATGTGGTGACAATGCAGCGACCGCTGGGCAAGGGCGACGCAAATATCCCGGCCTGATATGATTCCTCCACAAGTGGCTCCACATGCCGCCACCCCGATCGGCTAGGGACGGTTAATGCGCATCGATCGTCAGGTGGCAGCGATGGCGGCCTATGGCTTCGTCTCAGGTCTGCCGTTTTCCCTTTCGGGATACACGTTCCGGCTATGGCTGTCGGACAGCGGCACCACCGTGACCATCGTCGGACTGGCGGCCTGGATCGGTCTGGCTTACTCGCTGAAGTTCTTGTGGTCACCGCTGCTCGACCAACAACCCCCCATTGCGGCTTTACGGAGATTCGGCCGTCGCCGGGGATGGCTGTTGTTGGTCCAGCCGTTGCTGGGCGTGGCAGCATTGCTGCTTGCGTTCTCCGATCCGTTGAACGCCCCGCAGGTGGCTTTCGCCGTAGCAGCCTGTGTCGCGGTGCTGTCGGCCACCCAGGATATCGCGATCGATGCCTGGAGGATCGAAACCTTTCCGTCCCACCGCCAGGGCATCGCTTTGGCCGCCTATGTCTGGGGCTATCGGATCGCCATGCTTGTTTCGACGTTCGGTGTGATCCGGGGTGCGGCGACGATCGGGTGGCATCGTGCCTTGCTCTTGCCGGCCGTCCTGATCGCCGCCGGAACGCTCGTCACGCTCCTGGCGGGGAAGCAAGTTGCCGCCTCCGTTAGTCCCGTCCCGCGTCGCACTTTGCGTGAGGCCGTTATCGAGCCGCTGATGTCGCTGCTGAGGCAGCCCTCCGCCTGGCTAGTGCTGGCGTTCGTTGCACTGTTCAAGCTGGGGGAGGCGATGGCCGGGATCATGACGGCGCCATTTTACCTGCATTTGGAGTTCGACAAGATCGCGATTTCGTACACGTCGTGGTTCTCGCTGGGCGGCAGTCTCGCCGGCTACACCCTGGGCGGGCTGGTGGTCGCGCGGGTGGGGGTGGGCCGGGCACTGCTCTGGACCGGGTGGGCGCAGACCCTGGCGATGGGGATGTACGTGCTGCTGTCGGTCTCGCCGCACCAGCAATTGGTTCTGTATGCAACGGTGACTACAGAGGCATTCGCGCAAGGGCTGGCAGACGCCGCGTTCCTGACCTTCCTGTCGGCGCTGTGCATGCGGGAGTTCGCCGCTACTCAGTATGCGCTGCTGTCCTCTGTCCCGCAGTTGGCCATCCATACGATCGGTGGCGTGTCGGGACTGATGGCCGCGTCACTGGGCTGGACTTTGTTCTACGCCGTCTGCATGGCGGCAGCATTGCCGGGCATGGCGCTGATGGTGATGTTGCTGCGGCGAGATCCTCGGGACACCGGTATGAACCCTACTCTCGATCGACGCCCCTCATGACCGTCACGTTAGGTGAGAGGCGAGTGGCTAAGTGCCATGCTGCCCCGCGCATAATGCCAATTCAGATTACGGCAAGCGTAACCGAGGCGATGCCGCGACTTCACAACACCCTCGGCAACGACACTATTAAGGACACCGCCGGCACGCGGCAGGCACCGCCGCGATCTACTACTCGGGACAGGCGGCCTAACCCAATGCGGCCACCAACTCTTGCTCCGTCGGGAAGCGTCCGGTCGCCTTCTTAGAATAGGCAACCCGGCCATCGACGGTGATCTCAAAAACCCCGCCGCCGGTTTTGCGCAAGCTAACCTTGGCGGCTGGCCGGGTCTTCCCGATCAGGTCCCTCGCCGCGATCGCACGCGGCTCGTATCCTCACATCCCGCAGAATTCGATCTCGATTTGCATTTTTTGATCATCCTTCGCATCGTTTGACGCGCTTGCACCTTGGCAGCGACACCCCGGATAGGCAAGAAAGACTCGATAGCAGGAGCCAAGGCCCATGACCGAACGCCGTATCGTCCCCGTTATTTTATCAGGCGGCTCCGGCACGCGGTTATGGCCGGTCTCGCGGGAGAGTTTCCCCAAGCAGCTTTGGCCGTTGGTCTCGGCGCGCACCATGATGCAGGAAACTGCTTTGCGGGCCGCTTCCGCCGAATTCGCGCCGCCCATCGTCGTCTGTAACCAGGAGCATCGGTTCCTGATCGCCGAACAACTGCGGGAGGCCGGGATTGCGGACGCCCGCATCGTGCTGGAACCCGTGGGCCGTAACAGCGCGCCCGCCATTACCGCCGCCGCGTTCCTGGTGGCCGAGGAAGATCCTGACGCAGTGCTTTGGATGATGGCAGCCGATGCCTCGATCACCGACAATGTGGCTTTGCACAAGGCGCTCCAGGCCGCCGCCACTGCCGCGCGCGCGGGGCATGTGGTGACGTTCGGCATGAAGCCGACGGCGCCGGAAGTCGGTTACGGCTATATCGAAATGGGCGATCCCCTGCCGGACGCGGACGGCGTGTTCGCGGTGGCTCGGTTTCTGGAAAAGCCCGATGCCGAAACCGCCGAGCGTCTGGTGACCGGCGGGCGGCATCTTTGGAACTCCGGCATGTTCGTATTCACCGCGCGCACGTTGCTGGACGAACTGGAGCAGCACGCGCCGGAGGTTCTGCCGGCGGTTCGCCAGTCGGTCGCCGAACGCACCACCGACCTCGATTTCATCCGGCTGGGCGTGGAGGCGTTCAAGGCATGCCCGTCGATCAGCATCGACTACGCAGTCGCGGAGCGGACAAACCGAGCGGCGGTGGTGCCGGCGGATTTGGGTTGGTCGGATGTGGGAAGCTGGAACGCCCTCTGGGAACTCGGGGTGAAAGACGCCAACGGCAACGTGGCGCTCGGAGACGTGGTGCTGGAGGGTGCGGAGAACTGCTACGTCCGCAGCGACGGTATGCTGGCGGCGGTGGTAGGGCTGAAAGATGCTGTGATCGTGGTGACCGAGGACGCCGTGCTGGCGATGCATCGCGGCCAATCGCAGGACGTGAAGAAGATCGTGGAGCGGCTGAAGGCGGCGGGACGGTCCGAGGCGATTGCGCATAACCGCAGCTACCGGCCATGGGGCTATTATGAAAGCCTGATCCAGGGCGACCGTTTTCAGGTCAAGCGCATCGTCGTCACGCCGGGGCGGCAGTTGTCGCTGCAAAGCCACTTCCATCGCGCCGAACACTGGATTGTGGTGAACGGCACGGCGCGGGTAACGCGTGACGCCGAAACGGTGATCCTGCGTGAGAACGAAAGCATTTACCTGCCGTTGGGCTGCGTCCATCGTCTGGAAAATCCAGGCAAGATCCCGCTGACTCTGATCGAGGTGCAATCGGGCGCTTACCTGGGCGAGGACGATATCGTCCGGCTGGAGGATACTTACGGACGGGCCTGAAGGGGCCTAAGGCTGGCCGAGTCCGCTGCATCCGTTATGGAGTCATTCTATAAGACGGCGTGTTGGAAGTGTGCCGCGTTGATCTGAATCGGATTAGCACATGGCACTCGGACGCTGTCCGGGCGCTTCAGGAGCGGCACCACAACGGAGTGTTCGGGGGATTAACCGTGGTTGCCCGCCCCGAACGGGCATGCGCCGTGTTCAATGCGGCATAGCCGGCCGCCGACGCCGCTGCATAACCCCGGTCCGCAATCGATCGCCCGCTGGACCAATCCGGCCAGCGATGCGATGAACCCGGGGTCCGCGTTTTGGGTTGGTACCCGGAAATACCCCGGCACGTTGAGCTTTAACGCCAGGTCGCGATACTCCACGTCCAGTTCCACCAGTGTCTCGGTATGTTCGGACACGAATGCGATCGGCACGACCAACACCGCTGTGCGGTCATGCGCGGCCCGCTCGACTTCCTCGTCTGTACTGGGACCGATCCATTTCTGCGGTGTGGCCCGGGACTGGTAGCAGATCGCGTAATCGACCGTCGCGCCCCAGGCGGACAGTACAGCGGCCACCGTGCGCTCGATCTGCCATTGATATGGATCGCCGCCTTGGATGATCACCTCCGGCAATCCGTGGGCCGAGAACAGCACGCGTAACGGCACCCCCGGGTCCAACGTGGCGCGCGCCTGTTCGTATGCGGCCTTGACCAGAAGCGCCGTCGCCGCGGTGTAGGCGGGGTCGATCGGATAGCAGCACACCGTCGTGGTATGGGCCGCCAGCCCAACCCGGACGGCGGCATCGCGCCACGCCGTCACCGAGCTGCCGGTCGTTGTTGTAGAAAAC
Organism: Rhodopila sp.; assembly: GCA_025355085.1. Lineage (GTDB taxonomy): Bacteria > Pseudomonadota > Alphaproteobacteria > Acetobacterales > Acetobacteraceae > Rhodopila. The sequence continues at coordinate 26,249 of JANXLQ010000069.1, forward strand.
TGAGGATACAGCGGCAGAAGAATGACTTCATCCGGCCCCCACGCCTTGACTGCTCGGGCGGCTTCCAGGCTGAACGGATGCCAGTATCGCATGGCGATGAAGCAACGCGCTTCCATGTCCGGCAGCGCCGCTTCCAACGCCACGGCTTGTTCTCGGGTCAAACCGAGCAGCGGGGATTTGCCACCGAGAAGGGCGTAGTTAGCGGTGGCTGGTGCGGTGCGGGCGCGGGCGATGGTGCGGGCGAGGAAAGGGCGAACGAAAAACGGCACCCGCAGAATGGCTGGATCGCGGAACAGGTTCAAGAGGAACGGCTTGATGGCCTCCGGCCGATCCGGGCCGCCGAGGTTGAACAGAACGATCGCGATCTTACGGCGGGCGGCGGGGGCCGGTGCCGCGGGACCGGATGTCTCGTGATCTTTACCCCGCACGCACCAACTCCATCAATGCCGCCACATGCTCCGGCGGAGTTTGGGGTACAATGCCGTGTCCCAGGTTGAAGACGAACGGCCGCCCGCGCATGGCATCCATGATCGCCCGCGTTTCTGTTGCCATCGCCATCCCGCCCGCGACCACGGCCAGCGGATCGAGGTTCCCCTGAACCGCGACGTGTGCGGGCAACAGGGCTGCCACCGACGCGATATCGCTGCCGGTATCGACACCGACGCCGTTAACGCCGGTGGCGGCGTATTCGCGCGCCATCATGCCCGCCAACCGGGGGAAGCCGATAATCGGCACGCCGGGATGCCGCGCCCGAATCGCCGAAACGATCCGCGTAGCCGGCCCTATGCAGTGGGTACGGAACAAAGAGGGTGACAACACACCCGCCCAGGAGTCGAACAGCATCAGCACCTCGGCCCCGGCGACGGCCTGTGCAGACAAATACTCAATCGTCGCCTCTGTCAGCACGTCCATCAGCCGCTGGAATAACGCTGGTTGGGCGTAGGCCATGCCGCGAACGGCGGCGAAGTCCTTGGACCCACCGCCTTCGACCATATAACAAGCAACTGTGAACGGGGCGCCGGCAAAACCGATCAGAGTGGTGTCGGCAAAGCCTTCCGACACCAGGCCCGCACGCACCAGCCGCACCGTCTCCATCACCGGCGCCACCCGATCCGCCACCCGTGCCGGGTCCAGGGCAGCTACGCCGGCCGCATCGCGCAGGCGCGGCAGAACCGGGCCTTCGCCTTCTTTGAATTCCAGCCCATGCCCTAACGCCCAGGGAAGGATGAGAATATCGCTGAACAGGATCGCGGCGTCGAAACCATACCGGCGGATTGGCTGCAAGGTGACTTCGGCCGCCAACGCGGGAGTTGTACACAGCGCGACAAAATCCTTCACACCGGCCCGTATGGCTCGGTATTCCGGAAGGTAGCGCCCGGCCTGACGCATCAACCAAACCGGCGGCGGCCAAACCGCCTCTCCATTCAAGGTCCGCAGCAAGCGTTTCATCTTTAGGTCCATCTACCGGAGACAGGCTTCATCCGGGCGGCGCAAACGCCGATCCCTTGCCGCGATGGTCGGGCAGAAGGGTTCAGCATGACGTCACCGGACTAAGTCGTCTGTGTCCAGTCTATCGGCCCACTGGTCAAGCGACGAACGCGCGCTCTCGCATGCTGCCGGGTTGGGATGTGACAAAACCATGAAACAGCGCCATCGCATGCAGGGAGGCCGCGACCGCAGCCATTGGGCCGGACCAGTCGCCCGGGCGCTCTTGCCGGAAGATCGTCAAATCCGGATACCACGGGCTGTCACGACGGTCGCTGAGCCAGCGCCAGCAGCCGTCGTAGCGGTCAAGCAGGAATACCGGCTTTCCCATCAGGCCAGCCAGATGCACCACCGCGGTATCGACACTGACCACGA
>JANXLQ010000237.1 GCA_025355085.1 Rhodopila sp.
GCGGTTATTGTTGTGGCGATTGGCGTGCAGCCGACGGATGCGCTGGTTATGAGTCAGGTGGTGCTCAGTTTGGTGCTGCCGGTGCCGATGATCGCGTTGTTCGTGCTGGTGCGCCGCCCGGGCGTGATGGCGGGATTCGCAATCGGGCGGGGTTTGCAGGCGCTCGCGGCGGTGGCGACCCTTATCGTGCTGGCGCTGAATGCGATCCTGCTGTTGCAAAGTTTCGGTAATTAGGTTGACGGTAGGGCGATCAATCGAGTGATGTCAGACGTGATGGTAGCGCCCCCAATTCGTTCGACCCCAACTCATTCCACCACTGCACTGCCGGAGGAGCCCACGCAGGCCAGCCGGTTCGGCAAGGCGCGTTCGGCACAGTCCGGGGCGTTGCTGGAGGATTATGTCGAACTGATCTCCGACCTCATGACCAACGGCGGCGAGGCCCGGCCGACCGACATCGCCCGGCGGCTGGGCGTGGCGCACGCGACGGCGATCAAGACGATCGGGCGGTTGAAGCGGGAGGGACTGGCGGTGGCCAAACCCTATCGCGGAGTGTTCCTGACCGAGGCTGGCGAGAGTTTGGCGGCCCGAGTGCGGGCGCGGCATCGGGTGGTCGTCGATCTGCTGCTGGCGGTGGGCGTGCCGTTTGAGGCGGCGGAATCGGATGCCGAGGGGATGGAGCACCATGTGTCGGACGCGACGCTGGCGGCGTTCGCACAGTTTCTGGCCAACGAACAGGCGCGTTAGCGGGATCGGGAAGCCTCACGCGTGCCGAGGTCATAGATAAAGCGACAGTTGAAATTTCGGGACGGCGCGGTGTCCGTGTGGCCGGAAACCGTGAGGACGATCTTGTCGGCGTCCAGAAAGGCGAGTTCGCTACGACGCCGGGAGGGTTGAGGGTTCGGTGCTGAGTATCGTCAGAAGCGACGGTTTACCTGTGCCGTAGTGGAAACAGTCGGCCATGTTGCTGCCGATGTAATCTGTAATGGCGAACTCCGATCAGGCGTTCAGCCGAACGTCCTGGCCGTCAAGACATTCTGAATATACCGAGTCTCCGCGGAAACCCGAAAAGCCCGAATCGGCTAAACGGTGGAAAAGCTGAGCGGAAATTGTTTCGATTTTTCGGGTTTTTCTATGAACGGAATATATAGAAAAATACATGCCCGAAAATAGACCTGCGAGGCCCAGCCGTTGCTTTTCGCGCCGAGATACCCGAATAGCGTGTGCTTGACCAAAGACCGTCGGCGCTTGCCTGATATACGGTCTGGAACGGAATGAGGACCAAGGATGCCAATGCGGCTCTAATCCAGCCGGATAATAATACCTTCAACGGCGATATCGGAAACCACCTTGGTTGTATGACCCTCGCCTTCGGTGTTGAGGTCCATGAGCCTTTCGCCGGCGCTGATCGTCCGCGATTGGCCATCGCTACCAGTAAAACGCAGCGAACCGGACAGGCAGATCACGAGCCTCGGGTTTGGGGTTGGATGCAGATCGCCAA
>JANXLQ010000257.1 GCA_025355085.1 Rhodopila sp.
TCGGCACTTTCGGCGATGCGGCAACCTTTAGTTTCTATCCGACCAAGAACCTGGGTGCGCTGGGGGACGGCGGCGCCGTGGCGGTGTCCGATCCCGCTCTGGCGGAAAAGATCGCCGCGCTGAGGCAATACGGCTGGCACAGACATTACATCAGCGAAGAAGTCGGCGTGAACAGCCGCCTTGACGAAATTCAGGCCGCCATTCTGAGGGTCAAACTGACCCATCTCGACCAGCAAAACGCCCGGCGTGCCGACATCGCGGCTGCTTACACCGCAGCACTGGGCAGCGGTCCGTTGCGATCGCCGAATCAACGCCCCGGTGCGACCCATGTTTTCCACCTTTACGTGACGAGATCGGCGGAGCGGGACCGGTTCCAGGCGGCTTTGAAGGCTGCCGGAATAGGCACCGGGATCCACTATCCAATGCCGGTTCACCTCCAGCCTGCCTACGCCGGGCGCGTCGCTCTCGGACCATCGGGTTGCCCGGAAACCGAGGCAGCTTCGCGGGAAATCCTCAGCCTTCCGATGTATCCCGAACTGACCGGCGCAGATGTGGAAACGGTTTGCGCCGCTCTTAGAACGCTACTTCGGCACGATTGACGGATTTCCACCGGGGGAGCCGGGTGGCGGAATAACCGGCATCATATCAGGCCCTGTATGCGGAGGGCTGACCGCCATCCCGGGATCGACATTCGGCGGCGTGATCGTGTCCTTGCGTTTGGACAGGTTCGTGTTCAGGTCGCTGTCCGGTGGCGCGATCTTCTCCGGCGGCGGGGGCGCAGCGTTAGGCGGTGGGACCGGCACAGTTGGATTTGCCGGAGAGGACGGCAACGGATTTTGCGCCCCCGCCGGGACGGCAACAAGCATGATAGCCGTGACGGCAACAAACAGCGCCGCCGGGACGGCACCCAGCACTGCAATGGCGAGATATCGGATTCGCAACATCATTGGACCATTCCTGTTGTTTTGGTCTCGCCGTATCAAGGCGCCGGATTTACTCTCCTTCAGATCACGCCTCACTCGGCCTCTCGGATAAAAACAGTGGCCAGAATCAGCCTGGAAGTGAGACGGCCCCGTGTTAACCTTGACGTATTGCCATTTTATTTCGGTCGTACCCCCCCATTCGACTTGGTAAGAGACGGGATAGATCGCCTTTCATTGTTTTTTCGATACCATAACTGACGGGTCTTAAAACCACGGACATGACGCCTACAGAGCCAAAAATGGCTTTAACGCGGAACAACGCCCGGCGTTCCCGATTTACCAAGATCGCTATAGTCATTCGCGACCGCCTCGGCCGGTTCGAAAAAATCCGTCATCGCGTCGTTCAGCAGGGCCGCCTGCTTCGATCCGCCGGCCGCGAGTGCGTTCCTGGCCAGGGTCTTTCGGGTCTGCACCCAACCAGACGGATCGTCATCGCGAACCGCCATATGGGTGATGAGCTGTCTCACCACGGTTTCCAATACAGTCAGGTGCGCAGAGATTTCATCGATCTCTGTCATTGGCAGCTCCAGTTGCTTGTGGTGATGACTCGCTGTCTAGCACCGGCGGCACCACCGGGGGGCGGATAAACCGGTCTGCTGACGGGATCGTGAGGATTGTTGCGGCGCAGCGAAAAACATGTTGACGCGACAATGGGGCGGGCATAAAGGCCGTGGCGGGTCACGTTCCCCCACCGGGACGCTTTTCTTCTGTAAGGGAGAACCGTAATGGTAAACACCACGACACCGGATGTCCGTCCGGCGAATCCGAATTTTTCCTCTGGCCCTTGCGCCAAACGTCCCGGCTTTACGCTGGATGCTCTGGCAGGCGCTTTCCTTGGCCGCAGTCACCGCGCCGCGGAGCCGAAAGCCAGACTGGCTGAAGTCATTTCCCTGTCACGTTCCATCCTTGGCATGCCCGCCGATTGGCGCCTCGGGATCGTTCCGGGTTCCGACACCGGCGCCGTCGAAATGGCGCTTTGGTCGATGCTGGGTGCGAGAGGCGTCGATATCGTTTCTTTCGAGAGCTTTGGTGAGGGCTGGGCGACCGACATCGTCAAGCACCTGAAGCTGGCCGATGCCCGCGTGCTGTCTGCGCCATACGGGGAATTGCCTGATCTCGCCTCGGTCGATCCCGCCCGCGACATCGTATTCACGTGGAATGGAACGACTTCCGGCGTACGGATGCCGAACGCCGATTGGATTGCCGCCGATCGCCAGGGGCTGGCGATATGCGATGCCACATCCGCCGCCTTCGCGATGGATCTGCCGTGGAATAAGCTGGATGTCGTCACCTGGTCCTGGCAGAAAGTGCTGGGTGGGGAAGCCGCTCATGGTATGCTGGCACTGTCGCCGCGCGCGGTCGAACGCCTGGAAACCTACACCCCCGCCTGGCCGTTGCCAAAGATATTTCGCCTGACGTCCAAGGGCAAAATCGCCGAGGGCGTCTTCAAAGGCGAAACGATCAACACCCCGTCCATGCTGTGCGTCGAAGATGCAGTCGATGGCCTGCGCTGGGCCCAAAGCGTTGGCGGCCTGCCCGCCTTGATCGCCCGATCGGAGGGCAATCTGGCCGCGGTCGCCGCCTGGGTTGCGCGCAGCGACTGGGCCGGTTTCCTGGCCGGGGATGCCAGCATCCGCTCCTGCACATCGATCTGCCTGACGATCGCGGCGCCCTGGTTCACCGCGTTGCCGGCCGATGGCCAGGCAAAAGCGGCGAAGCAATTGTCGTCGTTGCTGGAAAAGCAAGGCGTCGCCTACGACATCGCTGCCTACCGTGACGCGCCGCCGGGTCTGCGTATCTGGGCGGGCGCCACCGTGGAAACCTCCGACATACAGGCGTTGCTCCCCTGGCTGGATTGGGCCGCCGCCCGCGTCGCCGCCGAATTCGCTTCCGCTCAGTAACGTTAGGACGTCCGATGCCAAAGGTATTGATCAGCGACAAGTTGTCGCCGGCTGCTGTCGAGATTTTTCGCAAGCGCGGGATCGAAGTCGATCTGAAGCCCGGACTATCGCCAACCGAGCTTCGTGCGATCATCGGCGAATATGATGGATTGGCCATTCGTTCGGCTACGAAAGTAACGAAAGAGCTTCTGGAGGTTGCGCCACGCCTGAAAGTCGTCGGCCGCGCCGGTATCGGCGTCGATAACGTCGATGTCCGTTCGGCGACCGCGCGCGGCGTTGTCGTGATGAACACCCCGCACGGCAACACCATCACCACCGCCGAACATGCCATCGCCATGATGTTTGCGCTGGCACGCCAGATCCCCGAGGCGTCTGCCTCCACCAAAGCGGGAAAATGGGAAAAAAACCGCTTCATGGGCGTGGAACTGACCGCCAAAACCCTGGGTTTGATCGGCTGCGGCAACATCGGCTCGATCGTGGCCGATCGCGCGGTCGGTCTGAAAATGCGCGTGCTCGCCTACGATCCGTATCTTTCCGAGAAGAAAGCGCTGGAACTCGGCGTGGAGAAAGCCGACCTTGACACCGTGTTGGCGCGGGCGGATTTCATTACGATCCACACGCCGCTGACCGACGCGACCAGGAATATCCTGTCGCGGGATGCCCTGGCGAAGACAAAGAAGGGCGTCCGCGTTATCAACTGCGCTCGTGGCGGCCTGGTGGACGAAGCGGCGTTGGCCGATGCCATTAAGTCCGGCCATGTCGCAGGTGCCGCGTTGGATGTGTTCGAAACCGAACCGGCCACCAATTCGCCCTTGTTCGGGTTAGAGAACGTCGTCTGCACCCCGCATCTGGGTGCCGCCACCGCCGAGGCACAGGAAAACGTCGCGCTGCACGTCGCCGAACAAATGAGCGACTTTCTGCTGACCGGCGCGGTGAGCAACGCGATCAACATGGCGTCGGTGTCGGCCGAGGACGCCCCACGCCTTAAGCCCTATCTGGAGCTTTGCCGCCTGCTCGGTGCGTTCGCCGGCCAGTTGACCCAGGCGCGAGAGGGCATGCTGCGCCGGGTGACGATCGAATACGAAGGTCAGGTTGCCGCGCTAAACCACCGTCCGCTTACGGCCGCGATGCTGGCCGGGCTGATGTCGCCGCTGATGGTTGGCGTCAATATGGTCAACGCCCCGGTTGTCGCGCGCGATCACGGGATCGACGTTGCGGAAACGGTACATGATCGTCCCACGGAATATCTGACGCTTATCAGAGTGACCGTCGAAACCGACACTCTTTCACGGACCGTGTCGGGCACGTTGTTTGCCGGGTCTCGCCCTCGCATTGTCGAAATCAAAGGGATCAGGATAGAGGCCGATTTCGCTCCGCATATGCTTTATGTAACGAATCAGGACAAGCCCGGGTTCATTGGCCGGTTCGGCGCGACGCTGGCCGGGGCAGGGATCAACATCGCGACCTTCCACCTGGGCCGAGCGGATCAGGGTGGCGATGCGATCTGTCTGGTGTCGGTGGACGAGTCCGTGCCGGAACCCGTTTTGGAGATGGTGCGGACCCTGCCGCTGGTCGTCCAGGCTACGGCGCTGGCGTTTTAGCATTTTGCCAATATCGAAATCGTAACAAGAGGAGAGGGAGCCAAGGCGCCATCCAAATATTGTTATTTTAGATTGGCTTCGTTGCAATTTCGTCATGTTCTGGCTTGTCTGGCCACCTGTTCCAGCACCGTACCGCGATTGGTGGCCAGGACATGCTTTACCAGGCTTACACATCTGCTGGCCGGTGGAGTGCTGCTGTTGGGAGACAGGTCCGAAACCGTGTCCGCCCGGGGTTTGCGATCAGCGGCAGGCAGGCAAGCGATTTTTACCACAGAGACAGCACGAGCAACACAGAGGCTACAGAGAAGAAAAGAATGGTGCTTCGTGCGCGGCGCTGTTGGCGAATACCGGCGGGCGATCCATGCCGGAGTATGGTCCTTCCTGCCCCTATCCGAACGGCGGATGCGGGTGTGCTTCTCGGTGGCACTCCGCGTTCCTCGTTCTATCTCCGTGTTAAAAATCGCTTGCTTCAAACCGCGCGACCATCTGGTATCATCGATAGTTGCCCGCGCCCTTCGGCCCCATACCCAACCGACGACCTCGGGCCCAACCGACGCCCCGGCTCGGATGGGTGAAATCGGGTAGCGGACGAGCCGAACCATGGCGAGGAGCGTCATACTGGCCGAACCGCTTATGGTTGGGCGTCGCCGTACGGCTTCCTTTCTTCGTCACGCCGTTGCACAAATTAGTTATTTAATCGATTTAAATGTCAATCCAGAGGCGTTCGCAGTTCTGACCCTCACGGTTCATGTTCGGTCGGATCTACATTTGAATCATCACAATATAGTGATAACAGGTTAATTTTAGCTTTTAATCGCGCGCTACGATTAAAAATAGTTTATATTTTTTGTTTAGACAGCGTGCGGGAAACGTCAGGGTCGAATGTGAAAAGTCTTCTGGCCCGTCTTTTGCTTGTGGTCATCGTCGCCTGCACCCCGGCGCTTGTCTTCCACATTTACACCGCAACCGAATCGCGCGAGGTCCGCCAAAAACTGGTTGAGGCGGAAGCTCTTAGCCTTGTTAGAACAGTCAATGGCGAGCAGCAGCGGATCATCGAAGGTGCCGAACAGGTTCTGGATGTCTTGGGCGTTACACAGACCCTGCAGGACGGACACCTTGATCACTGCCAGCGCCTGCTGACGAACCTTCTGGTCCAGGCACCGCGCTACACCAACGCCGTCGTCATCGGGTTGGATGGACGGATCACCTGTGCCGCCCTTCCCGGCGGTATCGGCATCGATCTCTCCGACCGCCCCTATTTCAAAAATGCGCTTCGAACACGCGGCGTCGTCATAGGTGCTTACACTATAGGCCGGACTTCCGGACAGCCGAGCATCCAAATAGCCAAACAATTCCACAATAGCAGCGGACTCATTGGCGGTGTGGTGGAAGTTTCGCTCAGCCTGGACTGGCTCGGTCAACAGCTTGACCGGGTGGCTTTGCCGAAGGACGTGGGCGTGCGGATCGCGGACCGGAACGGCATCGTGCTGGCAGCCAGCCCCCACCGGGGGAACTTTGTCGGAAAGGCGATACCCGTGGAAAACAAGTTCACGCTTGAAGGAAACGATGCTGCGGTCAGGATGGCGCGCGACCTCGATGGCCGGATGCGCATGGTCGCCTTTATGCCTCTCGGAGTTGAGCCTTTAGGGTTGTTTGTCGCAGTTGGACTAGACCCGGACATCACTTTGGCCGGCATAACGCAGGCTGATCGCACCGGCGTGTTGCTGATCATCGCCGGGTGCGTCCTGGCGTTGGCCCTGACCGTCATGCTCGGCAACCACTTGATCCGCAGGCCGGTCGTCCAATTGTTGCACGCCGCCGCTCTCTGGCGCACCGGCGCGCTGGGGACCCGTACCGGGTTGCACAATGATGGCGGAGAGTTCGGCCAGCTTGGCGCCGCGTTCGATGATATGGCGGCATCGTTGGAAAACCGCGAACACGCGGTGCGAACGGCGCTGGAAAGCACCACCGACGCGGTCATGGTGGTCGATCGCAACGGGAATCTCACGTATCTCAACCGACAAGCGAGGGCGCTGGCGGGAAACGCCGATCTGGTCGGGCGGCCGCTCTTAGGGGGGGTGTTTTCCCATTTGGAAACGCCCGAGATCATCGCGTCTTTCCACGCCGCGATGGCAACCGCCCTGCCAACAATGGTCGAGGTGCGCAGTAATCGCACGCAGAGAATTTTTCAGATCCACGGCTTTCCTTCGGAAGAAGGCCTAACACTCTACGTTCGCGACGTCACCGAGGAACGCCGCGTCGTCAATGCACTCCGCGAAAGCGAAACCCGCCTGGAGCTTGCCCGTGACGCCATGAAGATTGGCGTTTGGGAGCGGGATGTCGTCAGCGGGTTGTCGGTCTGGTCGGATCAGATTTGGCGTTTGCATGGTTTCGAGCCACGGCCCGGGCTGGCGGATTTCGAAACCTGGGCATCAACCCTCCACCCCGAAGATCGGGCGCAGGTGATTGCCAAAAGGATGATGTCCAGCATTGAACCCGGCCAGCCATACCACCTGGAGCACCGCGTGGTTTGGCCAAACGGAGAGGTGCATTGGCTGCTGACACAAGGTGCCGCGATCCGCGACAAGACCACCTTGGTCCTACGGCTTATCGGCATTACCATGGACGTGACGGCAAGCCGGGAAACCGAAGCCGCCCTGCGCACGAGCGAAGCCAGGCTGCAGCTTGCCCGGGAAGCCGCCGGCTTTGGGGTGTGGGACCGTGACATTGTGCGCGACACAATGTTCTGGTCGGAGGAGCAATGGCGGCTGCTCGGACTGGAACCGTGCGCGGAGGCGCCGGACGCGGACGCATGGCTATCGTGTGTCCACCCAGACGATCGCGAACGCGTGATCACGACCCGGACGCAGGCGCTTAATGATCCAGCCAAAGAATTCGATTGCGAATTTCGTGTCGTTTGGACGAACGGCGTCATCCGTTGGCTGCAAGCCAGGTCAGCGACCACGCGTAATGCCTGCGGCGAGCCTATTCGTATCGTTGGAGTTACGATAGACGTGACTGAGAACCGTGAAAGCGAAGCCGCGTTGCGCCGCTTGAGCCGCGACCTGGCCCAGCGGGTGCGGGAGGAGGTTGCCGCGCGTGAAGCCGCTCAGGTCCGGGCAACGCAGGCCGAACGAGTCCAGGCGCTGGGCCAGTTGGCCGGCGGTATAGCGCATGATTTCAATAATATTTTGCAGGCCGTTTCCGGCGCGATAACGATGATCGCCCGTCGGGCCGGCGATGAAACCGCCATACGCCGGTTGGTCCGGCTGGCAGACGATGCCATCGATCGGGGGGCGTCCATCACCCGCCGGTTGCTCACATTTGGACGGCGCGGCGATCTGCTTATCGAAGCGATGGATGTGCCCGTTCTGCTGCGTGGGCTACAAGAGATGCTGACGCATACGTTGGGGGCCAGTATCGAAATAAACATCGGCCTGGGCGCCGATCTGCCGCCGGTCCTGGCTGACAAGCGTCAGTTAGAGGCGGTCCTGGTCAATCTGGCAACGAATGCGCGCGATGCGATGACCGGGGGTGGCCGGCTGATTCTTTCGGCGGATGCCGAAACCGTGTCATCGGCGGGTCCGCCGCATCCGGCGGGAATCGATCCCGGGGATTACGTTCGGCTGACCGTGTCCGACACCGGCGCCGGCATGGACGACGAAACCCTGGCTCGGGCACGAGAACCGTTCTTCACCACCAAAAAACTTGGCGCGGGCACCGGTCTGGGTCTGGCAATGGCGCAAAATTTCGCTGCAAACTCCCGGGGCGCGCTTAGCCTGGAAAGCCTTCAGGGCGAAGGGACTACCGTCACGCTCTGGCTTCCGAAGGCGGAGCATGTCGCATCGGCGCGGCCGCCTGCGGACCCGATAACCGTTCGGGGGCCGGGGCCGGCCAAGCGCCAGTGGGTTCTGGTGGTTGACGACGAAGCGGTGATCCGGGAGGTCCTCGCGGAGTATCTCGAGGCGGGCGGCTATAATGTCTTGTCTGCCGCGAACGGTGCGGAGGCGCTGACGCTGCTGGCATCCGAACAGGTGGTGGACGCGCTGATCACCGATCTTTCCATGCCCGGCATGGACGGTCTCGCGGTCATCCGAAGTGCGCGGGAGCGCTATCCGGTGCTGCCGGCAATCCTGCTGACGGGGTATGCCGGGGATGACGATGCCCTTGCGCTGGGCCGTTCGATCGGCGGTGCGGTTTCATTGCTGCGGAAACCGATCGGCGATGTGCGGCTTCTGGACCGCTTGGGCGCGATGCTGGCGGTTGAGACTACAGACAAGCGTCAGATCGTGTCGGTTGCCGCTGTCGATTGACGCGCCTGGACACCCGCCCTAGTGGCGGTGACATAAGCAAGTTGCTGACTGCCTTAATGTTTTCGTGCATTTCCCGGTTGACACTCCGGCCACCGCCGCTATAAGGCGCGCTTCCGGTCGGCGGGGGTGTTCTTTGCCCGAGCGACCCTTTTTGTAGTGTCTGGAAAGTTTGATCCTATGTTTGCTGTCATCCGCACAGGCGGAAAGCAGTATCGTGTTACCCCTAACACGGTCCTGAAAGTCGAGAAGCTGGATGCCCAGGCCGGTGGCACCATCACGTTCAACGACGTGCTGGCCGTAGGCATCGATGGCAACCTGACCATTGGCTCCCCGCTGGTTATCGATGCGTCCGTCACCGCGACCGTGATCGCGCAGGACCGCCTCGACAAGATCATCATCTTCAAGAAGCGCCGCCGCCAGAACAGCCGCCGCCGCAACGGTCACCGCCAGCACGTCACCGTGCTGCGCATCGCCGGCATCAACGCCAACGGCCAGACCTACACCGCGCCGGTAGCCGCGCAGGCCGACACCATTCCGCCGGCCGCCCTTGACGCCGCCGAATCGTTCGCCGTTATCTCCGGCGAGAACCCCGCAGCCGTCGAAACGCAGGCGTAACCCGCAATGGCACATAAAAAAGCAGGCGGCTCGTCCCGCAACGGCCGCGATACCGAAGGCCGCCGCCTTGGCATCAAAAAGTTCGGCGGCGAAGCTGTTGTCGCCGGCAATATCCTGATCCGCCAGCGCGGCACCAAGTGGTATCCCGGCACCCATGTCGGCATGGGTCGCGACCACACGATTTTTGCCCTGATCGACGGCAAGGTGAAGTTCAACCGCCGCTCCGAAGGCCGCGTGCATATTTCTGTCGAGCCGTATGCCGCTGAGGAGCCGATGCTGCTCGCAGCCGAGTAACATCGACCCCATTGTAATACCTGTGCGGGGGCCGGTTTCCATGCCGGCCCCCGTTCTGTTTTGGTGACACGTAATGAAGTTTCTCGACCAGGCTAAGATCTACCTCCGCTCCGGCGACGGCGGCGACGGCGTGGTCGCGTTCCGGCGTGAGAAGTTCATGGAGTTCGGTGGACCGGACGGCGGCGACGGTGGCAAGGGCGGCGATATTATTTTCGTGGCCGAACACAACCTGAATACGCTGATCGATTTCCGCTATACGCAGCATTTCCGCGGACCCAAGGGCGGCAACGGATCGGGTGCCGACAAGACGGGCCATGGCGCCAAGGATGTCGTGGTCACCGTTCCTATCGGCACCCAGATATTCGCGGATGACCAGGAGACGATGCTGGCCGATATGGATGTCGCCGGCATGCGTATTACCCTGCTGAATGGCGGCGACGGCGGGTTCGGCAATGCCCATTTCAAGACCTCCACCAACCGTGCGCCCCGCAAGGCCCTGCTGGGTTGGCCGGGTCAGGAACGCTGGGTTTGGCTGCGGTTGAAGCTGATCGCCGATGCAGGGCTGGTCGGACTGCCGAATGCCGGAAAATCCACTTTTCTATCTGTGGTGTCCGCCGCCAAGCCGAAGATCGCCGATTACCCGTTCACCACGTTGCATCCGCAGCTTGGGGTCATCCGCCTGTCCAACTCCGAGGAGTTCGTGCTGGCCGATATCCCCGGCCTGATCGAGGGCGCGCACGAAGGTGCCGGCCTCGGCGACCGCTTCCTCGGCCATGTGGAACGCTGCGCCGTGCTGCTGCACCTGATCGATGGCGCGGCGGGAGAGGTGGTGAAAGCCTGGCGCACGGTGCGCGGCGAGATGGAAGCCTACGGCGGCGGCTTGGCCGAAAAGCCCGAGATCATCGGCCTGAACAAATCCGATGCCATGACTCCGCGCGAAACCTCGTCCCGTATGGCCGCGTTACGAAAAGCGTCCGGCTGCCCGGTCTATCTGTTGTCCGGCGTGACCGGCCAGGGCGTGCCCGAACTTCTGCGCGTCCTACAGAACACCATTACTACATCGAGGCAGGAGAAAGCCGCGTGATGCCGTCCCCGTCGATTAGGGGGGCGCAACGGATCGTCGTGAAGATCGGCAGCGCGCTGGTGGTGGATGAAAAACAGGCCGCCCCGCGTTTGGCTTGGTTGGACAGCGTCGCGGCCGATATCCAGATGTTGCGGGGGCGCGGCACTGATGTGATCGTGGTGTCCTCCGGCGCCATAGCCCTGGCTCGCCGCACGTTAGGTTTGACGCAGAAGCGATTGAAATTAGAAGAAAAACAGGCCGCTGCAGCAGTGGGGCAAATCCGGTTGGCGCAAGCCTGGAGCCAGGCACTGTCCGCCCGCGACCTGATCGCCGCGCAGTTGCTGCTGACGTTGGGCGACACCGAGGACCGCCGCCGGTACCTGAACGCCCGCGAAACGTTGAACACGCTGCTGGCGCTGCATTGCATACCGGTGATCAACGAAAACGACACGGTCGCGACGACCGAAATCCGGTTCGGCGACAATGACCGACTCGCTGCTCGGGTCGCTGAGATGGTCCAGGCGGACCAACTGATCTTGCTGTCCGACATCGATGGTCTCTACACCGCCGATCCGCGCCGCGATCCCGGCGCGACGCATATCCCGATTGTCGAGGCGCTTACGCCCGAAATTGAGGCGATGGGAGGCGAACCACCCCCCGGGTATTCGTCTGGCGGCATGCGCACGAAGCTGGTCGCCGCGCGGATTGCGACCCAGGCGGGTTGTGCCATGGCCATCGCGATCGGCAATGTGGAAAGACCGTTACAGGCTCTGGAACACGGCGGCCGCTGCACATGGTTCCTGCCGGCGCCCGAGGGCCGGTCATCCCGAAAACGCTGGATCGCCGGGACGCTGTCGCCGCAGGGCGTGCTGACCGTGGACGCTGGTGCGGCGAAGGCTCTGGCAAGTGGCCGGTCGTTGTTGCCTGCGGGAGTCCGAGCGGTCGATGGCGTGTTTGAGCGCGGCGATCCTGTGACGGTCGTGGGGTCGGACGGTGCGGTGCTCGGGCGTGGTTTGTCCGCCTATGCCAGCACCGATGCGGAGCGAATTGCGGGCCACCGGTCGGACGAGATCGAGGCTATCCTAGGGTGGCGCGGGCGGGACGAGATGATCCATCGCGACGATCTGGTGTTGGGGTAGTCCATCCCGAAAGCATGTAATCGAGTACAGCTTGAACTGCTCTTGGCCGATCCGCGATCTTGGTCGCCCTGCTCTGATCCCGGTCGTTATCGCCAGTATGAATCCTTTCGGCGACCACGAACCAAGCCAGAGCCAACACCAGTGCTGTATTGCAATGGACTTCCAGTGATCCGCCTTTGCTGTGTAATATCGCCCGGTACTGAGGCCGACTCTTGCAGATCACCGTCATGGCCGGGCTTGGCCCACAGCTGTCTGGCACGTTCTTTGATCATGTTTCGACATCCGATTGTCTCATATCAGGATCCCTTGCCCCGGCACTGGTCGAGTCCGTTGCGCTGGAGT
>JANXLQ010000261.1 GCA_025355085.1 Rhodopila sp.
GCCGGTTACGCACGGAAAAACTCCCCGACAGCGTCTTTTGCAGGAACACGTTGGCCGCGATCGGCTCGATCCCTGGCGAGGAATTCCCCGCGATGATCGAAATAGACGCGGTCGGCGCGATCGACATCTTGTGCGAAAACCGCTCCATAAACCCGTATTCGTGCAAAAGACGCTGTCGGGGAGTTTTTCCGTGCGTAACCGGCATCTGCAGAAGCTGCTGGCGGCGAAAGGTTACGATAATGATGAGGTTTGGTCGTCGATCACCACGACCAAAGGCAGCGTGCAGCATTTGGATTTCCTGAATGAGCAGGAGAAGGCGGTTTACCGGACCGCGTTCGAACTGGATCAGCGCTGGATTATCGAGCACGCCGCGGATCGCACGCCGTTCATCTGCCAAAGTCAGTCGGTGAACGTTTTCCTGCCGGCGAATGTGCATAAACGGGATCTGCATCAGATACACTTCATGGCCTGGAAGAAAGGCGTGAAATCGCTGTACTACTGCCGGAGTTTGTCCATCGCTCGGGCCGACAATGTCAGCGAGAAGGCGGTGGCTCCGGCGGCGTTCACCGGGCTGATGCTGGGGGCGACACTGCCAGCCAATGATCGGCGGCAGGGGGATTTGCCGCTTGTGGCGACGGGCGGGAACGCGATGGATTATGAGGAATGTTTGGCCTGTCAGTAGGGGGGGAGTAGGCCCACAGCTTAAAGTTTTCAGGAGCCGGACGTGATCGCTGCCGATGTCTTGCCGCAGCTTCCTCTTATCGTCGGTGTCTCTACCCGCGCGATGTTCGATCTCACGGAGGAACATCGCGTGTTCAGGGAGGAGGGCCTGGAGGCCTATGCCAAATTGCAGCTTAAGCGAGAAAGGCAACCACTAAAAGCCGGTGCTGCGTTTGAGGTGACACGACGCCTGCTTGCGCTCAATGAAAACGGGACATCGCCTGTAGTTGAAGTTATCCTGCTATCGAAGAACTCGCCAGACCTATCGCTGAGGGCGTTTCACTCATTTGAGCATTATCGACTTCCAATCCAGCATGGGAGTTTCATCAGTGGTCGTTCACTTGCGCCCTTCGCGACAGCGTGGAACGTCGATTTGTTTCTATCCAATGACGGAAGCGATGTCCGGGAAGCCGCTGCGGCCGGCATTGCAGCCGCAACGCTTGGCACCGCCCCATCTGCAATCAACGATGAACGGGAGGATGAGGTAAGGTTTGCCCTTGATGGCGATTCAGTGGTTTTCAGCGAAGCGTCAGACAATATTTATAAGGAACACGGTTTAGCGAAATTTCTTCAACACGAACGTGACCACGCAATCATACCAATGGACCGAGGCCCCTTCGGCAAAACATTCCTCCCAAAGCTCGCTCAGATCCGCAAAATGTTCATGCGGGAGGATGGCACCAGTCGAGTTAGGATTGCCATAGTCACAGCACGCAACGCCCCCGCACACGAGCGGGTAATTCGCACACTGCGAGCATGGGGGACGCCAGCTGACGAAGCTCATTTCGTGGGAAGCCATGCAAAGGGACCAATCCTTTGTGCGACACGTGCTCATATATTTTTCGACGATCAGGAAAAGCACATCCTCGGAGCGAGCAAAATCCTGCCAGCCGGACTCGTGCCCGGACCACATCTAGCCGAGGCACCAATCATTCCCGCGTGACCGAAAGCCCTTGATTTCTTAAGCTTGTAGTCGGAGCGAGTGGAGCAAGCGCAGGGCTTATTGGTGCTCCTGGATTGATTTGGGACCTGCCGGTCACAACCGGGTTCATAATGCGCTCGGTCGCCGATATTGCCAGTACCTTCCCAGATGAAAGTTTGGCATCCGACGATACAAAGCGGGCCTGCATCGAAGTCTTCGCTTTCGGCGGTCCCGAAACTGACGATGACGAGGTGGATGTGGGTTACTGGGGCGCACCTGTGAGGATGACCAATATAGCGATAGAGGCATTAATCAAGGCTGCTGCATCTCGGTTTTCCGTGGTCCTGACCGAGAAGGCGTTAGCACAAATGGTTCCCGTAGCTGGTGTTGTAGCTGGAGCTGGATTGAACCATGCATTCATTGATTACTATCAGCAAATGGCGCGTGTTCACTTTACGATACGCAGTGTTGAACGCCGCAGTCCAGATACTGCATCTGTAAGAGCCTGCTTCAGCCAGCACGTCAGCGAGGTGAGACGACGACGGAAGATACCGCCGCACGGGACCAATTAACCGCGGAAGTGTAGCAAGAAAATTTGGTTCATATGGTTTGGTCGAAGCGCTAAACTCACGTTTGGGTTCGTAGTGGATCGCCGCTGCATTATCCGATCAGGTATGATACAGTCGGCGCGATGAGCAAAAGCGACAAGCAACCAGATGCGACAAACCAAGCATGGGAAGCCGTGCTGGAATCGCTGTGCCGGTTGCAAACCGTGCTGCCAGATGCGGTTCTGGTGGGTGGCACAGCATCGGCGCTATACGCCGGGCATCGGCATTCGTTCGACCACGATCATGTCCTGCCCGATTTACGCGATCGATTTGATATCGTCTTTGAACAGTTAGAATCAGTCGCCGGCTGGGAAACCGCCCGCATCAGGCGACCGGTTCTGATCCTCGGCTCGTTGGACGGTGTCGAAACCGGGGTGCGCCAACTACGCCGGAATCAACCGCTCGAAACCACGGTCATGCGCGTCGGCGAACACAACGCGACCCTGCCGACACTTCCAGAGGTCCTGCGTATCAAGGCGTTCCTCTGCCTGGATCGGAACGCCACGCGGGATTACCTCGATCTGGCGGCGTTGGCCGCTCACATGGGGATCGAGGCCGCCGGACACGCTCTATGGCGTATGGACGAACTGTATCCACAGAAGAACGGCGACACCTGGGCCGTGCGGACGCAATTGGTCATGCAACTCGCCGCGCCACCGCCATATGACCTGGATCGCGTCAATCTCGCCGAATACAAAGGCGTAAAACCGCCGTTCGACCAGTGGAGCCATGTGGCAGCCGTATGCGGAGACCTGTCGGATTGGCTGTTGAACGCCTGCGCCCAGGCGCTAGCGGCCGATGCTTCAGCGGATTCCGAGCAGGCAAAAGCAAGGATCGACGCCTGGAGGGACGCAAAAGCCGAGGGCAACACGCCGCCGTTGGGCAAACTGCCGGGCCTAAAGCCATGAAGCATCGTCACTTGACGCATGAAGACTTTACGACCGCTGCCATTGAGGACATCCTGGCGAGAGGCCGCATGCCCGACTGGGTGCCGCTAATCACCGCAATTCGCAACGATCCCTATGGGGAGGTCGCTGAAAAGACGCAAATGCTATGCGACCTGCCAATATATGGCTCTCCGGTTTTTCGCCGAGTGATTGCAGCAGCGCGGGCCGCCCAAAAGTGAATGCGGCCCAATCCTACCGGAACGATCACTTTCCATGCGCGATGATTGATACCTGATTCGGGCAGTGGTCCGGCGCTTTACGTCTGCTATACTCAACGAATGAAAGACAATTCTAAAACTTCGGGATCACAGGATTCGGACACGGCATCGGTGTTGGAGCAGAGCCCCTATGTGGTGATGGAACTATTGCCGCCTGAAAGACAGGCCTGGCTCAGGCAACAAAGCTTGAATGTAGCCGAGTTTTATCGCCGCGCGGCGGCAACCGCCGCCTCCGAAGCCAATCGGCAATCCCCGACCATTGCTGCTGATGCGCCGGACACCGGCGAACCGGTCGATGACCCGGATAGCGGCGGTCACGCGGATAACGGAAAAGAATGACACACTTCCAGCAACAGAGACCTCGATTTCCGATCCGGCGATTTACATCGTTCGACGCAATGAAGGTCGGCGAATATCAATACTGGCAAACCCGTCCACCCCGGGAACGCCTCGCGGCGACCTCAAAGATTTCCACCGAAACCTACGGCATAAAAGTTCCAACCACGGATATCCCTCGGCTTCGAAGAACGATCCACCGCATCATGCTCCCCTAAAACATCTACTTGTCGGAGGCGACACGGCCCCGTTCGGCGTGCGATGCCCCCTGACCCAGCGTGATCACGCCGAACATCCATCCCGCGTAATCCGGGTTCTGCCGGATCGCGCCCATGCCGCTCGGTGCCGGAATAGACCCGCTCGCGTCAAGGACTGCATCGATCCAGACGGCGGCAGCTTCTCCGGCGCCTTCCATGGCCTTGCCCAATGTATCCCCAGCCGAGAAGCAGCCGGGCAGATCGGGCACAACGACCCCAAAGGCGGTGATCTCAGTGCCGCGTTCAATCGTGATGGGGTAACGCATGTCGTCTCCGTCAAGACCAGGTGGCCTGCCGATTGCGGTGTCCAAACCGCTGCCAAGGTGTTCTTGGGGACGGCACAACGACCACGTCACGACATGACAACCAGCGCGGCGAAATGAACCACAAATCGTTTGGCCGTCGCCACCGCTTCGACGGCCTCCCCGGCCGGCGTCAACACATCCCGAACCGGAACAGCACCAACAGACCTTGACTTATTTCCTATATAAATCTACCATTCCAGGAATGGAAACCTTACCCCCGCCGCGTCCGGCCGCCGATCTTTCCACCCGACTGTATCGCCAGCTCGTGTACACCCTTACCGACCTGTTGCCGCCGCCGATTGATGACACGCCCGAAGGGCTGCGGGCCAGAAACCATGCCGCCATCGCCAAGGTGGCGGCGCTGCTGCCGGTCAACGCGAATGAGGCCGATCTCGCCGCCCACTGCATCGCCGCCCGGGGCCAGGCAGAGGAGATGTTGCGCCTGATTCGTGTGAACGCAGGCGACATCGGGTTGGTCATGCGGCTGAACGCACAGTACGGATCGATGGTACGGACATCGCTTTCCGTGCATGGGCGCCTGATGCGGGTGCAGGCGGTGCGTCAGAAGCGGGAGGCGATCGACGGCGCGGTGGCCGAGGACGCTTGGTCCCTGCATGTCGCCGAACGGTCTATGCTGAAGGTGGTTGATCCCGATGCCGGACGGCTTCAGGCGCCGCGACCCGCAGCGGCGCCGGTCGAAGTTCCGGCGGCTTGCGTGGACCAGAAGATTGAGGAAAACGTCTCAGAAGATGAGATTGATTCTCATGAAGCGGCTTTTGAGACGTTGTTGAGCGAGCTGCCCTGGAACCGTGGCGCCAGAGGATCGGGTGAAACGGGTTTGCGCGAGACTGTGCGCGAAGCGATGGCCGAATCGCGTTTGGGTAACGCATATCGGCCCCCTGAAGACCGGCTTGCTTGCGGACCGCTGCGACAAGGCGGAAATTGATGTCGCTTCTCATTCGGAAGGGGCAGCGACTGTCATACCGGCGGCCGCGATGTCCCAACCAGCCCAGCAACACACTCCAAAAACCGCTCCGCCTCGTCCACAGCCGCAGCCGCCTTTTCCAGCGGCACGACAGTATCCGGTCCAACGCCGTAGTCGCAAATCGCCTTCAAATCGTAAGTCCTCGGCAAGAACCGCCGCAGTTCCATGCCGAACGCCGGCCGCTTGCTGAACCGATACCTCGGCGCCGGCTACCGAAACGCGCCCGGGACGGGCTACTTCCGCCCCCGCCCCAACCAAACAACCTCCACATCCGACAACGGCCGCGCCCGGCACGCCAATATCTTGCCGTCGGCAAGCTGGCCGGCGGTCAGGGCGTTGTCGCTGTAGGGCAACATCGAAACCTCTCCCGCCCGCAGTTCGGAAATGCAGTTCGCGCAATTCCCGGTCGCACAGGCATAAGGATAATCCACACCAGCCCCGACCGCGGCTTGCAGCACCGTCTGGCCGGAAGAACAATCGATCGTCGCTCCGGTATTGGCGATCGTAACGTTAAACCCCATCATGCCGCCTCCGCCCGGCGGCTGACGCAGGCCCGCGCGCTGGCAAACTCCGAATGATACCAAACGACAGCGGGAAACCGAGCCAGCGCATATCCGTAAAGAGCCAATCCGATCGCCGGGACGTCGCCAAGCACCTCGGTCGCGTGGATCGTATGGTCGGTCATCGCCATACCCTGGCCGGGTTCCACCATCGCTTCGCCAATTTCCTCGATCGCCGAGTACCGATCACGGCTTGCACCATCGGTCAGCCGGTAGAACTTATTCACCTCCCGCCCAGAGATCGCTGCATTCACGCACCAGATGCCATGGTCGTGCGGCGCGGCTTCCTTCCCGGGCAGTCCGATGGTCAGATACAGCCCCATTCCATCGTTATCCTCCACTGCCAGAATATGGTTGCGCCCCTGCGCATCCGGCATCGCGAAATCGCCGGGCGGGAACAGCGCCTCGCCTCGATTGGCCAACCCGACGAGCAATCCCTTAAGCTGCTCCAGCGCCGCCTCGCCGGTGCCGTTCGCATCCACAATCGCCCGTGCCTGCCGCATCAACGCAGCACACGCTTCTGTCCGCTGTTCGCTCATGTCCCGTCTCTCCGCCCCAAAACCCATCATTGCGCGCTTCCGCGCTCGGGCGCTACTCAACCACCATGAGCAAGCGGTCGCAACAGATCGACGCCTATTTTCGGCAGGGTCAGCAGCTTCACATGGCTGGCCGATTGGCGGAGGCCGAACAGATTTACCGTCAGGTGCTGGCAGCAATACCGCGCCATGCGGAGGCGCTGCACGCCCTGGGTGCGCTCGCCCTGCAATCCGGCCAGTGCGCCGTCGCCGAAATGCTGCTGAACCAGGCCATCGCCCTGAAACCGTCGGCCGATTTCCAGATCGCCCTGGCTAACGCCTTGCTTGCGCTGAACCGCCCGGATGATGCCGCGCGGATGGCCCGCCAAATCCTGCACACCCGCCCGCAAAATGCCGAGGCGCATCAGGTCCAGGGTCACGCGCTCAGCGACGCCGGCCAACCCGAACAGGCACTTGAAGCCTACCGCACCGCGCTACGCCTGAAACCGAATCTGCCCGATATTCACAACAACCTTGGTCTGGCCCTCCGCCAGACGAACCGGCTGGCAGAGGCCGAACACGAATTCCGTCAGGCGCCGGCGGAACCCGAAGCCCTGGTCAACCTGTCCAGCGTGCAAAAGGAACGCGGCGCATTCGCCGATGCCGAAGACACGTTGCGCTTAGCCATTCGACGCGCCCCCGAAAACTCCATCCTACAGTATAACTGGTCCCTGTTGATGCTGTTGCTTGGTCGCACCAAAGAAGCCCGGGCCGGATGGGAACACCGCTTTCGCGCCGGTGCCATTCCGGCCCGCGCGTTCCCCCAACCGCAATGGCTGGGTGAACCGCTCGCCGCGCGCACCTTGCTGGTCCACGCCGAGCAGGGGCTGGGTGACGTCATCCAGTTCGTTCGTTACCTTCCTGCCACTCAGGGGAAAGTAATCTTTGAGGCACCGCCGCACCTGATCCGCCTGCTGTCCAGCAACAAGGCCCTGCCGCCGATGATCCCAACCGGCGCACCCTCG
This sequence comes from Rhodopila sp., assembly GCA_025355085.1. GTDB lineage: Bacteria > Pseudomonadota > Alphaproteobacteria > Acetobacterales > Acetobacteraceae > Rhodopila. The sequence continues at coordinate 7,399 of JANXLQ010000261.1, forward strand.
CCGCCCTTCGATGCCGTTATCCCGCTGATGAGCCTGCCGGCCCGTACAAATGTCCCTTCCGTCGAACCTCCGTATCTATTCGCCGAACCCGATCGCGTAACCGCCTGGAAAGACAGAATCGGCTCCGACGGGTTCCGCATCGGCATCAACTGGCAAGGTTTCCCCGGGCGGTTTGAGGACAAGGGACGGTCGCTACCCCTGAGCGTCTTCGCGCCGTTGGCCAGTGTGCCCGGAGTCCGCCTGATCAGCCTGCAAAAGGGAGACGGTGAGGATCAACTCGCCGCAGTGGGCTTTCACGTCGAGACGCTGGATGGCTTGGATGCCGGCCCGGACGCTTTTCTCGATACAGCGGCCGTGATGGCGAATCTGGACCTGATCGTCACGTCCGACACGTCGATAGCGCATCTCGCCGGGGCACTCGGGCGGCCGGTCTGGGTGGCCCTTAGGCTGGTCCCCGACTGGCGTTGGATGCTTGGTCGGTCGGACAGCCCCTGGTATCCGGCGATGCGGCTGTTCCGGCAGACCGTCGATGGTGACTGGGAACAGGTGTTCGCCGCGATGAGAGGGGCTCTGCCGCAATGACCGATCCAATGATCCCGGTGTCATGGGGCGAGTTGCTCGACAAGATCGCGATCCTGCAAATCAAGTCCCGGCGGCTGCGCGTACCCGAAGCCCGCGCCAACGCGGCGAAGGAACTCGCACTGCTGAGACAGGCAGCCGGTTCGCCACCGCCTGCACCCCGGGAACTGGAGGCAGCGCTGATCGCGGTGAACATGCGCTTGTGGCGGATCGAGGATATGGTTCGCGAAAAGGAGGCCAGCGGCGATTTTGGCCCCGGTTTCGTCGCCCTGGCCCGTGCGGTTTATCATGAGAACGATGAACGGGGCCGTATCAAGCTGGCGCTCAATCGGGCACTGCGATCTTCGCTGGTGGAAGAAAAGCAGTATTCGGCGTATTAGTCCGTCATGACCGACCAGATCGCCGACAACCTCCGCCGCGTCCAGGACCGCATCGCCAGTGCCGCCATCGCGGCAGGCCGGCGGCCGGAAGACATCACGCTGGTTGCGGTGTCGAAAACCAAACCGATCGAAGCGGTTGCCGCCGCGCTAGCCGCCGGCCAAATGGTGTTCGGGGAGAACCGCGTTCAGGAAGCCGCTGTGAAATTTCCTGAACTGCGAGCGAAATATCCCCTGAGCCTGCATATTATCGGCGGGTTGCAGACCAACAAAGTGCGTGACGCGGTGCGAATCGCGGATGCGATCGAGTCGCTCGACCGTCCAAAACTGGCAGATGCGATTGCGGCAGCCATCGCCAGGGAAGGCCGCACGCCAAAACTGCTGATTGAGGTCAACACGGGCCAGGAGCCGCAAAAGTCAGGCATCGCCCGGGACGATGCCGATCGTTTCATCGATGACTGTAAATCCCGTTTCGGCGAAGCATTGATAGGATTGATGTGCGTGCCGCCGCACGATGAAGACCCTCGGCCGCATTTCACCTGGCTGGCCGATCGCGCCGCACGTCATGGTCTGGCGACGGTATCGATGGGTATGTCAGCGGACTTTGAGATAGCCATTGCCTGCGGTGCGACCTGGGTAAGAGTGGGCAGTGCGATTTTTGGATCGCGCTGATCGCTGCACAATAGATTTCGATTATGTCCGGACTAAAAATCAACGATTTGGCAGTGGGGAACTGTGTTGTGCCCTCATTCATCCCCTCATTTTCGGAAAATAAAATGGAATCAATGCGTTAGGAGATAGCGGGCCAGTAGTATAACTTGCTGATATAATTG
>JANXLQ010000271.1 GCA_025355085.1 Rhodopila sp.
TGGGCAATTCCGAGACGTACCTAAATTTTTGGCCGTTTGCCCCCGTTTCACTGACGGGATGACACTCGATCAATGAGCACTGGCTGTAGTCAACGATCACTCCGGGCACGCCTCCGAAATAACCTCAGCCCGCCAGCCGAGCCTCTTGCCCAGCCTTTTGCAGTATCCGCACTGCCTGACGGTCAAAACTCACGAACATATCCCCACCCATCGCAACCCCCGAGAATGCGATTACGCCGTCCGCAAAATCCCCGCCTTGATCAAGCACACGAAGCCCGGCCTCCACCATCTGCCGGTCGCAGACCACCGATGCCACCGAACTCAACGTCCGTATTGCCTGCCCGATCTCCGACTGCGAGTATTTGTAAACACTCTGCAAAACCCAAACGAACTCACAGAGGGCCGGTGCCGTTATCGCAATTAACTCGGCATCGCGAAGCAACGATCGCGCCTGAGCGGCCTGGATACCGTCGTTACTCGCTGCATCCCGGACAGCCGCCGCCGCCCTGACCAAAACATTCGTATCCGGGGTAATCTTCACCGGATTTTCCCGGCCCATCCATCCGCGATGGCCTTGGACATATCCTCGATCGACACCGGCCGCCCCTTGTCCGGCAGGCTGCCGAAAAACGACTCGATGGTTCCAGACGGGGCCGCCTTCATCACGACACCACCCTGCGAACACAGATCAACGGTAATTTTGTCGCCGGGATGAACGCCGAGATGCGCCAGCACGTCCCGCTTAAGTGTGATCTGGCCCTTTGCTGTAACCTTCAAGGTCGCCTGCCTGCCCATGCTTACCTCCGCTCTCCAAAAGTAAGGTGCAGATACCTTACCGTCAAGATTATTCGCCCGCCAGCAAACCAACAGCAGCAACGCACCCGTCCGGTATCGCCGCCGGGCAGTTTGACAAACCCCCTTCCCTCCCCGGTTATTACCCCAACAAACCACCCCAGGGAGGCACCCTATGATCCATTCCGGCCTATCCACCGAACGCCTGGCCCGCCTCGACCACGTCATGGCCACTAAGTACGTCGAGACCGGCCACCTTCCCGGCATCCTCACCCAGATCTACCGCCGGGGCGAAATCGTCCACACCGGCATGACCGGTTACATCGACCTCGAACGCCGCAAACCGATGCGGGAAGACGCCATCTTCCGCATCTACTCCATGACCAAGCCCATCACCGCCATCGCCCTTATGATGCTGGCGGAGCAAGGCCTGATCGGCCTCGACGACGACGTCGCAACCCACATTCCGTCATGGAAAAACCTCGGGGTTTACGCCACCGGCATCGCCTCCCTCGTCGGCGGCCCGCAATCCTTCATCACCACCCCGCCCATCCGCCCCATGAAGGTCGTGGACCTCGTCACGCACACCTCCGGCCTAACCTACGGCTTCATGAACCGCACCAGCGTCGATGCCGCCTACCGCCGCGTCGGCGTGGCTGCCATGACCACCGAGGGCGGCCTGGACGCCATGATCGACCAACTCTCAGTCCTGCCGCTGGAATTCTCCCCCGGCACGCAATGGAACTACTCCGTATCGATCGACGTCATGGGGTATCTGGTCCAAAAACTCAGCGGCATGAGTTTTGGTGACTACCTCCGCACCAATATCTTCCAACCGCTCGGTATGACCGACACCGCGTTCTGGTGCCCACCCGAGAAACAAGATCGTTTGTCCTCCTGTTACCAACCCGCTGAAGGCGGAGGCATCAAACTGCAAGACGATGCCGGCAACAGCACCTACGCCAAGCCGCCCAATCTGGAATCCGGCGGCGGAGGCCTGGTGTCCACCGCACACGACTACATGCGGTTCTGTCGCATGATGCTGGGCAAGGGCACGCTGGAGGGCGTCCAAATCCTTAGCCCCAAGACCGTCGCGCTGTTCAGCCTGAACCACCTGCCGGACAACAAAGAACTGGCACACATGGCTCCACCGGGAATGTTCAGCGAGGCTGGTTATTCCGGAGTCGGCTTCTCCATCGGGTGCGGCGTCAACATTGATGTCGCCAAAACCCGCCTGCCCGGCACGCTTGGAGAATTCTTCTGGGGCGGCGCTGCCTCCACCGCCTTTTGGATCGATCCCAAAGAAGACCTGGCCGTCGTCTTTATGACTCAGGTCATCGGCAGCGACGTCCGCCTAACGCTGCGCCGCGACCTGCGCACCTTGGTCTATTCAGCAATGACCGAGTCGTTCGCGTAGGGGCACAGGCTATCGCTTTCACCCCCGTCATGGCACGGCTCGTCCAGGCCATGACGATGAAGTGCAATGCTACAAAACCAGTCTAAGGATAAAACCATGGGACCAAAACTGGTCGATTACCTACTCTACGAACCCGAGGACAACGGCATCCTCTGGATCAAATTCAACCGTCCGGAACGCCTTAACGCCCTGGTCGGTACTGCCGAAGAAAACGGCACCGTCGCCAAGGTC
>JANXLQ010000320.1 GCA_025355085.1 Rhodopila sp.
TCCGCCACCGCCTGGCTCTCGGCATAGACCGGGGCCAGCCTGTCGGCGTCGAACAGCGCCGCCTGCACCCGGTCGTTCCAGCGCGACACCGCCCCCAGCGTCGCCTGCACCGCGTCGCTGTCGCTGATGTCGCAGCCGGTCAGCATGGTAAGGGCGCCGAGCGACAGCCCTCCGCCGAACAGGCGCCTGCGTTCGATGTCCATCAGATGCCTCCCTTACGCGGTTTCGCGGTTGCCCGTCCCAGCGTCATCGCGACGAAGGTCTTCGGCACCAATATGACCAGGGCGACATGGATGACGATGAACAGGACAATCGCCGTCATGAAGACAAAGTGAACAATCCTGGCACCCTGGAACCCTCCGAACAGCGTTTCCAGGGGATAGGTCTGAACCGGCTTCCAGATGGCGATGCCGGACAGCAGCATCATGGCGACCGCCCCGAGCGCCCCCCAATAGGCGACGCGTTGGACGACGTTATACTCGCCCAGCCGGTGCTGTAGTTTGAATGTCGCCGCCGCCACGAAATCGCGCCAGAACGAAGCGGGGCCGATCGGCAGGAAGTCGCGCCAAAAATGACCGGAGACAATGTTCCACAGCATGAAGCCGAGATAGCTGAAGGCCAGCAGCCACATCGCGGCGAAGTGCCAGGCGATGGCGCTGGCAACACCGGGATCGTTGTGCAGGGCGAGCGCCTGTTCGACGTCGCCGCCGAGGGTTATAGCCTCGGGGAAAGTAAAACCGAAGATCGGACTGGCATTGTAGATGCGCCAGCCGCTGCCGATCATGATAATGATCGACAAGGCCATTAGCCAGTGGGTGATGCGGATAGCGATCGAATGGGTTTGGATTTCGCGTCCCGGGGTGCTCATGCGGCGGTTTCCAATCCGGCGGCGTGCAGGGAGGCCTGCCCATCGGCGCTATCGAGAAACGTCAGGAAGGCAGCCGGATCGCCGCGACGGGCGAGCTTGGTGACGACGGCGGCATACAGGATTGGCGGCCAGACCTCATCCGGCACAGGGGCGATGGCGTGCAGGCGGTCGTCGTCGGCGATTTCAGTTGCATGCAGCAGACCCTGGCGGGCGCCGCCGTTGGTCAGGGTCCAGGCCACAGCCCCGGTGTCGATAACGCCGATCATCGAGACGGGCAGCGTGCCCAGGCGGCGCAAAATGGCGATGCCGTCGATGTCGGAGGCTGGGGAAGGATCGGGTACCGCGAATGAGCCTTCGGGGCCGGCAGGGTTCTGCGCGGCGGCGATCACCAAACGGTTTCGCCATGGGCCGACGCGGCCCCCGGGGGCCACCAGACCTTTCTTTTCGGCCTGATCGATAGTGGCAATTTGGGTAAAGACGATGTCGTTCTGAATTGCGCGTTCGATCTGGGGCAGCAACAGGCCGGGCGCGGTCGCGAACACCCGCACCCGCACGCCGGTTCTGGTCCGGTATGCTTTCGCGGCGGACAAGACGGCGGGGGCAGCTGCTGAATCGCACGACACGGCAAGGTCCGTCGTGGTCGCGGCAACACCGGCTTCCGGCGTCGCAACGGCCGCGACCACGATCGCCGGGGCAACGGCAAAGAGCCCGCGCCGTGAAAAATTCATGGTGTTACGCCCCCTGTATCGGCAACGGAATACTATCGTTTGCCAATTGCCGGTGTGAATTCTTCTTCACATTGCCAGCAGTTCTCATTTTGGCGCCCTGGAACAGAAAAGACCGTGGATGGCGCGCCTTCGCGTACCATGACGGCTGGAGACACCGTCGCCGCTTTGCCAAAATGAGAACTGCTGTCGCATTGCGGACCAACATAATGGCAGGATATCTTTGGGCGCAAACATCGAGAGGAACGTCCCATGGCCCAGACCCTGCCTGCAATTGCCCTTGTCGCCGTTCCCGGACGCCGGCGCCGTACCGTGGAGATCGCGCAGGAGATCGAGCGCCGGGGTTTTGCCGGCATTTACTCCCCCAGCATGTTCGGCAACATGTCGCTGTGCGAGGCGTTGGCCTGGAACACCACCGGCATCGCGTTCGGCACCGCGATCGCGCCGATCTACCAGCGCACCATCGGCGATTTCGCCCAAAGTGCCGCGGTGATGCATGAAATCTCCGGCGGCCGGTTCCGGTTGGGAATCGGAGTCGCGCACGGGCCGTCGCATGTGCGGATGGGCGTGACGCCGGGCAAGCCGCTGGGCGACATCCGCAACTTCGTGGAAAAATTCCGCGCTCAGGAAGGACTGGGCGACCTGCCGCCGATCATCGTCGCGGCGTTGCGCAAGAAGATGGTGGCGCTGGCGGGGGAAATCGCCGAGGGCGTGGTGTTCGCCAATGCGTCGTTATCCCACATGGCGGTGTCGCTGGCGGCGTTGCCGGACGCGAAGCGTAACGACCCCGGCTTCTTCATCGGCAACATGATCCCGACCTGCATCAGCGACGATGTGGAGGCCGCCAAGGCTGTCTGCCGGAAGGCGCTGACCAGTTACGGATTTCTGCCGAACTACCGCAACTACTGGCGGGAAGCCGGTTACCAGCAGGAGATGGACGCGATCGAAACGGCTATCGCCGAGGGACGGCCGGCCGATGTGCCGGGGTGTTTCTCCGACAAATGGCTGGCCGACAACACGTTGTTCGGGCCGGCGGCGAAAGTACGCGACGGGGTGGAGGCGTGGCGCGATGCGGGCGTGCGGGATCTGATTTTGGTGCCGTCCTCCGCCGTCGGAAATCAGGTCAAGGCGTTGGAGGAGATCTTCGCGGCGTTCGGATAACGCAATTTTATTACTACGCTTTATGCACTGGCCTGCGTGCGGCGCGCGCCGGTCCGGTCTAAAAAAATGGGGTTCCGGCTTGACCAATCTGCCTCGGTTGGCCACGGTCGGGCATCATTCTTGAAAGGACATCCGCATGGCAATCCATGAGGGCCTGCGTTTCGGCATCTTCCTCGCCCCGTTCCACCGGGTCGGCGACAACCCCACACTCGCCCTCGGGCGGGATATGGAGTTGATCCAGTGGCTTGATCACCTCGGCTATGACGAGGCGTGGATCGGCGAGCATCATTCGGCGGGCTGGGAGATTATCGCCTCCCCCGAAATCTTCATCGGTGTGGCGGCGGAAAAGACCCGCAACATCATGCTGGGTTCGGGCGTGACCAGTCTGCCGTATCACCACCCGCTGCTGGTGGCGCAACGGTTCGTGCAGTTGGACCACATGACGCGCGGCCGGGCGATGCTAGGCTGCGGGCCGGGCGCGCTGGTGTCGGATGCGTATATGATGGGCATCGACGCGGAGCGGCAGCGCGGCATGATGGACGAGTCGCTGACCGCGATCATGGCGCTGCTGGCCTGCAAGGAACCGGTCACCATGAAGACCGACTGGTTCGAACTGCGGGACGCTCGGTTGCACCTGAAACCCTACACCAAGGGCGGCTTCCCGATTGCGGTCGCGAGTGCCACGACTCCATCGGGCGTGCTGGCGGCGGGCAAGCACGGGGTTGGGCTGTTGTCGCTGGGCGCCGGACTGCCGGGCGGGTCCGCCAATCTCGCCAACTACTGGAAAATGGGTGAGGCCGAGGCGGCGAAGCACGGCAAGACCATGAACCGGGATAACTGGCGTCTGGTGATCAACATGCACTGCGCCGAAACCGACGAACTGGCGATGGAAGAGGTCCGTCGCGGAGAGCGGATCGAGACGCTGTCGTATTTCAGCGAGACGCTCGGGCGGCCGCCGATGCGCAGCGAAAATCCGCTGGCCGAGGGGCTGGCGGCGGGATCGACTTTGGTCGGTTCGCCGGAAACGCTTATCGCCGGGATCGAGCGTCTGCTTGGTTTCACCGGCGGCGGGGCAGGGGCGGTGTTATTCCGAGCGCATGAGTGGGCGAACCGGGAGCAGACGCTGCGGAGTTACGAGCTGTTCGCGCGGTGGGTAATGCCGCGGTTCCAGGGCAGTCTGGATACGACAATCGCGTCGCGGGAGTGGGCGAGCGAGAACCGTGCCGGGATATTTGGGCCGTCGATGAAGGCGTTGGCGAAGGCGTTCACCGATGTTGGACAGGACGTGCCGGACCACATGCGGATGAAGTTGCATACCGGGAAGACCGAGGGGGCGTAAAACCAACCGCCTATATATTGACCGTTCGGCCCATTGTCGTCATTGCAAGCGAAAGGCGACATCTACATCTCGTGATGCTGGTTCGTACAAAGGCGTGGATGGCAGGCCTTCGCCTGCCATGACGAGAAGGGGCCGAACGGTCAGAACATAAGGCCGTTGGTATAAGACCAGGGCAACGTCCACGGGTCGATCACGGTCCGTTGCGAATGGTCAGTGTCGTGGTTCGATGTTGACCTGGAAGTCAGCGGTTCTTGTTTTG
>JANXLQ010000336.1 GCA_025355085.1 Rhodopila sp.
GTAAAGAACCTGTTCGTTTCGGACGGCAGTCAATTCACTTCGGGTGCCGCGTGCAATCCGACTCTGACGATCGTGGCTCTGGCGATCCGTCAGGCGGAGACAATGTCGGGAATGATGGGTCGTAAAGAAATCTGAGGGAAAGCGTCACGCCGTCTCTTTGACGGCTGGACCGCTTCTTCGTCGTCATGACCGGGCGTGTTCCCATTGGTTTAGGATAAGCGAGCAGGGGAGGCAATTTCTCTGTTCGCCGTCTTGGCCCGGACACGGTGCAGCCCACGCCGGGGCAGGACGATCAACTGAAAAGTTGCCGAAACGGACTGCAGCAAACGGCGTATGTTTGTGGCCGGCACCTGGGCCATGCCCGCGGATTGGTGCCATTTGCGGGAAAGTCATCAAGCGCACACGGAGTGACACGGTGTTTGAACGGAGTTACACGGAAAACGACTTAAACATTGGCTCTGAGCCACTTGCAAAACTCCACCCGCGCAGCCTGACCAATATCCGACCGGCCTCCCAACGCGACACCGAATTGTGGTCATTCGCCTCGATTTCGGTTGCCTCCGTCGATATTCGCAACGTTTCACTCGCTTCAGGCAAGCCGGTGGCGAGCCTGCGCCTGCGGGCAGGAGCAAGATGACGACGGAACCAACACTACGGCGCTACGAAACGAGACGTATCATCTGTAGGACCGTGAAGCTGAGTACCCCGAACATCAGATGACACATCACTTTTTCCGGTCCGCGCACACGCACGGTGCGGGCGCCGTGATTGTCTTTCAGTCCACCGTTGACGCGTTCGACGGTGCTGCGTTCGCCATAGCGAATATCTTCCGCCATCCGATGCCCGACCAAACGTTGGCGCTTCGCCTCCTGCACCAGTTCCTGCTTCAATCCTGGCGTCCTGCGCGGATTGATGTCGATGATCGGGACATGACCGAGCGTGCGGCTATGGTGTGCGATTTCCGGGACATGGTAGGCACTGTCCATCAGATCGTAGAGGTTGGTGACCCGCGTTGCGGTGATGGTGGCGAGCGGAATGGCAACCTGGCTATCATGCACGGACGCTGCCGTGAGCACGCAAGTGATGGGAATCTCACCGTCCGCAGTGTCGATGTGCAGCTTATAGCCGGTCCAGGTTTCCTGGTACCGCTTGGCATTCCGCTTGGTGCCGACATCGCAGTACCGGGGCAATTCTGCCAGCATCGCGGTTAAGCTCATGCCGAGTTGGCGTTCGATCCGGCGCGGCGGTTCGGCGGGCCGGATATCTCCCTTGCGAGGGCGGCCACGCTGGCGTTTGGGCTGTTCGAGCGGCCTGGTCCGGTCAGATTTCGCTGGCTTCTCGCGCGCTTCGATCGCCGTGCTGTCGCGCGAGATATGCCCGACCAGGCGATCCGCCTCCTCGCGTTTCGCCAGTTTGGCTGGCGCCAACGAAACGCTGGATGGGTCTCCTTGATCAGCGCTTCGTGCAGCCTGGATGGCAGGGCGCTCGCCGCAAAGGCGGCGAAGGCCCGGGAAAACGTAGACTCGCTGGGCACCTCACCCGCGCGCGGCCAGCCACACAAGCGACGTAGGGTCTTGTCGGCGGACAGCATCTCGATCAACAGACTTGTGGTCGGAAAGTTGAACACGGCCTTGGCGACAAAAGCCCGTGCCAGTATCGCGCGTTCAGACGGCGGGCGGCCTGGAAGCCCAGCCCAACAGGGCAGGAACGCCTCGATCCGCACCATCCCGAGGACGCTGACCAGTTGCTTATGGTGCCGACTCAGCGGACTACAGGTGGTATCGTCGAGCCAGGGTAGAAGTTCTTCTTGAATGCGGACCCAATATGTGGATAGTGTGTCCTTAAGCGACATTGCCCGCGTCCTTTTACTCAGTCTGTATCGGTTTGTTTTGCAGCTACATGATACCAGACTGTGGATGCGGGCGTCTCGCCCAATTCTTACAAATTAGCAGGCGGATTCAAGTTCCGGGACGAACTTGAATCCGTCACCCCAACGCTTCATCCGGCCTGCGGCGAACTATAATCCACGCGCAGGCCAAGGCCCGGATAGCGGGCCTGCAAGGGCGAGTGGGTCATATCACCCGTGATCACGGCATCCGCGCCCGGTTTGCCGACCTGGACCTCATTGATCCCCTCATTTTAGACGACCTCAAAAAGTCCGCTGAACGACCGGCACTGCGATACGGTCTCAGCGAAGCTGGCCATGAGCGGGGATAGTCTGTGCTCTGGCATGGTTGGAATGAGTTCGTAGAGCATGCAGCCTTGCCGGAACAACGAGTGCGTTCGGATCTTCGACGTATTGGACTTCAACAATCGATCCATGCCGAGGCTTTCGCCAGCGGCGCCGAGCATCGTCAGCAGCACCATCGCGAAGGCGTTGATGAGGAGGAGGCGATCGCGCCTTGTTGGTTCGCCGATACGCGTTGCGCTGAGGCCCATGCCGAAGCGCAGATCCTTTGTATCGCGGAAATGAGGCTCGATGGTCCATCGCTTGGCGTAATGGTTCACCAGCATCGCGGTCGATGCCTCGGCGTTGCTGGCGGCGAGACACCAAGGTTCCTTCATCGCTTTTGCATGGACACAGACCACCGCGCCGACCTTATACGTGTGCGACGCCGTGACCCGGGCACCGCGTAGTTTGCGAACCCGGCCGGACTTGCCTGTCAAACAGCGGCCGGGCGCGTCTCGCCCGTGGCATCGGTGACGTGGATGTTGCCGCGGAACCGGATGACGTAGCCGAAGTCCAGCTCATCAAGGAACGCGAACAGCTTGTGGTCGCCAAAACCCCGGTCGGCGAGGATCGTGACGGCACAGCCGGGCGGCACGAGTTGCTTCAGCCGCATCAGGCAGGCGTCCTCGAAATCGTTGCGCTGCTCTGTCAGTTCCTCTTTCCAGATGGTTAGCCACAGCAGCGGCGTGGCCCGGCCATGCCCGGTCACCAGATTAAGGGCGAGCGTTGTCTGCCCATCGCGATCGAAATCGGTCCAGTCCATCGCGACGACGATTTCCTTGCGCGCTCCGATCAGATGCGGAACCCAGCGGGCGAAGCTGTCCCAGACGTCGATATTCTGGTTGCTGAGAAGCCGGTCAACCTGCTTGATCGCGTGCTTGGTCACCAGTCCGCGCGCCTGCGCCAGTGCCTGGCCGATCACCGCGACCGCCAGCGACGCGCTGGTCATCACACCCAACGTCGCCCCGGCCAGGCTATCGACCCGCTTGGCATGAAGGTCATGCCCATACAAATCGTCACTGAACGCGCGAATATCCTTCAGCCGTCCACCAAGCCAACGCTCCACTTTCTCCACGACACCCCCCACTAATCCACCAGACTCAACATGCTGTAGAGAATCGTGCCGCATTCACGCTATAGCTGGTATGAAAAAAATGAAGGGATTCGTGAGGAAGACCACAGGCAACGGTGCTCGCCTGCTGGTGTTGGGCGCAGTGCTGGACAAATCCGATGGATTGGTTCTTGATTTCACGTTCGGCCAAGGCAAGAAGGCGTCATGTCAATCGAGGATCCCAAATCGGGCCGGACCAAGCGTTCGGCCTCTACTGCCATCCAGCCGCAGCGGCCAGTCCGTTCGGCGGAAAATACACGCGCGGATTATTCCCGCACCACGCACGAGGTTTGTGTCTCGGTCCGGTCGTTCTTCCTGGCCGACCAGTCGCAACCAGACGAAAATCATTTCGTCTGGGCGTACTGCGTCAAGATCGAGAACCAGCGAACCGAGCCGGTGCAGTTGATGCGGCGGACCTGGCAGATTACGGACGCCCGCGGGCGCACGCAGCATGTGCATGGCGCCGGCGTGGTGGGGGAGCAGCCGGTGCTGGAACCCGGCGAAAGCTTCGAATACACGTCGGGAACGCCGCTGGACACGCCCTCGGGCTTCATGGTGGGCGCTTATCACATGGTCGTTCAGTCGTCCGGCGAAAGTTTCGACGTCGCCATTCCGGCCTTCAGCCTGGACAGCCCGCATCAAAGCGGTAGGGTTCACTGAACTGACACAATGCGGGTTGGCGGGGCCGTGAGCCGCCCCCATGTGAAATCAATGAATCAGCCGGAGGATACGTCGCGGTGAACATCGTCATACCTGCCCAGCCCCCCGGAAACGTCGGGGCGACGGAAGGTTCTCCCTCAAGGGAGGAAGCCGAAGCGGCAATTCGCACACTGCTGCGCTGGGCCGGCGACAATCCGGACCGGGAGGGTCTGCGCGATACACCGGCCAGGGTCGCACGCGCATACCGGGAGTTTTTCGTCGGCTACGCGACCGATCCGGTGGCGGTGCTGGAGCGCACGTTCGAGGAAACCGACGGTTACGACGAGATCGTGCTGTTGCGCGACATCCGGCTGGAGAGCACTTGCGAACATCATATGGCGCCCATTATCGGGCGGGTGCATGTCGCCTATCTGCCGCATCGCCGGGTGGTCGGGATCAGCAAGCTGGCCCGCGTCGTGGATGCCTATGCCAAGCGCCTGCAGATACAGGAGAAGCTGACCGCGCAGATCGCCAACACGATCCAGGAGGTCCTGGAGCCCAGGGGCGTGGCCGTGGTGATCGAGGCGGCCCATCAATGTATGACAACGCGTGGGGTTCACAAGCCGGGCGTTACCATGGTGACCAGCCGGATGCTGGGGGCGTTCCGCGACGATCCGACGACTCGGCGGGAATTGCTGGCGATGATCGGTAATCGGGGTTCCACGATCATGGCCGAATAGTTGGCGGGATGCATTGCCCGGGCATCGCTGAGACCATGATCGTTTGAGGTTGAACCCCCGCCCGTGCCGATCATGGTCTCATACCAACGGCCTTATGTTCTGACCCGTCACCATCCACGAATCGCGATGCTGGTGCGGACCAAGGCGTGGATGGCAGGTCTTCGCCTGCCATGACGAGAAGGGGCCAAACGGTCAGTACATTTGGCCGGTGGTATAAGCCCGGGTTCGGGGGCGTGAAGCCGATGGGGCGCGCGTTATCGGCGCGGGGGTGCGTAGGCGGGTGGTTCGTCCGGGGGAAACTGGCTCAGGGGCAACTGGCCCAGCGATCCCTGCTCCAGCGGTATCTCACCCGATTGCCCGCGAACCGATGGCCGCAGGTCGCGGGGCATGCGGTCTGAGCGTTCGGGATATTGCGGTGTTTGATCCCGGGAATCCTGGTCCAGCGGCGCTTGCTCCACCGGGGTTCCGGGGGCGGCGCCGTTTGTCAGCCAGTCCTTCAAACTGCGACGTATCTGATACTCGAACTCTATGTTCATATCGGCCATCATGGTTTTGGTCATGTCGTACAGCACCGGGCGCAGGGCATTGATCCGGCCGCTGTGGCGACTTTGCACCCGCGCCTCGGCGTAACCGACCTGAGCGCCGCGATCGTCCAGAATCGTGAGGGATACGGCCATCGAGCCGATCACCACGTCGTTCTGTCGCGTCAGCGATCCATCCAGAACACCGAGTATCGCCTTGTTGCCGGTTCCGAACGCCTGCAACCGGTCCAGCGCCATGGCCTTCAGCGCCTCCACCGGCGGCACGGGGTCCAGATTGCTGACATCGGGCGCCGCGCCGGACGGGAAGAATCGCTGCTCGATATCGATCGAGGCCACGTTCAACTGAATTGGCGGCAGGTAGTTGTAGCGCAGGGGTTCATACACCGGCTCCCGCTCGCTGCCGCAGGCGGCAAGGGTTAGGGTTAACAATAGCGCGAGGCGGCGGGTCACGTGTCCGGTTTGCATGGAGGCGCGCGGTCCTTCCTGGGGTCTGTGCGGTCGTGGCGTCTTGTTATGGACTAGTCATTATCCGTTGCCGGCGTGCCGGACGGTCGCCCGTGAACGTCTTGGCGGGGGAAGCGGAAGCCATAATTGCAGAACTCGCAGGTCATGACGATATCCGCTTCGATGGTCATGTGATCCAGGTCTTCGGCCGGGAAAGCTTCCAGGATACCTGCCAGCCTGGCGCGGGAGCAGCGGCAGCCGAACGACAGGGCGCGGGCGAGATCGGTCGCCACGCCCTCGGTATGGAACAGGCGGTACAGCAGCGTTTCCGGTGGCAGCGCGTCATCCAGCAGTTCGCGATCGGTCAGGGTGCCGGCGAGTATGGACGCTGTGTGCCAGCTTTCCTGCTGCCCCGCTTCGGTCGGGTCCATCTCAATGTCGTCACCTTCGGAAAGAAGGCCGCCGGCGCCGGCGACTTTCTCCAGGATCAATGCCCCGGCGCGCCAGCCGCCCGGAGTTTGCTCGCAGGCGAGATGCACCTGGCAACGGAGCTGTTCGCTGGTGTCGAAATAATGCAGCGCCATTTCGGCCAGGGACGCGCCTTCGATGGAGACGATTCCCTGGTGCCGGTCCTGCTCGTTTCCAGGATCGACCGTGAAGGCGAGGTAGCCGTCGCCGAGCAATGCTTTGGCGGAGGGCGATGGGTTGCGGGCCAGGAGGGCGTCGAGTTTCTCGGGGTTGGTGATGGCGTGACCGCGCAATTCTCCGGCATCCGTGCAGTCGGCGAGCAGCATGGTGACCGGGCCGTCGCCTTTGGCCTGCAAACTGAACGAACCACGGAATTTCAACGCGGACGATAGACCGGCCGCGAGGGCGAGGGCCTGGCCGACCAGACGGTTGACGGCTGGATGATGGTCGTGGCGGGACAGCAGGGCCTCGGCCAGGGGGCCAAGGCGCACCAGACGGCCGCGCACCGGACGGCCGGGCAGGAAGAACGGCAGGGCGCCGCGCGGGATGACAAGGTCTGGGACCGGCGGGCGGCCGCTATCGAGGAAGGCAGGTGTGTCGGGCATGCATGCAAGATAGTCTCGCCAGCCGTCCGGTGCTACCGGGGTTTGTAAAATCGATGGCATTGGTTTGTGGGCCAGGGATTGGGGCCGAGGGATTGGGGCCGAGGGATTGGGGTGGGTTTTGCGTTCTGTGGTTCGGCTGCTCCGGCGATTTCAGTGCGCGGGGGTTTTCATGCCTGCCGCCGCTGGATAGGGTTGCGCCAATCCGGTGCGGAACCGGTATGGAGTCTGAGGAAACGGATGCACGTTCGGTCGTGGATGATTCTCGCGTCGCTGGCGCTTGCCCGGATCGCGTTCGGCTACCAGTTCCAGACCGTCGCGTCCCTGGGAACGGAGTTGGTGCGGCGATTTGGCCTTAGTTACGCCCAGCTTGGCGGCTTGATCGGTGCTTACATGCTGTTGGGCACGTTCGTGGCGTTGCCGTTGGGGCTGTTGGGGCGGCGGTTCGGGGATCGCTGGGTGCTGGGCGTTGGCCTGGCCCTGATGACCGGCGGCGCCTGCGTCAGCGGGTGGGCGGACACCGCGGCCGGCATCGCGGCGGGGCGCACGATAGCGGGGGTCGGGGCGGTCGCGATGATCGTGTTGCAGGGCAAGATTATCGCCGATTGGTTCGTTGGGCCGCGTTTCATGATCGGTATCAGCGTATCGGTCTGTGCTTTCCCGATCGGCATGGGGTTGGCTCAGCTTGTGTTGCCGCCGGTGCTGGCCGATTTTGGGATGCATGCGGCATTTTTGACCGACGCGGTTCCCGCGGGTTTGGCGTTGGTGTTGTTTTTGGTCAGTTACCGGATGCCATCGCACGCTGCTTCGGTGCCTCGGCGGTTTTCGTTGCCGAGCAGGCGGGAATGTGGGTTGCTGCTGATCGCGGGCGGGATATGGACGGTTTACACGTCGGGGTTTGCTGCCTTTGCGTCGTATTTGCCCAGCAGCCTGTCATTCCAGGGATACGGTGCGGGGATCGTCGCGCTGGTCATGACCATCGTCACCTGGGGCAATGTGCCGGGAACGCTTGCCGGAGGCGGTCTTGCCGCGCGGTTTGGCGGGTTCAATGTATTCCTGATCGGAACGCTGGCTTTGGTGATCGGAATGATTGGTTCGGCCCTGAGCGGCGGGCCGGTTGCCTGGGCGGTATTGCTTGGCGTGGTGGGTGCTATCCAGCCGGGTGTGATCATGGCGGTCGGCACTTTGTCCGCGCGGCCGGAAAACCGGGCAGTTGGGATGGGGCTGTTTTATACGCTGTATTATTTGGGCGGCACGGTTTCGCCCGGGCTGTGCGGATTGGCGGCGGACTATGCCGGGCGGCCCGAGGGCGGGTTGCTGGCAGCGGCTTTCATTTCGGTACTGGCGATACCGGTTTACATGCTGCATCGGGCGCTGGCATCGCATGGGACGATGTTGGCCAGGGCCTGACCGGCTTCAGCTTGACGTAGCTGCCACTCTTACGAAGGTCGAAACGATCTTGCTGCCCGCGCGCAGCGTGCCGCGTAACGATCCGGCCACTTTCGATTCGCCGCCCATACGGCACCGGTACGGGACGGGTATTTCCAGGGTCCGGAGGCCGGAACGGGCGGCTTTCATCTGCATTTCGATGTTCCAGCCGTAGGTCATCTCTTGCATGTGCAACCGATTGAGGGCCTCGCGACCGATTGCCCGGAAGGCGCACATGTCGGTGTAGGGGGTGCCGTAAAGGGCGCCCATTCCCCATCCGGCAATCCGCCCGGCCAGGACCTGATGCCAAAGCATTGAGCCGGAGTCGCGTTTTCCGAGTGTGCGGGAGGCCAGGACGAAATCGTGGGTGCCGGCTAGGACGGGGCCGGCGATTTCGGCCAGCAGGTCGCCTCGGTCGGCGCCGTCCCCGTCCAGGAAGACGATGATGGCGGTTTGGGCGGCGTTGGCTCCGGCCTGACAGGCGCGGCCGTAGCCCTTGCCGGCGTCCAGGACAGTTGCGCCAGTGGAACGGGCTATGGCTTGGGTGCCGTCGGTGCTGCCGCCGTCGGCTACTATTATGTCACAGGTCAGGTTGGGTGGGAGTTCGCGGATAACGGCGCCGATTGAGGCGGCTTCGTTATAGGTGGGGATTACGACGGATACTTGGGGGGTGGTCATGATCGGATGGGGCCTTGGGGACGGTTTTTTGAAGACGGATGAAAGGGATAAAGGGGGATAAGAAACGATGCGGCTGTGGGATCGGGTATCGCCGGAGTTTCGCTGGGATGGGCGTGGCGAAGGTGTCATGGTTTGCGAAGGCGCAGGCCCCCCTCTGCCTGCCTACCCGGCTGGGGTGACATTACAAACTCCATCGCAGCCCGCAATTCTGGCATGGTGCCGGCGGCGTTTCACCCAGCAGCGATGTGCGAAAACCGCGATAGGCCGGACTGTTCCAGATGTCTCTCAACGTCTCCTGCGTTGCATCGCCAAGGGTGTAATTCTCGTACCCCCGGGCTGAAAATGGCGCGATGCAACAGGGCAAGGCGCGTCCGTGGGCGGTGAAATACATCAGCGACCAGGGGCGCCGGCAGGTTGCCCAGGGTTTGTCGCCGGCCGCGCGCTTCAGGCTCAGGCCCGGTTCTGTGGCACCGGAGGCATCCAATGTCACGCCGAGTTCGGCCCCGATGGCCCGGGCGGCTTCGATTGCCGCTTGCTCCGCATTATGGGTTTGCTCGAATAACGAAAATTCCGCGCGGGCTTTGCCAAAGCCGGCTTCGTCGAACACCAGACGTTGCAAATGCACCTCTTTCACGCCCATCGACGCGGACAGGCGGACGAATGCGGGCAACTGGTCAATGGTTTCTTTCAGTCCCGTCAGCCATAACGACACGCGCGGATGGGTTACGCCCATCTGCTGCTGATAGGCGATGAATTTTCCGACGTCGCGGACGATGCGGGGGAAAAAATCCTTGCCCCGGATGGCGGCGTAGCTTTTTCGGTCGGCGGCATCCAGGGACACGCGGAGTTCGTCCAGCCCCGTATCGATAATCTCCTGGAACTTCTTTGGATTGAGTAACGTGCCATTGGTGTTGAACAGCACGTAGGTGCCGCGATCCTTCAGATAGCGGATCATTTTTGGCAGGTTCTTGACCAACATCGGTTCGCCCACGCCATGCAGCACGACGCGGGCGACGTTGGGAACCTGATCGACGATTTTGGTGAACAGATCCCAGCTCATGTCGGCCGGGGGCTCCAGTTCCTCAAAGGTGCGGGGGCAGGTTTCGCATAGCAGGTTGCAGCGGTTGGTGACCTCCAGATAGAGGCACACGGGCGGACTGGCGGCGATATCGTTCCGGTCCGCCGTGATGGATTCGAAGTAACGGCGTGGGTCCTGCAGGGTTGTCGCGGACATCAGGTGGTTCCCTCGATCGGAGCGATGGTGGTGGTGGGACGACGGTATGCAGCCAGTGCCAGCACGATGGCTGGCACATAGAGAACGGATGGCCAGACAAAACGACCACCATACGTGTCGAGATACATCAGCACGGGTGCCGTACCCAGCCATAGGATCGCCGGACTGGGTGCGACCACGCAAGGCACGAGGAGCCAGGCAAAATACCAGGGGTAATGCGGACTGATGCCGAATGTCAGGACAGCCATCATGATGCCGGCGGCGGCGCAGATCGCGACCGGATCGTTCGGCTGGCGCACAAACGCGATACGGGCGCCCAGTGCGGCCAGCAACATGGCCAACGCGGCGAAATACAGACCGGCGGCGAATGCGGGCAAGGGGGTCAGATGCTCGATCCCGGCGAGGAGCCAGATGCCGGAACCGGTGCTGATGCCTTCCTCGGAGCCATAACGGCTCAGGAAGCCAAGAACGTGCCAGCCGACGCCGCTATATATAGCGTATAATCCGATGACCGTCGCAACGGCGGCAGATGCCAGCCGCCAGCCGCCGCCGCGCCGCCATAGCGCCGGGGCGATCACCGCCGGCAGGAATTTCGTCAGGGTCGCGAGGCCCAGCGCCAGACCTGCCCAGCCGTCCCGGCGGCGCACGCGCAACAGCAGTGCCAGGGAAACGAATCCCACGACAGCAGCGTCGATATGGCCGTTGCCCGCGAACGCCCATATCGGCAGCGGATTCCAGGCGTAAATCAGCACGCGTTCGGCGGGCAGATTGGCGGCGGTGAGCAGGCGCAGCAGGCAGACGGCCGCCAAAACCTCAAACCCCAGCATCGCCAGTTTGACGCCGGTGACGCTGGACCATATCTGGCCGACGACGGCGAAGACGACCTGTGCGGCGGGCGGGTAGATTGTCGGGGCATAATCGGCGCGGTTGATGTGCGGATAAACCGCGTCGTCGCGCAGCGTTTTCAGTGCGGGGTCGTTGGGAATGTAACGATAGGGATTGATCCCGGCCGCCTGGACGCGGCCGTCCCAGACATAGCGGAACACATCGCTGGACAGGAAGGGCGGCGCGACGATCAACGGCAGGCGGCAAGCGGCGGCAAACAGCAGGACGATCCACACGGCTTTGCGGGTTGGCGGCCGGCGCAGGGTCGTTACGACGCAGAGTAGATAGACCGCCGCGCCGATGCACAGGATCAGGACGAGGGCCTGCTTGGCCTCGGGCGTTCCGACGGTGCCGGCGCCGGGCGTGTGCAGGGACAATCCACCGAGCGTCAGCGCCAACAGGAGGCCGCCGTAGATTGTCAGGCGGATCATTCGGCCGCGAGGTCCAGGCTGTCGGCGTGAAATCCCATGCTTGCCAGTGCCCGGGCGGTGAACGGTGCCGGGTAGGGTTGGAGGTGCGCGGGTTCACCAGCCGGGTAGGCGAGGGCGGGATTTTCGGCGGGCCGAACGGTCTCGGGCGGAGTTCGTACGGATTCCGGGATCGAGCTCGGGGGTGACGGGTGGGGGGCGCCGGCCTGCGTTTCGGCTGTCATCGGGGTCACGCCCACCATCGGGACGACACCTGGCGACGCAGAGTACCGGCTGGGGGCATCTGCTAACGGGTCATGGTTCGATGTCTCTCGCAGTAACCGGGTGAGTGCCGCTTCGTCGTCCACGTCGTACCATGCCGGCAGTTCGACGATTTCCACGCCTAATTGCCGGGCGCGCTGGCGAGTCGTTTCGGCAACTGTGTCCGTGCTCCAGGCAATATCGGCGAACAGATGGGCGTGCGCCGCTTTCATGCCGAGAAGGTAATAACCGCCATCTTCCGCCGGACCCAATACGATCCGGTCGCCTTCCAGTGCCAGCACGCGGGCGGTGTGGACCAGCAAAGATGTGGGCAACGTGGGGGAATCCGAGTTCAGCACCACGGCCGCCTGATGTCCAGGTGCTAACAATGCGAGGATCGCGTGCAGCAAACAGCGGCCGAAACCCTGCACATCCGAGGGCATCGACGGCGAACCGTCCGCCAGCAGCAACCCCGTGCCGGTAGCGAGGTGGCCGTCAAACAGCGCCTCCTGACCTGACGGCGCATAGGCGATGTAGCCGGCGATCGGCGTTTCCAGGGCGGCCAGGGCGATGTTTTCGGAAATATCCCGCAGGAACGCGGCGCTTAACGCCGCGGCATCAACCGGAGTCAGCGGCGGGCAAAGCCGGGTCTTGGAAAAGCCCGGCCTGGGCGCCTTGGCCATGACGCCAATTGCGCACGAAATCCGGTTGAAGTCCGCTGGCCGGCCGAAGCCGGAGGTACACTGCATGGGTCAAATCCCGCTGAACCAGTTATAGCCTCGATCTGTCCAGAACCCTTTCGGCTGCTGGTTGGTGACGTAAATAGTTGTAATGAATTTCGGGTTCTTGAACCCTAGTTTGGTCGGAATTCGCAGCTTGAAGGGGTAACCATGCCGTGTCGGGAGAATGTTATCGGACAATTTGAACGCCATCAGCGTTTGCGGATGCAGTGCGGTTGGCATGTCGATGCCTTCGTAATACCCGTCGGCACATTCGAACCCGACATATTTCGCGGTCGTGTCGGCACCTATCCGGTTCAGGAAGACACTTAGCGGCGTGCCGGTCCATTTGCCGATCATGTTCCAGCCCTCGACGCAGACATGCCGCGTGATCTGAGTAACCTGAGGCAGTGTATAAAGCTTTTCGACAGTCCAGGGCTGCTTGTCGGCGATCTGGCCGGCCAGCATAAGGCGGTAGTCCGCCGATGCCAGTACCGGCGATTTCTCCGGCCCGTACCAGGCATTGTAGCGAAAATCCTTTATCGCCTCATTTTCCGAAAATGTTGGCGCCAGCTTGTTCGGGTCGAAGATCGCGGCCTGGACACGATCGTTGAAGCGCGACACGGCCGCCAGGGCCTGTTGCACGCTGTCGTGGTCGCTGATGTCGCAGCCGG
>JANXLQ010000337.1 GCA_025355085.1 Rhodopila sp.
GTCGCATCCCCTGGCGCGTCCTCTCTCCCCTGGTTCGATCCCGTGTTCCCGGATCGGCTGTTGATCCTCCACGGTGCTCGCCCGCATGACTGGCATCCCGGCATGCCGGTGTTGTTCGTCCACCACGGCGTCGCCCGCAACGGCCGGGACTATCGAGATTACTGGCTGCCGCACGCCGACACTGGCGGCATGCTCGTTATCTCCATCGAGTTCCCCGAGGCCAGCTTTCCCGAATACCTCTGCTACAATTTCGGCAATCTGCACAGAAAAGACGGCTCGCCAAACCCACGAGACGAATGGACATTCGGCATCGACACCCGCCTGTTCCAGGCTCTGCGCGACCAACGGATCACCACCGTTCCCACCTACGGACTGTTCGGCCACTCGGCCGGAGGGCAATACGTCCACCGCATGCTGTCCTTCGGCTACCGTCGGCATGTTGCCGTCGCGGTCAGCGCCAATGCCGGCACCTACGCCATGCCGGATCTGACCATCGACTGGCCCTGGGGCCTGGGCGCCACCGAGGTCACCCCAACCGGCCTGCGAACGTGGCTGGAATTCCCGCTCACGGTCATGGCAGGCACGGCCGACACCAAGACGACCGGCCGCTTCTTTCCCAAAGGCCCGAAGTCCCTGAAACAAGGTCCGACCCGCCACGCCCGCGCCCACTCCTATCTGCGCGTCGGACAGACCGCCGCAGCCGAATTGGGCACTGCCTTGGCCTGGAGGGTGATCGACGTGCCGGACGTTGGTCATGACGGAAGGCGGATGTCAGATGCGGCAGCCCCGTTGATTGCCGAAGCGTTGCGGCGGAGCACGGGTGGTTGAGCGCACGGTGCAAATACGCTGTTGTACGGGGATACGGCAAGATCAATACTAGCGGGTGTTATTCTTCGGCTTAGCCGCTACGCAGACAGAAACAAACTCGGGTCGGCGGATCGGTCTATTGTTGATTTTAACTAATTATTTCACGCAGAGATCGCAGAGCGTGGCGCAGAGCACGCAGAGAAGAATTCTCAGGGCCTCCGGCCGTTTCGTTCTGTTGTCCGGACTGAATGATCATCAGAATACCCGCATACCGGCACGATAGATCCGGCCCCTAATCGACTTTACTTCTCTGCACACTCTGCGCCACGCTCTGCGATCTCTGCGTGAAATCGGAACGCGGGTCAGACACGGAATGAGCCGATTAGCCCCTACCTACCCGTTCCAAATTCCAAACGATACCGCTGCACACCGGCGAGGACGGTCGCATCCTGGCACTGATGACCGCAGCCTCGTGAATTTCTGACGTCATCGGAATATTCTACTTGCCCCCACCCCGAAAATCAGCGCTAATTCCGCAACACGACCAAAACGTATCGGGAGCACGTCCGCCGACAACCACGTGGGGGCACACATGCGTCTTTTGCCTATTTTTCTAACATTAACAACGATCGCCATGCTCGGCGATGCCAGCGCCGCGAGTAAAAAACTGCCGGCCGAGGGCGCGGACCCGGCCAGAACGTCCGTCTCCGGATTGTCGTCCGGAGCGTTCATGACGATCCAGTACGGTGTCGCTTTTTCCACCAGTACGATCGGCATGGGCGTCGTGGCAGGTGGCCCCTACAACTGTGCATACGTCAACGTGGGCGGCATCGTAACCTGCATGTTGGGTAGCCCGGACGGAGCAGCCTCCTACGCCGCCGCCCAAGGCTTCGCGGCGCTTGGGCAGATCGATCCGGCCACCAATCTGGCCAACCAGAAGATCTATATGTTCAGCGGCACCAACGATCAGACTGTCAAACAGACGGTGATGAACGCGACGTACGATTTCTTCCAGGCGGCCCACGCCAGTGTTCAATACGTCAGGCAATACCCCGCCGGGCATGCCTTCATCTCACTCAAATCAGGCAATGACTGCGCCACGACCGCCACACCCTATGTGAACGAATGCCCCGTTGCCGATGCAGGCAGCACCATCCCGGTCGTCAACTACGATCAGCCAAACGCCATCCTGACCAGGATATACGGACCGCTTAAGTCACAACCGGCCAGTTTGTCCTCCAAACCGGTCCCGTTCGACCAGACCGAATTCATCTCCCCGATCACATCGGCAATGAGCAGCATGGCCGGCACCGGCTACGTCTATATCCCGGCGGCCTGCGCCAAAGGCGGGCATTGCGCCGTGCATGTGGTGTTCCACGGCTGCGAGCAAGGTGCCGCGATCGTGCATGACGCGGTCTATGGCAAGGTCGGTTACAACACCTGGGCCGACACCAACGGCATCATCGTGCTGTATCCTCAAGCGATCGTCAGCAGCTTCATTCCGGAAAATCCCAAGGGTTGCTGGGATTGGTGGGGCTATAGCGGCCTGGACTTTCAGGTCCAAAGCGGTGTGCAGCTTTCCGCCGTCCGAGCGATGGTGGCTCGTCTGACCAGCGCCACGAAATGATCCGGCGCGGCTGTCTGACCGGGCAGCCGCCCATCGATCCCAACGCCGGCCGGATACGCCATCCCACAAGCGCACATCCGGTCCAGGGTAAATCCCGCTGGATTATTGCCGAATTGCGTCATAGATTTTCGGCCGCCGAAACCGGGCGAAGGACCAGATGCCAGACGGCGATCTCGGTTCACGACAATGAAACACCGGTCTCATGCGGGGCTTGCCGAACAACCCACATATCGCTCACATTTGCGCCGCTTGGTTTGAAAGTTTTGGCCCAACGGCAGCGGAAGACTCTGCAAGCCCATGCAAATTGCGTTTTAGCAAGGATGCTCCTACAATTCGCTAGAACTGTATTATCTGCCTAGCGCCTTTCTCATGTAACTGCGCGACCGGTCCGATAGCCGCCCAAACCTGAAGGTCGTTGAGCGCCCCATGACACACTCTGACGCAAATTCGATGGCTTTGCTCTCCACCGACACCCCGTTCGCGATCCGCGACCGTTATTTCGCGACCAGTGTGCTTTCGCCGTTCGCCGACGACATGGCGCGGCGCTTGTCCCGGATCAATTTGGGACCGGTGCTGGAAATCTGCGCCGACACGGGCGCTCTGACCCGGGCGCTGTCATCCGCCATGTCGGCCAGCCTGACCATCATCGCGACCGATCCGAACGACGACGCGATCGCGCACGCCTCGGTCAAGCCGGGCATGGCACGCATCGCCTGGCAGCGTGCCAATCCGGCCGCGTTGCCGTTCCCCAATGCGACCTTCGGGATCGTGACCTGCCATTTCGGCGTCGCCACCCTGCCCGACCGGCCTAAAGCCTTCCGGGAAGCGCGACGCACGATGAAAACCTCCGGACGGTTCGTTTTCAGCTCGTTGGCCCATATCCGGCACAATCAGGTGGCGCAGTGCCTTCAGGGCGCCATGGACGACCTGTTCCCATCCGATCCACCGGGTTTTGTCGGGCATGTCCTGCACGGCTATGCCGACATCGAGGCGATCGATGACGACCTGACGGCCGCCGGGTTTACCGACGCGATTTATACAACCGTGGACTTGCCGTTCGTGGCGGCATCGGCGCGCGATGTCGCGATGGGGTACTGCCTCGGCACGAGGCTGCGTCACGAAATCGAAGCGCGCGCCGATGACGTGAGACAGGTCATCCGAACGGTAACGGATGTCCTCGAAAAGCGATTCGGAACAGGCATGATAGAGGCAGCCATGCGGGCCAACATCGTCTCAGCATCAGGATGAGCCGCGTTGTCGTCATCGGCGGCGGCGTTGTCGGGCTTGCGGCCGTTATAGAGATCCTGCGTGACGGGCATGCGGTCACGATCATAGAACCCGGCCCCCCCGGCGGCGAGCAATCCGCCAGCTATGGCAACGGCACGTTGCTCAATCCCAGTTCGGTTGTTCCGATGTCCTCCCCGGGGCTATGGCGGAAAGTGCCGTTCTATCTGCTGGACCCACTCGGACCGTTGACCATCCGCTGGTCCTATCTGCCGCGTGTTCTGCCGTGGCTGCGCCGCTTTCTGATGGCTGGCTCGACAGCCGCGAAGGTGGCCGCCACGGGACGCGCGTTGCAGGTGTTGCTCGCCGATGCACCGGCACTGCACCGCAAGTTGGCGCATGAGGCCGGCGTGGGCGATTTGATTACCCGGCAAGGCGTTTTGTTCGCATTCCCGGATCGCGCGGCATTTCAGGCCGAAGCCCTGTCATGGCGCGTGCGCCGCGACAACGGCATCGAATGGCTGGAATTGGACGAGGACGAATTGCGCCAGCGGGAGCCATCGCTGGACCGGCATTACACATTCGGTGTGCTGATCGAGGAAAACGGCCAGTGCCGCGACCCCGGTGCGTATGTCTCGGCACTGGCCGCGCATGCGGTGTCACTCGGGGCGACGATCCTCCGAACCAATGCGACCGGATTTCGGATCGAGGCAGGGCGTTTGCAGGCTGTGACGACGCGGGATGGAGAGGTCGCCTGCGACAAGGCGGTGATCGCCGCCCCGACCCTCGACCACGCCTCGGCGGCG
>JANXLQ010000367.1 GCA_025355085.1 Rhodopila sp.
GCCCCCGTTGCGGCTGACCTCGTCCGAGATCGTGCCAGCGGAGCGGCCGAGCCCCCGTGCAATACGCCGGATACCCCAGCCATCGGCCAGGCGGAGGCCTATCGTGGTTCGGTCCACCACCGTCAACGCGTGCGTTCGAGATGCCATCCCACCACCCTAACCCATCCGGCCATCTGGGGGGTGTTCGTCCCGGAACTTGAATCCGCCGTGCTATAAGGTTGTTGCCTCCTCGAACGGGTAGGGGGCTGTGAAACTGGCGGGAGTCTCTCTTAACTCAGCCCGATACCTGTCCAATGGATGGGACCCACCTTACTCCGTAGTCCTCGTTCTGTCTCCGTGGTAAAAATCGCTTCCTTGAAAACGCGCGATCATCTGACATCAGGGCAATCGGGTGAATGGCTTTTTGGTACCTTGGCCGACTGTGCATGGGAGTTCGAGCAAGCGCCTGTTTCACCACGAAGTCACGAAGGAAGCGAACACCCAGCGCTACACCGGGCGATTTCATTGGAAACTTCGTGCCTTCGTGGTGAAACTCCTTCTCAGCCAAAATCACCAGTGCGCCGTTCCAGAAGACGATGACAGCGGGAACGGCCGATCGAGCGTTGTTCACCCGATTGCCCTGCATCTGACATCGTCGATAGTTGCCCGTGCCCTTCGGCCACATACCCAACGGACGACTTGGCCCAACGGACGACCCGGCCGAGATGTGTGAAAACCGGTAGCAACCGAGCCGGGCCATGGCGAGGAGAGGCATGCTGGCTGCCTCGCTTATGGTTGGGCGTTCGCCTTAGGCTGCGATGGTAGCGAGGTCTGGCGGCATGCAAGCGGGTGCGGTGCTTGATACCCCGGGGCGTAAACCTTTTGTTCATGTTTGGGCTGTAAAGCCCATTCATGAATTGGCATTCGATCTTTGTCTGGTTTGCCCTGCTGGCGCCAAGTGTGGCCCTTGCGGACGTCAAACCGTCTTTGCCCTCGGCGGTTGGGCAGATTTGCCGGCAGGCGATTGCCGTGGCGGAACGGGCGCACGGCATCCCATCGCATTTGCTGGCAGCCATCGCTCGGGTGGAAAGCGGGCGGCGGGATCAGGTTTCGGGCGGCTTTAACCCGTGGCCGTGGACGCTCAACGCGGACGGCCAGGGTAGTTTCTATGACGCCAAAAGCCAGGCCGTGGCTGCCGCTGTTGCGGCGCGGCTGCGGGCTACGCGATCGGTCGATGTCGGCTGCATGCAGATTAGCCTGACTTATCATCCGGACGCGTTCCCCAACATGGAGGCGGCGTTCGACCCCGCCGCGAACACCGAATACGGCGCCCGTTTCCTGGTGCAGTTGTTTGAGAAGACGCGGTCCTGGCCGAAAGCGGTTGAACTGTATCATTCCGCCACCCCTGAAATCGGTCAGGAGTATCAACGGCGCGTCTATGCAGCGTGGCCAGAGGAACAGAAATTCGCCGATATTACCCCGCCGCCGCCGCACGCGAATGCCGGGTGGGCGACGGCCGGCCGTTCGTCCATTACCTCGTTGCCTAGACCGGGGGCAGCGCGGATTATTCCGCAGACGACGGGACTGGACGGTGTCGCGGCGCCGGGGCGGTCGCTGGACGCCTATCGCGCGGCGCCGGTTCGGATGGCGTTCCGGTTACGTTAGACCACGATCGTTCGAGGTTGAACCCTCTCCCATGCCGGATCATGGCCTAACTAGACCTTCTCTACCTCGGCCCTTCCGAGAAGGCCGGTTGGCATGAAGATCAGCACTACGATCAGAATGGAGAAAGCTGCGACGTCCTTGTATTCGACGCTGAAATACGCAGACCAGAAGACCTCTATCAGGCCGATCAACAGTCCGCCGATCACTGCCCCCGGCAGGCTGCCGATGCCGCCCAGCACCGCGGCGGTAAACGCTTTCACCCCGGCGATGAAGCCGATGTAGAAATCGATCACGCCATAGTAGAGCAAGAACATGAATCCGGCGACGGCGGCCAGGGCGGCGCCGATCACGAAGGTCAGGCTGATCGTGCGGTCGGTGTCGATACCCAGCAGGCTGGCCATTTTCAGGTCTTGCTCGCAGGCCCGCATGGTGCGGCCGAGTGGGGTTTTCGTCACCAGCCAAGTGAACAGGGCCAGGATTGTCAGCGTGATCACCACGATGGCGAGCTGCATCCAGGAAAGCTGCACCGTGAAGTCGCCGCCGTCGATCAAGCGGATACCTCCGGGGATAATCGCGTCGATGGGTTTGACGCGCGCGCCCTGACTGACCTGGACGAAATTCTGCAAGGTGATCGACATGCCGATGGCGCTGATCAGCGGGGCGAGCCGGAACGATCCCCTCAGCGGCCGATAGGCGACTCGTTCTACCGTCCAGCCATACAGTGCGGCTATTCCGGCGGCGAACAGCAATGTCAGGGCCAGGGCCAGCGGGACGGATGTGATGCCCAGTGCCGATAGACCGAGCAGCGCGATCAGGGACAGGAAGGACCCGACCATGAAGACATCGCCGTGGGCGAAGTTGATCATGCCGATAATGCCGTAAACCATGGTGTAGCCGACCGCGATCAGGCCGTAGATCATCCCGAGCGTGACGCCGTTGATGAGTTGTTGCAGGGCGTAAGCCAATCGCGCTCCGATTCTATGCTGGGTGAGATGCAACCATGCGGGGCGCGTAGGGCGCAAGAGCGGTGAAGGCGATCTTGTGCATGCTGGCGAGACCGAAACGTCGTGTCAGCGGGACGGCGACCGTTGCGGCTGCCAGCAGAAAACGAGTGTTGCGAGCATCAGTAGCCGCGAACGAGGTCGAAACGGTTGGGGAGAGGGCGGCCTTCCGCCCAGGCGCGCAGGTTATCCAGGAAAATGTCCAGGCTGTGCGGGTTATAGGTGGCCGGATCGTCGGCGGAGGTGTGCGGGCTGACGATTAGGTTGGGCGTGGACCACAGGCGGTGGCGCGGTGGGATTGGTTCGGGTGTGAAGACGTCCAGCACGGCGCCGGAGAGATGGCAGTTGTCCAGAAGGTCGCACAATGCGTTTTGGTCGATCAGTTCGCCTCTGCCGATGTTCACGACACCCGCGCCGGATGGCAGGGATTCCAGGCGCTGCCGGGTAATCAGGCCGCGCGTGGCGCCGGTCAGCGGGCAGGCGAGAACGAGGAATTCGGTCTGTGGCAGCAGGTCGTCGAGCGCATCGATGCCGAGGACTGTCTCGCAGGCCGGATGTGGCGCGGGGTTCGCCCGGATGCCCGTGACCCGCATACCGAACAGGGCGGCATGTTTCGCGGTGGCGCCCCCGAGTGTGCCCAGGCCGATGACGGTCAGATTGCGGCCGCTGAGGACCGATCCCCAGAGTTTTCGCCATACGCCGTGGCGTTGATTGGTCACCATGGTTGGGATGCGGTTGGCGAGCATCAGGATGGACATGATGGCGAACTCGCCCGATTTCGCCGCGTGGGTGCCGCGGTTGTTCATCAGGATGACGCCTGCTGGCAACCAGTCGAACGGGGCGAGACGGTCGAGGCCGGCGTTGGTCAGGAAGATCAGCTTCAGGTGAGGCGCGGGGCAGGGGAACAGCGCCTTGATGACGCTGGCATCGCAGACCAGGGCCTCGGCATCTCGCATGCCTGCGCGGAAGCCGGCTGGGGTTACACCGAGGCTGACATCGTGCCCGGCGCCGATGTCAGGTGCTCGCGCGGCTGCCGCGTCCCACATGGAGCGGGAGAAATCGAACAGCGGGTCGTTGTCCGGATTCTGCAAGTGGATTCGCATGACAGGAAACGTGCCACGCGGGGCGCCGGATGGACAGCGCCGATGCGGGTTGCGGCGGTTCTCATTTTGGTGTTGGACGGCAAGCGGGGAATGCGGGCGCCCCGTATGCCGTGCCCGTTCCGGAGCTTCTTCTGATTTCGTTGTACAGCTGGTCAGCAACCCCGAAGGCTGCGGACTAACCCGGTTGTGCCCCGTCGTACCCCTCAATAATCAACAGATCCGCCTCTGCCCGGCCCATCCGCAGAGCCTTGGCCGCCGCGTATTCGGGGGAATGGTAACAGGCCACCGCCGTGTCGTGGTCCTTGAACTCCAACACAACGTTGCGCGCCCGAGCGGAACCCTCCGGCGCTTCCGACCGGCCGCCGCGAACGAGGAATTTGGCGCCGTATTTAGCGAATGCCGCGGCGTTGGCTGCGACGTATTCCTGATAGCCCGCCGGATCGGTGACATCGATCCGAGCTATCCAATATCCCTTTGCCATGACCTTATCCTCCCTATGAGTGCGGCCGGTCGCTCAGCATGTTCGCCAGCACCGGTTCCATTGCCCTTGCCATTTGCGCCTGGCCCTGGGCCGACGGATGCAGCGACGGTTCCGGCGGTGTCAGTTTCGAATCCAGGTACAACGCTCGGTTCAAAGCCCCGTTGCGCATGAACAACGCGGTTAGGTCGAGGAACGATACCGATTTGGCATCCCTGTACTTAGTCGCCAGCATCTCGTTGATCTGCGCGGTCGTCTCGGTGATCCAGGCAGATCTTTCGGATGGCAATATCCCCAGCAGCAGGATTTTTGTGTTCGGCAACCGTTGGTGCAGTTCGGAGACAATCGTGTCGATGCCGGTGACAGTATCCTCGGCCGACCAGTGCAGCTTCCCCAGATTGTTCGCTCCGATCAGCACGACTGCCGCCTTGGGTGCGATGCCGGCAACCTCCCCATTGCGGATGCGCCAGAGCAGGCTGGATGTGGTGTCACCCTTGAAGCCGAGATTGACGGCGTGCCGGTCGCCATAAAATCGCTGCCATGCAGGGACGAAATTATCCCACTCCGGGGGGCCGGCGTGCTCCCAATCCTGGGTGATAGAGTCACCGAGGAAGATAAGCTCCGGTTTCGCCTGGGCCAGTTCGCGCAGTTTGGCTTCGTGCCGCGTGCGCCACCAGGACAGGTCGGTGCGGGAGATTGGCGTGGCGGCGAGGATGGTACGCGCGCTGGCAATGGACGGAGACAGTATGGACACAATAAGACAGAGCGAAAGCACCCAGCGCCGCATGCATGTATTCCTTAGGCTGAACGGGGAGGAATACACGCCAATCAGCGGTTAGGCCGCAAGGCTGGGTTCGCTCCAATTTTTGGACCGGCGATCCTGACGGCGCGGATGCAGGAGGGGCAGCATGAGGGTAAGTCCGAGGCCCCACATCTGATAGGCAACAAATGAGCGCAGCATTGGCCAGGCATGCCAGCCGAATGCTGCCTGATGTCCCATCAGCGGCAGAAACACGAACCAGCCCAGGGTCATCGCACATACCCCGGCGACCATGCCTTTTTGCCATAGCGGTATCTTTAGCGCGGGCATCGACAACCCGAACAGACCGCCATAGACCGCACCCCAGAAGGTGATGCTGACAACCAACGGCGCGTTAAACGGCGGTACCTGAGCGATGCGGAACGCGGCTTGCGGCGCCCAGCCCAACCAGAAAAAAAGTTGCAGCGTCGTCTGGTGAAATACCAGCACGGCCAACGCGCCAGCCACGCAACCCTGGAACATCCTGGTCGATGCTTGCCTCATGGTTTCCCGCCCCACCAATATGACCCTATGTTGCGCGGCCCGTATCGTGCGTCAATCGTGCAGTGCAGCAAACACATGGCTCTGGCGGGGTGGTCAAGCCAAATCCATCTGATTACCGCGAAGTTAACCCTGGACAGGCGCTCGGACCGCGCCTATATGCGCGCCTCTTTGGAACGCGGGAGACCGTTGGCTGCCCCTTGGCGGTTAGGTCGTATGCACCGCGGTCCCTTGGAACAAGGACCAGGGATTACATGGCGAAGAAGATCGTCGGCTATATCAAGCTGCAAATTCCGGCTGGCAAAGCGAATCCTTCGCCGCCTGTCGGCCCGGCGTTGGGTCAGCGCGGCCTTAACATCATGGCGTTCGTGAAAGAGTTCAATGCTTTCACGCAGCAGATGGAACCCGGCATGCCGATCCCGGTGGTTATCACCGCGTATGGCGACCGCAGCTTCACGTTCATCACCAAGACACCGCCGAACACCTACTTCCTTAAGAAGGCGGCCGGCGTCACCAAAGGCAGCCCGACGGTTGGCAAAGCCACGATTGGTCGCGTGACGACCACGCAGTTGCGTGAGATCGCCGAGATCAAGATGAAGGACATGAATGCCAACAGCGTTGAAGCCGCTGTCAGCATGCTTGCCGGCTCTGCCCGCTCGATGGGCCTTATCGTGGTGGAGGGCTGATCCATGGCTAAGAACAAGCGTCTCGTCGCGGCCCAGAAGGCCGTTGACAGCACCCAATCGTATGCGCTCGGCGATGCTATCGCGCTGATCAAGTCGCTTTCGAAGGCGAAGTTCGACGAGACCATCGAAATATCGATGAACCTCGGCATCGATCCCCGGCACGCCGACCAAATGGTCCGTGGCCTGACCAACCTGCCTAACGGCACTGGCAAGACAGTCCGCGTTGGCGTATTTGCCCGTGGTGCGAAGGCCGATGAGGCTTTGGCGGCCGGTGCCGATGTCGTTGGCGCCGAAGACCTGATGGAAAAGGTCCAGGCTGGCGAAATCGCGTTTGATCGCTGCATCGCGACTCCGGATATGATGGGCATCGTTGGCCGCCTCGGTAAGATCCTCGGGCCGCGCGGCCTGATGCCGAACCCGCGCCTTGGAACAGTCACGATGGACGTCAAGGGCGCGGTCACCGCTGCCAAGGGCGGTCAGGTCGAGTTCCGTGCGGAAAAGGCCGGCATCATTCACGCCGGCATCGGCAAAGTGTCGTTCGACGCTGACAAGCTGCTCGAAAACGCGCGCGCTCTGGCCGATGCAGTCGTCCGGTCCAAGCCGACCGGCGCGAAGGGCACCTACGTGCAGAAGGTTTCGGTCAGCTCCACGATGGGACCTGGCATTCGGGTCGATGTGAGCACACTGGCCGCATAATCGGCTGGCCCTTCGGGGTCGGCAAATCAGATACACCGGTTGAAAAGCCGGTGGACAGGGAAGGCTTCGGTCTTCCCGAACCTGTCCAAGACCGCTCGTTTCTTCGTCCCGGTTCGCCGGACAAGATTTAATGAACCTTCGGGTTCGCGCGCGGGAGATGGGGAAGCCAATCATTCCAGGGGCATCGTCCCTTGTGGGTCTTTGGTGGTTCCAGGACAGGCGAATTGGATCGTTCGGCGCAAGCCGGATGGTTCTTGGGCAACCTGACCTATCCGTCCGCACGTTGTGGAATGGTAGGCCGAACGGAGACGAAACGTGGATCGTACGGAGAAGCGCGAGTTCGTCACCGAGCTTAATCAGGCGCTGAGCGCCACTTCGATGATTGTCGTGACCCGTAATACGGGAATGACGGTTGCCGAGGTGACCAACCTCAGACGTCAGATGGGAGCTGCGGGGGCAACTTATAAAGTCGCGAAGAACCGGCTGACCAATCTCGCTCTGGATGGGACCCAGTTCGACAGCCTTAAGTCATTGCTGAAGGGACCGATCGCGCTTGCGTGGGCGACGGACCCGGTAGCCGTGGCGAAAGCCGCTGTGGACTTCGCCAAGACCAATGACAAGTTCGTCGTTCTCGGCGGCGCGCTCGGAACTCAGACGCTTAATGCGGATGGGATCAAGGCGCTCGCCGATCTGCCGAGCCTGAATCAGCTGCGTGCAAGCCTGGTGGGGATGATTTCGACCCCCGCCACGCGGATCGCCGGCGTGTTGCAGGCTCCGGCTGGACAACTTGCTCGGGTCTTCGGGGCCTACGCCAAGAAGGATGAAGTCGAAGCCGAGGCTGTGGCTGAAGCCGCCTGATCGTGCAGAGCACGCCGATCGAGCGAGAACCCAAGCCCGCGACGCATACCTGACCGCTGGCCGGCAAGTCCGGCTTGCATGGAACCAACCAAAGTCTAGATAATAGGAACATACGACATGGCTGACCTGAACAACCTCGTTGAAGAACTGTCGAAGCTGACGGTTCTCGAAGCCGCTGAGCTGTCCAAGCTTCTCGAAGAGAAGTGGGGCGTGTCTGCTGCTGCGCCGGCTGCTGCCGCCGCCGCACCGGTTGCCGCCGCTGCTGTCGTCGAAGAGCAGACCGAATTCACTGTCATCCTGGCGAAAGCCGGCGACAAGAAGATTAACGTGATTAAGGAAGTCCGCACGATCACGGGCCTGGGCCTGAAGGAAGCCAAGGATCTGGTCGAAGCCGCGCCGAAGGCCGTTAAGGAAGGCGTGAGCAAGGACGAAGTTGCCAAGATCAAGAAGATGTTGGAAGACGCCGGCGCGACCGTCGAGGTGAAGTAACGCTACGCTTCGCACATTTTACTACGGCCTGGCGTCTCCGCCGAGACGCCACGGCTTTTGAGCCAGGGGTGGGTGGAAATCAGCCGATTTCCGCCCGCGTTCCTGTTTTGGCGGAAAATTTTTCCGTGCCACCGGGTTTGACCGGCGGTATGGCAGATCGGGTTAACGGCAAGGTGGGTCATTGATGAACGCGATCACACGCTCCTTCACTTCGCGCAAGCGCATCCGCAAGAGCTTCGGACGGATTCCCGAAGTGGCGCCGATGCCCAACCTGATTGACGTGCAGCGCTCCAGTTACGAAGCGTTCCTGCAAATGAATGTGCGCCCGGACAATCGTACTCAGTCTGGGTTGCAAGAAGTGTTCAAATCCGTGTTTCCGATCGACGATTTTGCCGGTCGCGGACGGCTTGAATTCGTCCATTACGAGCTGGAAGACCCGAAATACGACGTTGAGGAATGCATTCAGCGCGGCATGACGTTTGCTGCGCCGCTGAAAGTGATTCTCCGTCTGATCGTGTGGGATGTGGACGAGGACACCGGCGCCCGCTCCATCCGCGATATTAAAGAGCAGCCCGTCTATATGGGTGACATGCCGCTGATGACCGATAATGGCACGTTCGTCATTAATGGCACCGAGCGGGTGATTGTGTCGCAGATGCATCGGTCCCCGGGCGTGTTCTTCGATCACGATAAGGGCAAGACGCACTCGTCCGGCAAATACCTGTTCACGGCGCGGGTGATCCCGTACCGCGGATCGTGGCTGGACTTCGAGTATGACAGCAAAGACCTTGTGTACGTCCGCATCGACCGCAAGCGTAAGCTGCCGGTCACCACGCTGTTGTATGCACTTGAAGGTAAGGGCACCGAACAGCTTCGCGCGGCGCGGGAAGCCAAGGGCGAGACGGTCGATCCGAGCGAAGTGCGTGGCATGGATCAGGAAGAGATACTGAACCATTTCTATGGCCGGGTGGTGTTCGACCACACGCCGAAGGGCTGGGCTCGTCCGTTCGATCCCGACGCGTTCCGTGGCGTTAAGCTGCTTGAGGCGCTGATCGATGCCGCCACCGGTGAAGTCGTGGCCGAGGCCGAGGCGAAGCTGACCGCGCGTCAGGCCCGTAAGATCGCTGAGAACACCAAAGAAGTGCTCGTTGGGCGCGCCGATCTGCTCGGCCGCTACATGGCGGAAGATCTGGTCAACGACGAGACGGGTGAGATTTACGCCGAAGCCGGTGAGGAATTGGCCGAGGCTCGTCTGACCGCGTTGGAAGAGGCTGGTATCACCAGCCTGCCGACCCTGGCGGTCGATCAGTCCAATGGTCCGTGGATTCGCAACACGCTGGCGGTGGACAAGAACACCAATCGCGACGACGCGCTGATCGACATCTATCGCGTTATGCGCCCCGGTGAGCCGCCGACCCCGGAAACGGCGGAAGCGCTGTTCCGCGGCCTGTTCTTCGACGGCGACCGCTACGACCTGTCCGCCGTTGGCCGGGTCAAGATGAACATGCGGTTGAACATCACCGATGCGCCCGACACGCAGCGCGTGCTGCGCAAGGGCGATCTGCTGAAGACCGTCAAGACGCTCTGCGACCTGAAGGATGGCCGCGGGCAGATCGACGACATCGACAACCTTGGCAACCGCCGGGTGCGTTCGGTCGGCGAGTTGATGGAGAACCAGTACCGCATTGGCCTGCTCCGCATGGAGCGTGCCATTCGTGAGCGCATGGGCTCGGTCGATATCGACACGGTCATGCCGCACGATCTGATCAACGCCAAGCCGGCCGCGGCTGCGGTGCGCGAGTTCTTTGGTTCATCGCAGCTTTCGCAGTTCATGGATCAGACCAATCCGCTGTCGGAAGTGACGCATAAGCGCCGTCTGTCCGCACTTGGGCCGGGGGGTCTTACC
Source organism: Rhodopila sp. (assembly GCA_025355085.1). GTDB lineage: Bacteria > Pseudomonadota > Alphaproteobacteria > Acetobacterales > Acetobacteraceae > Rhodopila. The sequence goes on from JANXLQ010000367.1 coordinate 10,162, forward strand.
CGTGAGCGTGCCGGCTTCGAGGTGCGTGACGTGCATCCGACGCATTACGGCCGCATCTGCCCGATCGAGACGCCGGAAGGCCCGAACATCGGCCTGATCAACTCACTGGCGACCTACGCCAAGGTCAACAAGTATGGCTTCATCGAGACGCCATACATGCTGGTCAAAGACGGTGTCGTGCAGCAGGGCGCGCGTTATCTGTCGGCGATGGAGGAAGAACGCCTCGTTGTCGCCCAGGCCGATGCGCCGATGGATGGCAATGGCCGGTTTACGCAGGATTTGGTGTCCGTGCGCAAGCAGGGCGACTTCCGGCTGGTGAAGCCGGAAGACGTTACCGCGATCGACGTTTCGCCGAAGCAGCTTGTGTCCGTCGCCGCGGCGCTGATCCCGTTCCTGGAGAACGATGACGCGAACCGCGCACTGATGGGGTCCAACATGCAGCGGCAGGCCGTGCCGTTGATCCGTGCTGACGCTCCGCTTGTGGGCACCGGTATGGAAGCGGCTGTTGCCCGTGATTCTGGTGCGACAATCGTGGCTCGCCGCGAAGGCGTGGTCGATCAGATCGACGGTGCCCGTATTGTGGTGCGTGCGACGAACGAGGATGCGACCACGAAGGGCGTGGACATCTATCGCCTGCGGAAATTTATGCGTTCCAACCAGTCCACCTGCATCAACCAGCGTCCGTTGGTGAAGGTCGGGGACCGCGTGGCGGAAGGCGACATCATCGCTGACGGCCCGTCCACCGAGTTGGGTGAGTTGGCTCTGGGCCGGAACGTGCTGGTCGCGTTCATGCCGTGGAATGGCTACAATTTCGAAGATAGCATCCTGATCAGCGAGCGGATTGCCCGCGACGACGTGTTCACCTCCATCCACATCGAAGAGTTCGAAGTGATGGCTCGGGATACGAAGTTGGGCCAGGAGGAAATCACCCGCGACATTCCGAACGTCGGCGAAGAAGCGCTGAAGAACCTGGACGAAGCCGGCATCGTGTATATCGGTGCCGAGGTGAACCCGGGCGACATTCTGGTCGGCAAAGTTACGCCGAAGGGCGAAAGCCCGATGACCCCGGAAGAAAAGCTGCTGCGCGCCATCTTCGGCGAAAAAGCCTCGGATGTGCGTGACACCTCGCTGAAGCTGCCGCCCGGCGTGACCGGCACTATCGTCGATGTCCGGGTGTTCAGCCGCCGTGGCGTGGACAAGGACGAACGCGCGATGGCGATCGAGCGCGCCGAGATCGAACGTCTGGCCAAGGATCGTGACGATGAGAAGGCCATTCAGGAGCGCTCGTTCCTGAACCGGCTGCGTGAGAAGTTGCTGGGCCACAAGGCATCCGGCGGCTTCAAGGGCATCAAGTCCGGCACCGAGATCGACGAAGCGATTCTGGCGGAGCATCCGCGTGGTTCGTGGCGCCATATTGGCGTGCAGGACGATGCGGTTATGGCCGATATCGAGGTTCTGAAGCGGGAATACGACGTCGCCATCGGCCGCCTGCAAGCGCGTTTCGACGGCAAGGTCGAGAAGCTGCAGCGCGGCGATGAACTGCCGCCCGGCGTGATGAAGATGGTGAAAGTGTTCATCGCGGTGAAGCGCAAGCTGCAGCCGGGTGACAAGATGGCCGGTCGTCACGGCAACAAGGGCGTTGTGTCGCGCGTGGTTCCGGTCGAGGACATGCCGTTCCTCGAAGACGGCACCCATGTCGATATCGTGCTCAACCCGTTGGGCGTGCCGTCGCGCATGAACGTCGGTCAGATTCTTGAGACGCATCTGGGGTGGGCCTGCGCCAACCTCGGCAAGCAGATCGGCAATCTGGTGGAAGATTACCGCCGGACCGGCGAGAAGCGCGTCGAGCTGCTGGACATGCTGAAGGAAATCTACGGCGACGCGATTTACACCGATCAGATCGCAACGCTGGAAACTGCTCAGTTGCTGGAGATGTGCGACAACCTGAAGAAGGGCGTGCCGATTGCGACGCCAGTGTTCGACGGCGCCCGCATGGCCGATATCGAGGGCATGCTGACGCGGGCCGGACTGCAAACGTCGGGGCAAGTCGTGCTGACCGATGGACGCACCGGTGAGACGTTCGAGCGCAAGGTGACGGTCGGTTACATCTACATGCTGAAGCTGCATCACCTTGTCGATGACAAGATCCATGCTCGCTCGATCGGTCCGTACTCGTTGGTCACGCAGCAGCCGCTGGGTGGTAAGGCGCAGTTCGGTGGACAGCGGTTCGGTGAGATGGAGGTCTGGGCGCTTGAGGCTTACGGCGCTGCCTACACCTTGCAGGAGATGTTGACGGTGAAGTCGGATGACGTGTCCGGCCGCACCAAGGTCTATGAAGCGATCGTGCGCGAGCAGGACAACTTCGAGGCCGGCATCCCCGAGAGCTTCAACGTGCTGGTGAAGGAACTCAAATCCCTTGGCCTGAACGTCGATCTGGATAACCGGGCGGCCTAACACCGTTGGCCGGGTCATGACCGGTGCCCTCTATACGTCATGGCCGGGCTTGACCCGGTCACCCACGACTTGCGATGGCGATACAAGCAAAGTCGTGGGTGACCGGGCCAGGCCCGGTCAGGACATAAAGGGCCGGGACACGATGTGTCATGGTACGACCGTTTTGCTACTGCCTTGATGAACCCATTTAGAAGGGTATCAGACGTATGAACGAACTTATGAAGATCCTGGGCCAGACCGGCCAGGCAATGACTTTCGACCAGATCAGAATTCAGATCGCGAGCCCGGAGCAAATTCGCTCCTGGTCGTACGGCGAGATCAAGAAGCCGGAAACCATCAATTACCGGACCTTCAAGCCGGAGCGCGACGGCCTGTTCTGCGCCCGCATCTTTGGCCCGATCAAGGACTATGAGTGCCTGTGCGGCAAGTACAAGCGCATGAAGTTCCGCGGTATTATCTGCGAGAAGTGCGGCGTTGAAGTCACGCTGGCGAAGGTGCGCCGCGAACGGATGGGCCACATCGAACTCGCGTCTCCGGTCGCGCATATCTGGTTCCTGAAGTCTCTGCCCAGCCGCATCGGCCTGATGGTCGATCTGACGCTGAAAGAGCTTGAGAAAATTCTGTACTTCGAAAGCTACGTCGTGCTGGAACCCGGCACGACCGACCTGAAGATGTTGCAGTTGCTGACCGAAGACCAGCTTATGTCCAAGCAGGACGAGTTTGGCGACGATCAGTTCGAAGTCGGTATTGGCGCCGAAGCGATCAAGAAGGTCCTGAACCGCATCGACACCGACGCGGAAAAGGTCAAGCTGCGCGCCGACCTGAAGGACACGACATCCGAGGCCAAGCGCAAGAAGCTGGTCAAGCGGTTGAAGCTAATCGAGGCGTTCGGTGAATCCGGCTGCCGCCCCGACTGGATGATCCTGGACGTTGTCCCGGTCATTCCGCCCGAACTGCGCCCGCTGGTGCCGTTGGATGGCGGCCGTTTCGCGACATCGGATCTGAACGATCTGTATCGCCGCGTCATCAACCGCAACAACCGCCTGAAGCGCCTGATCGAGCTGCGTGCGCCCGATATCATCGTGCGCAATGAAAAGCGCATGTTGCAGGAATCCGTCGATGCGCTGTTCGACAACGGCCGCCGTGGCCGAGCCATCACGGGTGCCAATAAGCGTCCGTTGAAGTCGCTGTCCGATATGCTGAAGGGCAAGCAGGGCCGCTTCCGCCAGAACTTGCTCGGTAAGCGCGTCGATTACTCCGGCCGTTCGGTTATCGTGGTCGGCCCGGAACTGAAGCTGCACCAGTGTGGCCTGCCGAAGAAGATGGCGCTGGAGCTGTTCAAGCCGTTCATCTACTCGAAGCTGGAGAAATACGGCCACGCCACGACCATCAAGGCCGCCAAGCGCATGGTGGAAAAGGAGCGTCCCGAAGTGTGGGACATCCTGGAAGAGGTCATCCGCGAGCATCCCGTGATGCTGAACCGCGCGCCGACCCTTCATCGCCTTGGTATTCAGGCGTTCGAGCCGGTGTTGATCGAAGGCAAGGCGATCCAGCTTCATCCGCTGGTTTGCACGGCCTTCAACGCGGACTTCGACGGCGATCAGATGGCGGTGCATGTGCCGTTGTCGCTGGAAGCGCAGCTTGAAGCCCGTGTGCTGATGATGTCCACGAACAACATTCTCAGCCCGGCCAACGGCAAGCCGATCATCGTGCCCAGCCAGGATATCGTTCTGGGCATCTACTACCTGTCGCTGGAAACCGTGCTGTTCCGGGAGACTCCCGACAAGGAGACGCCCGCGTTCGGCACGATCGGGGAGATCGAGCACGCGTTGTTCGCCAAGGCGATCACGCTGCACGATAAGATCCGGGCGCGCTATGAAACCGTGGATGCCGGCGGCAATCCGATCAAGCCGATTGTCGTGACGACTCCCGGCCGGATGATGATCGCGCAGATTCTGCCGAAGCATCCGGACGTGCCGTTCAGCCTTATCAACCGGCAGTTGACGAAAAAGAGCGTCTCGGACGTGATCGATATGGTTTATCGCCATTGCGGTCAGAAGGAATGCGTGATCTTCGCCGACCGGCTGATGGGCCTGGGCTTCGCGAACGCGGCAAAGGCGGGCATTTCGTTCGGCAAGGACGATATGATCATCCCGGACAGCAAGGGTAAGCTGATCTCTTCCACCCAGGCCGAGGTGAAAGAGTTCGAGCAACAGTATCAGGATGGTTTGATCACCGCCGGCGAGCGCTACAACAAGGTCGTCGATGCCTGGTCGCGCTGCACCGACGAAGTTGCCGGTGCGATGATGAAGGAGATCAGCCGGCAGGAGAAAGGCGTTCCCACCAACTCGGTGTGGATGATGTCTCATTCCGGTGCGCGTGGATCGCCGGCGCAGATGCGTCAGTTGGCCGGTATGCGCGGACTGATGGCGAAGCCGTCCGGTGAGATCATCGAGCAGCCGATCATCGCTAACTTCAAGGAAGGTCTGACCGTTCTTGAGTACTTCAACTCCACCCACGGCGCCCGCAAGGGACTGGCCGATACGGCGTTGAAGACGGCGAACTCGGGCTATCTGACGCGTCGTCTGGTGGATGTGGCGCAGGATTGCATCATCGTCGAGGAAGATTGCGGCACCGAACGCGGCCTGACCGTCAAACCGGTCATGGATGGCGGTGAGGTTGTGTCGTCCTTGTCCGAACGGACCCTGGGACGCACCACGGCCGAGGACGTGCTGGACCCGGCGACCGGCAAAGTGCTGGTGCCGAACAACACGTTGATCGAAGAACCGGAAGCCGAACTGCTGGAAACGGCCGGTGTCGAATCGATGAAAATCCGTTCGGTGTTGACCTGCGAATCCGACATCGGTGTGTGCGGCCATTGCTACGGGCGTGACCTTGCCCGCGGCACGCCGGTCAACATCGGTGAAGCTGTCGGCGTTATCGCCGCGCAGTCGATCGGTGAGCCCGGCACGCAGTTGACGATGCGCACGTTCCACATCGGTGGCGCGGCCCAGCGCGGGGCGGAAACGTCCAGCGTCGAAGCCAGCCACGACGGCACGGTCACCGTGAAAAACCGCAACGTCATCGCCAACAGCTCCGGCTCGTTGGTGGTCATGTCGCGGAACTGCGAAATCGTGCTGGTCGATGACAAAGGCCGCGAACGTGCCCGCTTCCGTGTCCCTTATGGTGCCCGGTTGTTGGCCGAGGAAAATCAGACCGTCATCCGCGGTCAGAAGCTGGCCGAATGGGATCCATTCACCCTTCCCATCATCACGGAACGCGCCGGCAAGGTCGAATACATCGACCTGATCGAAAGCATCACGCTGATGGAGCGGATGGATGAAGTGACCGGTCTGACGTCCAAGGTCGTCGTCGATTACAAGCAAGGCTCGAAGAGCATCGATCTTCGTCCGCGCCTGCAATTGAAGGACGCCAAGAACGAGGTCATCCGGCTGGAGAACAACACCGACGCCCGCTACTTCCTGGCGCCGGACTCCATCTTGTCGGTCGATAACGGTGCCATCGTGCAGGCCGGCGACGTGATCGCCCGTATCCCGCGCGAAGGCAGCAAGACGCGTGACATCACCGGCGGTCTGCCGCGCGTTGCGGAACTGTTCGAGGCAAGGCGTCCCAAGGATCACGCGGTCATCGCCGAGTGCGACGGCCGGGTGGAATTCGGTAAGGATTACAAGGCCAAGCGCCGCATCATCGTGAAGAACGACGAGACGGGCGAGGAAACCGAATACCTGATCCAGAAGGGCAAGCACGTCTCGGTTCAGGAAGGCGATTTCGTCCGCCGGGGCGACCCGTTGGTCGATGGGCCGCGCGTGCCGCATGACATCCTGAAGGTGATGGGTGTCGAGGCGCTGTCCGACTATCTGGTGAACGAAATCCAGGACGTCTATCGACTGCAAGGCGTGAAGATCAACGATAAGCATATCGAGGTGATCGTCCGTCAAATGCTGCAGAAGGTCGAAATCATGGATCCGGGCGACACCACGTTCCTGACCGGGGAGACGGTGGATCGTACCGAGTTCGATCATATCAACAGCAAGCTGATGAAGGACGAGCGTCCGGCGCATGCGATGCCGGTGCTCCAGGGCATCACGAAGGCTTCGTTGCAGACCAACAGCTTCATCAGCGCGGCATCGTTCCAGGAGACGACGCGGGTGCTGACCGAGGCGGCGACAGCGGGCAAGACCGACAGCCTGATGGGGCTGAAGGAGAACGTTATTGTCGGTCGTCTGATCCCGGCGGGCACGGGTGCGGTGATGAACCGCCTCCGCGCAGTGGCGGCCGGACGCGATCAGCGGACACTGTGGAACGAGAATGCGCGCCTGACGGAAGAAACCGCCGCGGAGTAGTTTTTTACACGCGGTTGCGATGGATGCGGGGCCGGTGGTTGAAAGACCATCGGCCTTTTCGTTTTCAGCGACCAAACAAGCCCTTCGGTATTGTGGACAAAAATTTGCGTATTCGTCCGAAATGCCGTAATTAGCCATTGATGCCAAGGCTGACCTGGAAGCGTGACGCGCTGAAAGCTTTGATGGCGATGCAGCCCAAACGTGCCGCGTCGATTCGGGATAAGTGCCGGGAAATCGCTGCCAGCTCACCGCCGGCCAAGCACAGCAATCTGATTGCGCTCGCGGGGGTTCCGAACGGCTACCGCGTCAGGTTTGGCGACTGGCGGGTCAGTTTTACGATTGATCCGGACACGGATGTAGTGGAAGTTTTCGAGGTTGCGGCGCGAGGAGGCGCCTATCGATGGTGAACAGCATCGAAGGGGAAATCACCGCCATTCAGGCCGATTTCACCCATACCATGACCTGGTTGCGCGGCGATTATCTTCCAAGTCCGCTGCCCAAAGCCGTCGAGGACCGTATCGCCACTCTGGTAAGCCGTTTCGACTCGCTGCGAGAACTGGTTGAGGATCGGGAGGCTGCTGTGGCTTTCATGCGGACTCGCAGCCAGGAATCTGTGCCGGACGACGTTGCCGGCCGGCTAATCGATGGCGAAAATCCCATGCGTGTGTGGCGTCAGCATCGCGGCCTTTCCTTGCGTTCCCTGGCAAACCGGGCCGGGACAAGCCCGTCGGCTTTGAGCGATATTGAAAACGGCAAGAGCGAGGGGAGATTGTCAATCTTGCAGCGGATTGCGAGAGTCCTCGACATCGATTTGGACGACCTGATCCCGGCGGTCGGTCACGCGGCAAACGACGGTGGCTGACCCCGCAAGACAACAACGACGCGCAACGATCCACGGTACTTTCGGATCGGACGTCGCCGGTCCGAAAAGGAGGCGTCAAGAAGCGATTGGCGCGATCCTGAGGGATGCATCAGGGTGGACACACCAGGGGTTTCCCGGCGCCCTGGCCGATGCGCCGGTTCGGCTGATTTCGGCCGGAACGCGGGTCGAATTGAGTTTTGTCGTGGAAGGCCGCAAAGGTGAAGCCGGCCGCGCCGATCTGGAACTGTTGATCCGCGATGGATGCTTCGAAATGATGAGCGTGACGCCTCAACAGGCGCAGATCGCCATTGAAGCGTTTCACCGTTGCTGCAAGGGTACGCATCGGGCCGGGTTTAACATCGGCGACTGCTTTTCGTATGCATTGGCAGTCGCCACGGATCGCATGGCGCTGTTCAAGGGCAGTGATTTCGTCCACACGGACATTGATCAGGCGCTACTGCGTAACATCGTGCCGGAAAGACCTAGGCCGGAATAACCGTCGGCATCTGCCGCATCCATTTCCATTCCCATCCTCTACGATCCGCTATAAACTGGTTGGATGGCTGCTCCTTCCCCCCCGAACGACCCTTCGACCGATCCGTCCGTGCAGGACCTGATCGCCCTCCGCCTTTGGCTTAAGCTCCACGCGATGGACGGCTTACTGCTGGACGGCGTCCCGTTGGCCGGCATCGCAGGTGCTGTCGGCACGCCGACCTGGGTCTATTCCGCTGCCACCATGCGCGCGCGCTACAAAGCGTTGACCGGTGCGATGACCGGCGCCGGTTTGGACATGCATGTGCATTACGCCGTGAAGGCCAACGACAGCCGAGCGGTATTGTCGCTGTTCGCGGAACAGGGTGCGGGCGCCGATGTCGTTAGTGGCGGGGAACTGCTGAAAGCCCTTCGCGCCGGCATTCCGGCCAGCCGTATCGTCTATTCCGGCGTCGGCAAGTCCGCGCAGGAACTCCGCCTTGCGTTGGAGGAGGACATTGGCCAGATCAACGTCGAAAGCGCCGAGGAACTGGCGATGCTGTCCGGTATTGCCACTGCCACCGGCCGCATCGCGCGGGTCGCGCTTCGGGTTAACCCTGACGTGGACGCGGGCACCAACGACAAGATCGCGACCGGCCGGGCGACTGATAAGTTTGGGATTCCATACGACGACGCGATCCGGCTGTATGCGCATGCCGCCTCTCTGCCGGGCATCCAGGCTGTCGGTCTCGCGACCCATATTGGCAGCCAGATTCTTGATCTCGCGCCGTATCGCGCTGCTTATGGACGCATCGCCGATCTCGTCATCGCGTTGCGCCAATGCGGCCACAAGGTCGAAACGGTCGATTGCGGCGGCGGTCTGGGTATCCCGTATCGTAACGAACCGGCTCCGTCCCCTGTTGGGCTCGCCGCCGCGATGAAGGGGGCGTTCCACAACCTGAATGTCCGTCTGGCTATGGAGCCGGGACGTTGGCTGGTTGGTCCTGCCGGGCTGTTGCTGGCGTCGGTTGTTCTGGTCAAACAGACACCGCTCGAACCGTTCATTGTCCTGGACGCCGCGATGAACGATCTGGTGCGCCCGGCCATGTATGACGCCTGGCACGGCATTGTCCCGGTCTCGGCCATCGATGCGGTTGCGCCCGCCCACCCGGCAACCGTCGTCGGCCCGGTGTGCGAAAGCGGCGACACGTTCGCGCGGAGCCGCTTGCTTCCCACTCTGGCCCCCGGCGCGCTTGTGGCGATCCTCGACGCCGGCGCGTATGGTGCGGTCATGAGCTCTACCTATAACGCACGTCCCATGGCGGCCGAGGTTTGGGTGGACAACGGACGCTGGTCCATCATCCGCGACCGCCAACCGATCGAGGCCCTGTGGGAGCGGGAGCGCCTTCCGGCATGAACGCCCCGGCGCCTTTGCTGCCCCGTCTCGCCGCCCGCCGGTTAATGGCGCGCGCGGCCATTTTGTTTGAGGCGCTTTGGCCAGCGTTGTGGCTTCCGCTTACGGTGGTCGGGGTTTTTCTGTGTGCCGCCCTACTGGGTCTGCCGCCGCTGTTGCCGAACGGGTTGCATTTGGCGCTTCTGGCGTTGGTTGTGCTGGCGACGCTGGGTCTGCTGGTGCATGGTTTTCGGAAAATCCGGCTTCCGGACGATCACGCGGCGGACCGGCGGTTAGAATCGGAGTCCGGCCTGATCCACCAGCCACTCTCGGTGCTAACAGATAAGCCGGCAACGGCGGACAGTGTTGGCCTCGCGCTATGGCAAGTGCATGCCACCCGAGCACTGGCGCAACTCGGGCGGTTGCCGGTTGGTTGGCCTCGGCCAGGATTGGCTCGGCGTGACCCGAGAGCGTTGCGGTATGCGGTGCTGCTGGGCCTGCTGGCGAGCCTGGGGATTGCTAATACCGATGCGCCCGCGCGGGTTTACGCTGCGGTGACGCCATCGCTTCCGGCCGCAGCGGCCGCGCCGGTAACCGAACTCCAGGCATGGATCACGCCGCCCGCCTACACGCGCATTGCGCCGATCTTCCTCAAGGCCGAGGGCGGCAGCGTGTCCGTTCCCGCCGGTTCTCGTCTGACGGTCAACGTCTCTGGCGGCAGTGTCGCGCCGGTGCTGTCCCTGAATGACCGGACGGCCGTGTTCAACACGCTCGATCGCAGCAGCTTTCAGACCGAGTGGGATTTGTCGCGCGGTGGCTATCTGGCCGTGACACGGGATGGATTCAGTCTTGCGGCCTGGACCCTGACCGTTGTGGCGGATCAGCCGCCTACGGTGGCATGGGGCGACAATCCCGGGCGACCCCAAACGGGCCAGCAAACCCGGCTGCCGTGGACTGTGTCGGACGATTACGGCGTGACCGGCCTGCAAGCCGAACTGCGACTGCGCGACCGGCCGGAAGCACCGCCGTTGCTCGTCGCTGTACCGTTGCCCGGCGGTTCGCCCCAGTTGGCGCATGGCCTCAATCAATCGGATTTGACCGCTCACCCCTGGGCCGGCCTGCCCGTTATCGGCCGGTTGGTTGCGCATGACGCACCCGGCCAGACCGGCACCAGCACCGACGCCACTTTCGAGCTGGCGGAGCGGCCATTTCAGAACCCGGTAGCCCGCCTGCTGATCGCGGCCCGGAAAAGTCTCAGCATTCACCCCGATGATCGCGGCGATGCGCTGGAGGCACTCGATGGGTTGATGCAACGCCCGGAATGGTTCGCCGGCGACCCTGGTGCATTTCTGGCGCTCAGTGCTGCGTATTACGATCTGGTCCGCAACCGCGCTGACAGCGCGGTGCCGGAAGTCCAGGACATACTCTGGCAACTCGCGCTGCATTTGGAGGAGGGCCAAACCGAGCAATCGGCGCGGTCGTTGGAGGGGGCAAGGCAGGCGGCCAGGGATGCGATGGATAAGACGCAGCAGCAGCCGAACGACGCCAACAGGCAGGAACTGGCGGACAAGCTGGAAGAACTGCGTCAGGCGATCGACCGGCACATGAAAGCGTTGATGGAAGAGGCTCAGCGCAACAACAGCATCATGCCGTTCGATCCGAAAGCCATGCGGCTATCTGATCGTGACATGCAGCGGTTGGCCGAACAGGCAGAGCAGGCGGCGAAAGAAGGCCGTATGCAGGATGCCCAGAAGCAGATGGCGGAGCTGGAACGAATGCTGGACCGGCTTCGCAATGCGCGTGTTCAGGGCAACGACGGCAAGCAGGCTGACAGCAAACGCCAGCGCGGCAAGCGTCAGCAAAGCGTGGTGCAGGACATGATCGCACGTGAAGGCGGGCTGCTGGACCATGCTCAGCAACGCGCCAACCCAACCGCCAGCGATCCCGCTGCGCAACGTGAGGCGGACAGTCGTGTGCAGCAGGCGCTGCGGCGTGCCCTGGGCGAATTGATGCAGCAGTTTACCGACCTGAGCGGCGAGGCTTCTCCCGGGCTTGGTGAGGCTGATCAGGCGATGCGTGAGTCCGCCACCCGGCTGAACCAGGGGGGCGACGACGACGCCCGACAGGCGCAGCAGCAGGCCATCGCCGCCTTGCAAAAGGGCAACAAGGAGATGGGCCAGGCGATGGCCAAGATGGGCCGTCAGCCGGGCCAGGGCGATGAGGGCGAGGATGGCGACGAGGATGGGTCCGAGGGCGCCATGGGGATGATGCAAGACGGCCAACTGGGCGATGGCCGGGGGAATGGTCCGTTACCCGGATCCCCCAGTCGGGCCGATCAGAACGGACGCGATCCGCTCGGGCGGCATAACGATGGCAGTTCCGCCGACAGCGCCGATTTAGTGGTGCCGGAGGAGCGGGAGCGCCAACACACCCGGGCCATCCAGGA
>JANXLQ010000456.1 GCA_025355085.1 Rhodopila sp.
GGTCGAGGCCAACGAGACGGCGGCGACGCTGACGATGGTGGACATGCTGTTGGCCTGGAACCTGCCTTTGTTTTACTTCGCCTTTCCATCGTTCAATCCGGGCAATTTCGCCGGTGAGAGCGAGGCGGTATTTCCCTTCGCCTATGAAGCCGGATTGCTGGCGGCGCCGCGGTCGCCGCCGGTGCTGTCGCCGGCCGCGCGCGCTGCGGGCTGTATCTTGCGGCTGATCAATTCGGTCGACGATCTCAGGGACGCGTTGTGGCGCACGCCACGGTGGGGCATGGTGGAGTGGGAAGGGGCGAGGACAGTTGCGGAACTGGCCGCGCTGGTGGGGCATTCAATTCAGGGCGATTCGTTTGGCTCATTTTTATCCGGTGACGACAGGCCGAAAGTCACGCTTTGGCGGCGAATGGATCAGGCGCGCGAAACATTGAGCGAACTGCACGGCCTGCTGGACGACGCGACGGCACGTGAGGCCGAACAGGCGCGAGAACTGGAGATTGAGCGTCAGCGCAATGCCGACCTTGAGGGAGCGCTGCATGCCGTCACCGGTCAGGTGGCGGAATTGCGAGATTCGCTGGAAGCCGGGCTGCGCCGTGGTGAGGATCTGGCGGCGCACCTGCACGAGAGTGAAGTCCGCGAAGCCAGTCAGCAGAACGATCTGCGCACCGAGCGGCGCCATGGCGATGGGCTCGCGGAACAATTGCGTCAGGCCGAGGAACGTGTCGACGCGGCACGCCAGCATCATGCGATGGTCGAAGCGGACCTTAAGGAAGTGAACGCCGATCTTGAACGCCGCATGTCGGCGTCCGCCGCGCTGGCCGATGAACATTGGCGGCTGCTGACCGCCGAAAGAGAAAGGTTGCACGTTATCATGAACAGTTCGATGTGGAAGGTCAGCCGGCCAGTGCGTGCCTTCGTCGCACGCCATCCAGCGTTGCATGCGATGTTACGAAAGCTGAAGCCGGTTGCGCGGCAGGTCATGGCACGGCCCCGGCGCTTAACCGTGCGGGCCGCTGTTCGCGCGCCCCTGGCGGAGCCGGTGCCCGCCGCCGATCCTGGCCACCGCGAGGCGGCTCAGACTTGGTTCGACGCGGCGGGATATCTGGCGCGCAATCTCGATGTGGCCAGTGCCGGTATCGATCCGCTGGATCATTTTCTGCTTCAGGGGTGGCGCGAAGGAAGGGCGCCGAGCGACACGTTCGACGTCGAATATTATCTGGAGGTCAATCAGGATGTCGCCGACGCCGGCCTAAATCCATTATTGCATTACATCTGGGCTGGTCAGGCGGAAGGGCGGTTACCCCGCCGCCCCCTGGATGTCGAACGGCGTATCCTGTCCGATGCCGCTCCGCCCCGCGTCCGCGCCGCCGACTGGGCTGGCCGTGCTGACAGGTCGGCACCACTGTCGCGGCGCGCGCTGGCGGCGGCGCTGCCGCCGGATGGGGCGATGGTTGTTTCGATCAGTCATGATGATTACGCCGTGAACTTCGGTGGCGTCCAGAACGTCATTCACGATGAACAGCAGGCATTCGCGGCGGCGGGCTGGCGGTATCTGCATCTGTCGCCGGCCGCGCCGTTGCCGATCCTGGCCGATCCGATGAAAAGTCATGACTATCGTCTGCGCGCGCGGCTGGACGGCACCACCCTGGGTATCGCGCGGTTTGATGACCTGGCGGAGGTGTTGGCGGCGATCAGGGCTCGCAGAGGCAGGCTTAGGTTTGTGTTTCATCATCTTCTGGGCCATGTGCCCGAATTGCTCGCGGCTCTGCCGGCCGCCACCGATGAACCGGCGATCGCCTGGGTGCATGACTATTTTTCGCTGTGCTCCAGTTTCAATCTGATGCGCAATGATGTGACATTCTGCGGCGCGCCACCGGTCGGGGCACCGGCCTGCGGGCTATGCACGTACGGCCAGGAACGCATAGAACACGTGCGCCGGATACGCGATTTTTTCGCCGCGGTACGGCCGTTCGCGCTGGCACCTTCCGCCGGCGCGCTCGACGTCTGGCGGCGGAGCGGATTGCCACACGCCGGTGCCGTGGTCGTGCCGGTGGCGTATTTGACACCGGTCACTGATCCCGTGGACCCCGTCGGTGACCGTCCTCTGCGAATCGCTCATCTGGGGGGTGTGTCGTTCCACAAAGGCTGGCACGTGTTCGAACGGCTGGCGGAGGCGCATGCGGCGGACCCCCGTTACGAGTTCATTCATCTCGGACTGGGCAGCACGCCGTCGTCGTGGTTCGCCCACGATCCGGTGCGGGTTGGTCCTGGTTCGCGTCACGCGATGATCGACGCCGTGGTACGTCATCGGATCGATGTCGCCCTCTGCTGGTCGCTCTGGCCGGAGACATTCTACTTTACTGTGCATGAGGCGCTGGCCGGGGGCGCGTTCGTTCTCGCTCGGCGCTCAGCGGGGAATATCTGGCCGGCCATCGAACGCAACGCGCCTTGGCAAGGACACGCCGTCGATGACGAAGAAAGCTTGATCCATTTGTTTGAGAGTGGCCAGATCCTGACCCTCGCGGAGAAAGCGGGGCGGCGGCGGTTCACGTTGACCCCAAGCGGCAATACGGCTGAGCTTCTACTCGGGGATCAAACCGCTTTCGCCGGAGTCGATCTCGCGCCGAAGGCTGGCTCATGAGCCGCGGTGTTCAGTGCTTCACCAGCGCGACCTTTGCGTATCTCGACCGGGCCAGGGTGCTTGGCGAAACGCTGCGGCGCTTTCATCCGGACTGGACGCTCTCGCTTTGCCTGCCCGACGAGGAACCGCCCGGTTTTAAGTTCGATATAGCCAACGAAGCTTTCCATCGTATTGTCCGCCTGTCCGAGCTGGATATTCCAGATTTGACACGATGGATCTTCGATCACGACATCGTCGAATTGTGCACGGCCGTGAAAGGCCCGATGCTGTGCAAGCTGCTGGACGAAGGGGCGGAGAAGGTCGTTTACCTCGATCCCGACATCGCACTGTTCGACGAACTGACACCGGTTGTCTCGTTGCTGGATCACTACAATGTGGTACTGACACCGCACCAGATCGGACCGGATCAGGACCTCACGGCCATTATGGACAACGAAATCGGCTCTCTGAAGCACGGCATATACAATCTTGGTTTCCTTGCGGTCGCCGGTACTCTGGAGGGCCGCCGCTTCGCGGGTTGGTGGCGGGACCGTCTGCTGCGCTTCTGTTTCGACGATATTCCCAACGGGCTGTTCACCGATCAGCGATGGTGCGATCACGCACCGGTCTTTTTCGACGGCGTCCATATCCTCCGCGATCCCGGCTATAACGTAGCGAGCTGGAATTTGAGCCGCAGGCCAATCACAATCGAGGAAGACGGAACCATTCGCGCGGCCGGGCACGTATTGCGGTTTTTCCACTTCACCAAAGTGACAAATGTCGGCGAGATCATGCTGGAACGCTACGCCGGCGGGCGCATCGAGGTTTTCGAACTGTTGAAATGGTATCGGCGCCGGCTTTCGGTCAACGCCGTGCCCGGTTTGCCGGGTTCGTGGTGGGCCTATGACCATTTCTCCAATGGAACGAAGATCGTGCGGGAACACCGGATCGCCTATCGAAACAGCGCAGCGTTAAGGGGACGTTATCCCGATCCCTTCGAAGCTGGTCCCAGGATCTTCGGCCGATGAGCAGCAACAATTCCAAATGCATTGGGTTTCCCATTTTTTGTTGGCCGCTCCCTGTCTGGGTTGGATACAATGGAAGTCTGAACGAACCTCCGATCAAGTCGGTCGCATGGCGGCCGCGCGGTCGACCGGAGCAGATGGTCCCAGGTCTCGAACACGACGTAAGCGTTGACGGTTCGCAGGTATTCGAAGAATTTGTTTGTCGCGCCCCAGGCGATGACGGCGTCGCGCCAGGCGGGCACGGCCAGCCTCGCGGCAATATGGCATGCGAAGGCCAACAGATTGAGTGCCACCAGGCTGGGGGTGAGGGCTTCCTTACCGTGCCCGAAATTGTGTTCGAGATTGTATCCGTTGGTCCCTCTAGTCTTACTGTGTCATAAATTGTAGCGCATCCTTGGTTGCTGACAGCACGGGCACCGAATGAGTGTTCTCGCGATGGCCCTGGCGATAACGCGACACATTGTCGCGATCGAATTGCCGACATGCCGCTCAGGTCGGATCGGGGGCGCCTCTGGGTCGATAACTTGCGGATAATCGAGATACCGGGAGGAATGTGGCGTGTCGTTCTCCTGAGGGGGGAAAAGCGGCCCGCTCGATGATGAGGAAGCCGTAGGCGGCGATACAGAGCGTCGCGTGATGATGGAAGCCTCGCCAACCTCGTCCTTCATAATGCCCGAGGCCGAGTTCCTGTTTCAGGTCCTGGTAATCCCGCTCGATGCGCCAACGCGCTTTCGTGATGTCGACCAACTTTCGTCGGCTCATGCGCCCGGGCAAGGTGGAGAGCCAGTCTTTCGTTGGCTCCGGCTCTCCTTTTGGCCATTCAATCAGACACCATTCCTCTGGCCCTGGCTTCGTCCGGTTATAATCGCGATGTGCCGGGCGGACGCGTATGGCGGCGAAGCGAGACGCCAGAGTGGCATTGGTTCCCTCTCGCCAGGTCACGCGGCGCAAGGCGCGGGCGGGCAAGCCGATCGCCAGTTCCTTCGCGGAAACCGGCTTTCGTTTGTCGTCGCGACGGAGCAACGATGGAGGCCGTCCGTTGCCACGCCATTTCTTTGGCGGCAATGGTGTGACGCCGGGTGGCCACAGGCTGATGGTGGATTGAACGCCGACCACATCAGGAAGACCGAGCGCGGTAATGCCGTCACGATATTCAGTGTCGACACCATATCCGGCATCGGCGAGCACCGTCGCGGGTGCGACACCGGCCTGAAGAGCGGCGCTGATCTGAGCGAGCGCGATTTCCGGTTTGGTCTGGAACGTGACCTCATCTGGCACGCCCGCCCTGGCGCATCGCGCCGGATCATCGGCCCAGGGGCGCGGTAGATATAATACCAACGGCCCTAAAATTTGACCTGTGAGTAAGCGCGGTTTCCGATGGATAAAATTACCTCGGGCAGCCTCATCAG
>JANXLQ010000396.1 GCA_025355085.1 Rhodopila sp.
GATAACAGTGTACAGATCCGCCCGAATACGATCCAAAGCGGCCATCGGCCGGGCATCGACCCGGAGTTCGCCCAGGAATCCCAGGCTCAGGCAGAGATACATCAACTCCAGCAACGGCAATTCGGTACCGGGGCTTCGCATCGCATCGGTCAGCAGCCGAAAGAATCCGACGCCGGCTTGAATACCCTCGTAGCCGCGCAATCCTTCGCGGAAGCTCGCCACCAACGGCCGCGATGCCCATTGGCCGTCCCGTCCCCATTCGGTGCTTTGGGCGATGTCGTCGAGGCTGGCGCACAGAACATAGCGCGCCTTAATGACCATATCCCGAGCGATGCTGGCTTGTGTCGCGCCCTCTTCGAAAGCGCGGATTTGCAGGAGCGTACGCTCCCGCAGGTCAGCCGGATCGGGTTGGGAGTAGGTGCGCGCCAACCGGCCGATCAGCGCCAGCAACGGCCCCGCGACGGCGACCAGGGGATTAACGCCAAGGGTGATCGCCTCGCCATCGTCCATCGCCATTGGCGCGGCCATACGAGCAGGAGCGGCCGAAACGGCCGGTGCCGGGGCAGCACGTCGTGGCGGCGGCGGCGATTCCGCGAACGGATCAGCCGCGGCGGGTTGTGCGAACGGGTCGGCCGCAGTGGGGCGGGAGGATCGGCCACCCGGCATTGGACGGATGACCGTCCGGTCGCTGTCCTCGTCGAATGGATTGTCGCTCATCCGCGTATCGCCCAGAGTTCAAGCCGAAGATTCGGAAAATCGCCGGCCACATGGATGGCAAACCCGCCGGAGTTCTGCATCTGCTGCCAATGCGGACTTGAGCGATCCAGCTCGAAATAGCTGGCCCCGGCGTAGAACGGCAGTTGCCGAGGCGCGACCGGCAGCGCCCGCACCGCGATACCCGGCAGCGCCACGTTCACCAGATCGCGGATATGCTCCACCGCACCGATCTTCACCTGAGTAGGAAACGCCCGCCGCAGGGTTTCGGTCGGCATGTCGCACTGAACCGTCAGCACGAAACTCGAGGCACGCAAAATCGATCGGTCGCTGATCGGGCCGACCCGTACGCCGTGCCGAGGATCGCGCAACGGGATCGATATCGCCGTCTGTTCCAGCACCGCCGACAGCGCTCGGCGCAAATCGGCGACAACGGGGGCGAAGCTGCGTTGCAGGTCGTCGTGACGATAGGCGGGATATTTCGACGGCCGTCGCGTTTCCAGGAAGGTCGCGAACTCCCCGGCCATCTGCACCAACGTGGTGTACAGCGCCTCGGGATGCACGTTGCCCGAGTCGCTCCAATGCGCCAGCACGTTTTGCCAGCCGTTGACCGACTGCAACAGCAGGAAATCGGCGACCTGTGCGACACCCGTCTGACCCGGTGCGGTCATCCGGGCGGCCAGGGCTTCACCGCGTTGGTTCAGCATGCCCGCCAGTTCGCTGACCAGACCCGACAACGGCATGGCGGCGGAACAAACCAGCGATGGGGGAATCCAGCGTTCATCCAAAATCACCCGCCGGTCGGCCGTCACCTCCGTAATGCGCGCCAGCCCGATGCAGAGGTATCCGGCACGTTCCTCCGTTTCCAGCAAGAAACGCATGTTCAGGCGGCCCACCTGTAGATCTGCTGTCTGGGGCGACGCGGATTGGGTGTCGTATGCCTCAAACCCATGCGCGAGGTAACGGCCGGGCGTCGAATCGTCACCGACTTCCACCGCGCCGTCCTGGCGGATCGGCAGGGCGAGATAGACCAGAACGTTGCGGGCGTTTTCCGGCAGATCCAGCGGCGGCGGATGATCCGCCTCCCCCGGAAGAGAGAACGGCGTGCCGTCCTCGAACACCCCCACGGCCTTTGTCAGTGCGAAACGGCCGGTCGCCAGCAGGTCGCGGTTAACCGAGTACTCCAGCAATCCCCAAGGGTGAGGCCGCAACGATTGCACCCAGCCGCGAACAAACTGCTCCGTCCAGCGATCCTGCTGCTGAAAATGCTGGGTGCGCAGGAACATACCTTCCTGCCAGACCACCCGGTTGGTCCAGCTCATTGATCAACGCCTCCCGTTAGGGACATCATTGCGCACTCACTCATTGTTTGCCAGCGTCACGTTGCCCTTTCGGACCGGTGTGCGGTTCGGTTCAGTGGGCGGCCTTTAGCGTGACGGCAAGCGCGCCGATCGAAACCGCCAACCGGGTCGCCCCTTCGGCGGCGATCGGTGCGTCAGCCCGCCATTGTGCATGATCGATGTCGCGATACAGTGCGATCACACCGATCGCGGAAACCCCCGGTTTCGGTTCAAGCTTCACCGTGCGGGTTTCGGACGGAGATAAAACGAACTCCTGCGATCCGGCATCGTCTGTGCCGAGTGTCTGCTGCTGCCGGTCTATCAGCGCGAAGACATCGGCGCGTTCGAATTTGGCGGTGGCGTTCAACTGAAACAGCCGCACCGCGACCGGGGCCGGCACCCCGTTCGCACCAGGATTCTGATCCGCACCGCCCTTAAGGACAATCGTTACCTCGGGCGGCGGTTTCGGCGCGGGGGCGCACTGGGTCAGTAGCAGACCGATGCCAAACCCCATGGCAAGGAACGGGTGAAGATTGGCACGCGTGTGCGTCATGTCCGCTCCTTCGTGCTGAGATCGTCCAGCGCTTCCTCGTAAGCCCGCGCGAATGCCTTGCCGAATACACTATCGAAATCGTCGCTCAATGCCTGAACCGTTTTGGTATGCAGGGCGTCATAGACATCCCATGCGCGGGCTTTGCGTTGCCCGGGCAGCACCGCCATGCCGCCCCCCTGCTCTGCCGTCGCACGGATTTTGTCCGGGTGAAGGCCATCAAGCACCGCGCGCACCGCCGTTTGCATCGCCGCGATCGACGCGAGTTCATGCAGCCGAATGTCCCGCAAAGCATCGGTGATCGCCGCCGCCGCAGTCATATCGGTGCGCCGCCCAACACCGAGCAGGGCGGATATCGCATCGTCGTCGTCGGCGGAAAATTTGAGCGGATTGTTGCCTCTGGCGCGGATCAAGGTCTGTTCGATCCGGAATTCGCTCTTGATCGAAGCCCGGGCGATCAGAACGGAACGCAGGCCCGTTACCAACGCGCGGAATGCCTCCCCCAATCGCCGCAATGTCGCGGCGGGGTCGGCCGGTTTGGCATCCGGCAGGCCGACACCTGTCAGGAACGCGGCGATCAGAGCCGTATCATCGGCGCTTGCGACCGGAGTTGGCGGACTGGGAACCGGCCGCGCCATAACGAGTGCCGGGGGTGCGGTAAACGCAGGTTCCGGCAACGAGGCTGCGGGAATTGGTCCGGCGGGACCATGCGTCGCTGAGACTGAGTGGTCCACGAAAGGCTCCGCCCGGAGCCGCGAGGCCGGGATCGGAGTGGCTGGGATCGGAGTGGCTGGGATCGGAGTGACTGGGATCGGAGTGACTGGGATCGAGACCGCCGAAAACGGCCCAGTGCTGAACGGATCGCTGCTGAACGGATCGTTGTTGAGCAGCGCCGTTTTCGGAGTAGCGCCGGAGATGCCCTCCAACAGATCCTTATCCCAGTCGTCCGACAGCAGATCGTCCGCGGGTATCACCCCGCCGGTCTGCGCCGGCACGTAGCCCATCGGCTCTGACAGCCGCATGGCGTCTTGCAGGACAGAAGAGTGATCCGCCTGCGTTTGCTGTGCGAACCCCGGGTTGAACGCCGGCGGGGCGTCTATCGAACCGAGGGACTCGGCGAACGGGTCATCGAAATCGATTTCCGGTATCGCGCCTGAAAAACCACCCGGCGCCTTATCGGAATAGCTGTACGGATCGCTTTGGCGCGGCGCCGCTGCCTCCTGAAGATTAACCTCGATCTCGTATGGTCCCGCGCGCAGGCGGTCATGATCGCGAAGGGTACGTCGCCTGCCCTTCCCGATGGGAGCGTCGTCACGATTCGTGTATGTCCCATTGGCGCTTTCATCGGCGATTTGCCAGTCGCCGCCGCGGAACTCCAGGGTGAAATGCCGCCTGGACACCCCCTGGTCCGGATCGGCCAGCACCCAGTCAACACCGGGACCACGGCCGACCGCGAACTCCCCGCCCGTCACGGTGCGGGTTTCCGGCGTGACCGCAGGTGGACAACGCAGGACGGTCAGAATCAGATTCATCGGCGTATGCCCTGCCGGAACCCCGGCTTCACGATCGCCCGCAGCACTATCATGCCTCTTCCAGGGTCAGCCGGCCCGGGCCACCGGCGGCGATGTTGCGGCCGCTTTCCAGGAAACGCTGTAACCGCGCGTTGCGCCGGGTGACATCGCCGCGTACCGACGACAGTGCGATCGCGCCGGACACAGCGGTCCCGGTCAGATGCGGGGCGGGCGGAACCGCTGGTTGGCCCTCGGGAGCCATCGAATCCCCGCTCCAGAACGCGGCGACCGCAGCCCAGGCTTCGGGCGTGCCGAATTCGCTGGACTGAGCACGATCCATGGCCGCCCGCCGGGACGGATCGGTCTGCTGCCGGACCCATAGTTCGGCGGCCTCCCGCGCCGCGCGATCCGGCTCCGGCAGGTCTGGCGGCGCGGTGTGCAGGGCGCACATGCATGCCCACCAGACCGCTTCGCGTTTCGGCAGGGCATGCGCGATCACACGCCCGGCCTCCAGAAGAAACCCGCCGGCTTCCAATGCCGCGAGCGCAGCGGGCACCGTGGTGCAGCCGTTGATGGCGATTTTCGGCGCCAACGGCAGATCCAGGCGCGGCATCAGCGCGGCGAGGTCCGTGGTGTTGAATTTGATCAGGGCGTCTGACATGTCAGTTCAACATCATAATGCCACCCTTAAGGGTGAGCATGGCGTCGCCGGAAACCTTGGTCATCGGTGCCTTAATGTCGGTCATGGCCGTGCCGGCGATTTTCACCATCGTGCCGTTGATGGTCACGCCCGACTGATCGATCTTCACGAAATTCGACCCGACAGTAAGCGTGATGGACTGCATCGCTTCCACCTCGATCTTGCCCATGTCGGCCTTGATCGAAAGATTGCCCATCTTGATGTCGAGCTTATCGTTACCCTTGTCGATGGTGACCGAGCGGTTCTTGCCGATCTCCACCGTTTCGTTGACGGCGACGGTAACGATGCGGCAGTTGTCCACCTTCAGGGTCTGATCGTGCTCCACCCGGGTCGTCAGATTTTTTTCCGCGTGCAGCAAGACGAGTTCGTGCCCCTTCTTGTCGTCGAAGGTGAACTCGTTGAAGTGCGCGCTGCCGCCTTTCAGAGTGGAGCGGGACCGGAAGCCCGACTTGGTCTTTTCGCTCTCACTATATATTGGCGTGTCGCGGCCATTGTAGAGGCCGCCGATGATGATCGGGCGGTCGGGATCGCCATCGACGAAGGCAACGGCAACTTCGGTGCCAACGCGGGGGATGAATTGTGCGCCCCATCCCTTGCCGGCCCAGGGTTGGATGACCCGCGCCCAAACGGACTGACCGCCGGTCGCTTCTGCCCTGTGGTCCCAGTAAAAGCGGACTTTCACCCGGCCGAGGGCGTCGGTATATATTTCTTCGCCATCCTGACTTTTTATATGGGCATCCGTCCCGTGCTGCTGACCGAGCACGAGGCCGGTGTGAATGCCCTCCATGCGGGGGCGCGGGGTGACCATTGGCTGACGCCAGGGAACAGCAGCCGCGAAGCAGGTAAAGTGATTGGAGTAAGAGGCCGATCCGCCCTGCGATAGCCAGGTATCGTCCGTTGCGTGATGACTGATGGAGCGCAGAACATAGGTGTTGTCATAGGGACCGGGAGAGCGGCTGGTAATCTTGAACCTGCTGCCCGCGACAAGCCTGCCGAACCGGGTTCCGCCTTCGAACAATGATGCCTGGACCTCCGCCGCTTCCATCTCCCATTGCGAACGGTCGGCGACCGTGCCGCTGTGGAATGTATTGGCGGGCCAACGGAAATCCTCGCGCTGGGCGCTGCCGCCGGTCTTCAGCGTTGTGGGCTTTTCTGCCTGAAGCAGGGTGTCGGGCTTTTCCGGGTCGTAGTCGCGCAGCTTCATCTTGCCGCGCGCGGTGTGGACCGGTTGCGACCAGTCGGTAATTTCGGTCGCGTCGCTGTCGCCCCCGAGGTGCATCGTGGCGCCGGCGATATCCTGGAAGGCGCCGGTCTGGTTGGCGACGATCAGCTTGTGGGCCGAGGACGTGTGGTCGAAGAAGTAGAAGTAGCCTTCTTCCTCCATCAACCTGGTCACGAAGGTCAGGTCGCTTTCGTTGAACTGGACGGTGTATTCGCGGGGGAGGCCGGCAGGAATGACGTTAACGTCCGTGAGGCCGGCGTCGGCGAAGATGGCCTTCAGAATGTCGGCGGTGGATTTCTGTTGATAGACCCGGCAATCGACGGTTTGGCTGAGAAACCAGAGGCGCGGGACCAGGACGAGACGATAGACGTAGTGCTCGTCATTGCTTTGGCCGCGCACGCTGCCGTGGCTGCTGACGCTTTGAACGATGCCATGGAAGTGGCGGATTGGCAGGCCGTCAGATTGTAGTGTGACGCAAACGGGTTGGTTCAGGAGTTTGTTGGGATCGACGATCCCGTTTTGGCTGACGACGTGGACATCGAAGAAATAGGTCTGGCTGATGCCTTCCTGGGCGGAAAGGAAAGTTGGAATCAGGGCGTCCAGCCCGAGCGGGGATGTCATCGTTAAGGAGGCAGTGGCGCGCGACCAGACCGGCATGTTTAAGCGGACCTGTATCGGGCTAATAGAGTCAGGGCTGCTGTTTTTGGACAACCTAGTTGAATTGCTGGCATTCGCCCTCCTCGTCGCAACAGGACATATCAGACTTTACGAGACTTGCCACTATTGACGATTATATCGTCCAACGTCGAACGACCGATTTCAAACATGAATATTATCACCGACCGTACCGCAGTATCCTCCTCCGAACGCTGTAGCGTCTATCATCGATACCCTTTCCAGTCGAACGGAACGTCCTCCCATGCAGGGCCTGTAAGGATTGGATTCAAGTCGATTTCGCATATCTTTTCGAATGCCTTAGCCGCAGCTCCGATGATATCGAAACCGGCGGGTGCATCCAAAGGTGCGACAAAGTCCGCAGCCAGATATTCTTTCCCTCGGGCTTTCAGGAAATCTCTCAGCAGAAAACTCCGTTCGCGATTATCTGCTATAGAAATCGTGACACTTTGGGGAAACCGGGCCGAACCGGGATTGTACAGAACGTCGATCTTTCGAAATCCACCCTTCGCCGAAAAAGTCAGTTTTCGACGATCGGCAAGTAGTTTCGAGGTGACGCCTTCGTCCTGGGTCAACGCGAAGCCAAAGCGATATAGGAACGAAAATGCATCAACCAAAACGCGGTCGCCGTGGTCCTGAGCGCTCATGGACTGTCGCCGAATAGGACTGATTTTTCCATTTGATAGAAGGCACTCGGCGACGCGCCCGGCGGACCGCCTATGTCGATGACCGTGTAGCCGTTGGCTTTGAGCTTGGTGGCCCAAGCGGCATTTTCCTGATACAGCTTCGTCATCGTCACCTCCTCATCGGAAAGACGTTTGCCCCCAGCGGTCAAGTCCGCCCATTCCTGCTTTGCCGAATTTGTGATGGTGTTGCCATCGAAGAGTTCCACATCATAACCCACTCCACGCGGCCCATCCGCGAAATCGCGAACGTTGGACATTTGCCGCCCGATGACAGCAACCCTGTTTCCGCTTCCGGAAAGTATTCGCGGCGCCACATCATTGAATCGAAAATTTTCCAGGCCAGGCTGAGCTGCTTGGGGAATGGCTGGCTTCGTTTTGGACGTCGGCAGTTGTCTAGGCGTGGAATTGGTTCGAAGCTTCGCGGCGTCCGCCGCCCCGGCTCCCCCGGCAGAGCTGTCAGCGCTTCCGACTGCTCGCTGCTCCAGGGATGCAGTCTTAGCCCGGGCCCCCAATGCGCTCAGCGCTGCCGCCCCAAACAACACCACCGCATGGACCAGATCATTAGCGGCTCTATCGAGACCGGATTCGCTCTTGGCGGT
>JANXLQ010000457.1 GCA_025355085.1 Rhodopila sp.
TTTCGTTTCTTCCCGACGCAGCGAGACGATGTATTCGGCTTCATCCTGCATCCGGTGGACCTCGCGACGAACAAGGCCATGGCCGCAGCCGGAAGGCGGGAGCCGCGCGATATCGTCGATCTGGTCATGATCCATCGGGAAATTCTTCCCATTGGGGCCGTTGTTTGGGCTGCCGCGGAGAAGGCGTTGGGGTTTACTCCTGAAGGTCTGATCAACGAAATCCGCCGTCTTGGGCGCTATACGGCGAGCGATCCTCCGGTCGATCCGGTTGCGGTTATGCTCGCGCTTAAAAGCGCACTCGAAGAGGCTGAGGAATTCGTATCGCGGATGCCGTCAGACAAGATTGGGTTGCTGTTTTTGCAGGATGGAAAGGTCGTTCAGCCCGATCCTGAGCGGCTGGATGATTATGTAACTCATGCTGGCGCACGGCGCGGCCACTGGCCGTCATCGTCGGAGATCGGGGCAGCGATGCTGGAACGCTACGGTACGCCACTCCCCTGATGGTGCGTCTGGGAAACGTGTTCCCCGACCAGAATCAGGTCAAAGAAGTGGTGCTACTCCGCGAATACTGCTTGTAGCCTATCGAGCATCATTCGGAAGGTCCGCGCATCAATCGCCCCCAGTCGCTTTACCAGACGCTGCTTGTCGAGCGCTCGGATCTGATCGAGCAAGATCAGGCCGGTCTTATCGTCGAACCGGACGGGGACCCGGAATGGCGCTGGGCGGCTGCCGGTGGTCATCGGAGCGGCCAAAACGGTTCGTAGATGATCGTGCATCTCAGGCGGTGAAATAATGACGCATGGTCGGGTCTTTTGAATTTCTGCGCCAATCGTCGGGTCCAGAGCGGCCAGCCAGATATCGCCTCGCATGAGGTTTGGGATCGGCCGCGTACGATCCCCGGGACCGGGACGCCTCACCAGGTCAACTCATCGTCCCCGATATTGCCGAAATCCGGCCACACCAAGCCGTCGTCCCCCGATGCGGCGATTTCAGCGGCGGCTTCCGCCCATCCTGTTCGCGGGTGGCCCTTGGCTGGTGTCAGGATGACCCGCCCCTTTTCCAGGGTGAGTGACAGGTCGTCACCGGTCCTAACCCCGAGCTCCGCCAATACCGGCTTGGGCAGGAGTATCCCAGCCGAATTGCCCATACGACGAATTGACGCGCGCATTTGAATGTCTCTGCGATGTGCTTCGGGCATCCTAACGGCGGCAGAGGAAATGTGTAAACAATGTTCTTACATTTCAGCAGTTCCCAATCCTGAGGTAGTGGTAACCGGCCAGAATGCCATCAGCGAAGCCCGTTATGGCCCGCCGGAGATCGTTTCCCGGGATCATGCGCCGGAACGTTGGAGCGCTCGGGGCAGACTAATACCAACCGGCGTGGCTCTTATAGCGTTATGTGTTGACGCGCGTGGCGCGACCGTCGGTGCTCCAAAGGGGGCGGTTATGCGCTACGCAGCCGGTGTCAATGACCCGGGCTGGCGGCATGATCGTTGCCGAACTGCCCGGTGCGATGCCGTTCGCCTGTAGCGCGGGTGTCAGGCCAGGGATTTTTTTGCACGGAGAAGAGCTCGAGAGCCACGGTGGGCCACGGAGAAGACCGCGACGACATCCGACGAAGCGCCGCAGGCGATCATTTTGC
>JANXLQ010000415.1 GCA_025355085.1 Rhodopila sp.
AACGTGCCAGACAGCCGTGGGCTTGGCCCGGTCACCCACGACTTTACTGGCATCTGCAAGGCAAGTCGTGGGTGGCCGGGCCAAGCTCGGCCATGACAAATAGTCAAAAAGCGCCGCTGCCAATCCCTGTTTTAACGCCTATGGGGTAGGCTCCCCCGGTGCCCTCGGTTCCTGGCATGGTGCCCGGCCCCGATCGGGGCTGTCTCGGCCACTAGGTGCCCCAAGCCAATAAACCGCCACCGGAACAGTCCGGCAGTGACGTTCTAATCTATTGATTTACCAATGAAAAAATGGTGCCGGCGCACAGAATTGAACTGTGGACCTACTGATTACGAATCAGTTGCTCTACCCCTGAGCTACGCCGGCCGACCACGCAAGGCACGCTATACAGACCTCCCGCCCCGCAAGCAACCGGCTATAATGAGTCGCATGATCCTCGACCCAATGCACGAAGCCCTAATCGAAGCCCGCGCCGCCGCCGCGCGTGGAGAAATCCCCGTGGGCGCCGTGGTGCTCGGCCCCGACGGCCGCATTCTCGCCCGCGCCGGCAACCGCACAGAGGCCGACAACGACCCCACCGCCCACGCTGAAATCCTCGCCCTGCGCGCCGCCGCCGCGAGTCGGAAAAGCCCGCGCCTGCCCGGCTGCGATCTTGTCGTCACGTTGGAACCCTGCCCAATGTGCGCCCACGCCATCAGCCTGTTCCGCATCCGCCGCCTGATCTTCGGCGCCTACGACCCCAAAGGCGGCGGAGTCGATCACGGCCCTCGGATTTTCGAATCCTCCTCCTGCCATCACCGCCCGGAAATCGTCGGCGGCGTCCGCGAAACCGAGGCCGCGACAGTGTTGCGCGACTTTTTCCAGACGAAGCGGCAATAAGCCGCAATGCCCGCTGCCTCCCTGTTCAGCGCACCCGACCTGGCGCGATTGCCGATCGTCGTTAACGTCCGCGCGGTCAGCCTGTCGGAAGGCGTGCGCGCCGGCCTGTCGGTCGCCGTCATCATCGCCCTCAACGAATACCTGACGTTCGCGCCGCTGCGGGAAGCCGCGCTCGCCGCTTTGCTGACCTGCATCTGCGACCCCGGCGGGCCGATCCGCCGCCGCATCCCGGTGTTGCTGAGCTTCGCGTTAATCGGTGCCGCCGTGACCGCCTGCTTCGGCCTGTTGCGCGACTTCGGCCCCGCCGTCGCCCTGCCGCTGGGAGTCTTCGGGCTGTTCTGTTCGTCGTTCGTGCGGATATACGGTCAGGCGCCGCAGCAACTGGGCGGGTTGCTGGCTGTGGTGCAGATAGTGTCGCTCGACCAGGGCAACCCCAGCCCGGGACAGGCCGCCATTCTCGCGGCTGCGTTCATCGGCGGCGCGCTATGGGCGATCCTGTTAACCATGGTGATCTGGCGCATCCATCCGTTCCTGCCCGCCCGCCGCGCCGTCGCCGAAGCCTACCGCCAAGTGTCTGAACTCGCCCGCGATCTGCGTAAGCTGGTCGAAACGCCCCGGGTCACCGAAGCCGCCTGGGAAGCGCACGCCCGTATTCACCGCCGTGCCACGCGGGAGGCAATAGAGGCCGCCAGCACCGCAATCATGGACACGGTGCGGTCACGCGGCGCCGTCAGCAATCGCGCGGCCCAGGCTGTCATCCGGCTGGAAACATGCGACCAGATCTTCGGCGGCCTTATCGCGCTGAGCGATCTGCTGGAACACAGTTCCCCCGCCGAACGCAGCGTGGCGGAACGGCTGCTCCGCCGGATGCGGCCGGTGCTGCTGGTCCTGGGCCGCATCGTGGTCACCGACGATCCTGTCGCGCATGCCCGGATCGAACGGGCCATCGATGCGATGGAAACCGATTTGCAGCACCTGCCCGCCGACTCGCCGTTGCTCGGGATTATCGGCCGGATCACCGAGCGGCTGCATATTGCTCGGACGTTGGCGGTGCCGGCGAACCTCACCCCCGGGGTCGATCCGGCCGGGCGGGCGATACCGCTGTGGCAGCAGGTGATCCGGCCGCTGCGCGCCAACCTGAACTGGAAATCGCCCGCACTTCGCCACGCCGTGCGCACCGCGGTTACGGCGGCGCTGCCGTTGGCGTTCACCATGTTCTGGTACACGCCGTACGATCATTGGCTGACCATCACCGTCGTCGCGACGATGCAGCCGTATTTCTCGCTGACCTACACGCGGGCAGTCGAGCGCATTGCCGGCACCGCGCTGGGTGGCGTTATCGCGGCGGCGGTTGGTTTGGTCTGCACCACGCCGGTCAGCATCGCGGCGGCGATGTTCGTGCTGTCGATCGCTGCTTTCGCGGTTCGCTCTGTCAGTTTCGGCCTGTTCATGATGGCACTGACTCCGCTGATCGTGCTGCTGGTGGAAACCGGCTCCCCCGATTCGCACGAATGGCAGATTGCTGTCGCCCGCGCGGCGCTGACCACAATCGGCGGCCTGATCGCGGTCGGGGCGAACTTTCTTCTGTGGCCGAGCCGAGAACCCGATCTGGTCGCGGCAGAGGTGAGGAACGCCATCGCCGCCCACGGCACCTACGCCGACGCCAATTTCGCCACCCTCCTCGGTGAAACCACCACCGCCAGGCTTGGTCAGGCCCGGCGTGGCGCCGGTCTTGCCAGCAACTCCCTGGAAGCTCTGATCACCCGGGCATTGCTGGAGCCGGGGAAACAGCAGCGCGACCCGCTGGAGGCCGCGATGGTCATCGACGCCGCCTTGCGCCGCTGTGCCGGGCGTTTGGCGGCGCTGCAACACGATCCGGCGGCAGTGGCCGGTGTGTCCACCGAGACGTTGCGGATATGGCGCGACTGGATCGCCGGGTCGCTGTCGCGGCTTGCCGAGGGAAAGACCGGCATCCCCCCGCGTCCAACCGAACCCGAAACCGACGCGCTCGCTCGGATTGCCCGGCAAATTGAGCTCATGTCGGGTGCCATTGGGCGGTTGGGGTAGTCAGGAAAGCCCAACGACCTCCGCGCACGCTGCAAGCTGCTCGACGTGGCGGGATACCGGGTTCAGCAGCAGGTGGTTCGCACCCATGTGGATCATCTCCTCCAGCCGCGCCCGCACATGCTCCGGCGTGCCGTGGATGCCCGAGGCGTCAGTGCCGGCCGGGTTGTGGTAAACCTCGGTGTACCAGCGATGCAGTTCGGCGCGGGCGATGTCCGGATTTTCATCGATCGCCAGGAAAATGCGTTTTGAGATTGGGAAGGTGGTTGGATCGCGGCCGGCTTTTTCCAGAGACTCGCGCAGCAGTGGGACGGCTTGGCGGAAATCTTCGGTGCTGGACCCGCCTGCCCCCATCCAGCCGTCAGCCAGACCGGCCGCCCGGCGAATGGCGTCTGGATGGCCGACACCCATCCAGATCGGCAACGGTTTTTGTACCGGGCGGACACCGAGCCTGGCATCGTCCAGATTGTAGAAGCGGCCGTGGTGGGTGACTTTCTCCTGGCTCCAAAGCGCGCGGATCAGTTCGATTTGTTCCCGGAACCGGGCGACGCGGCCTTCTTGCGGGACTTCGAATTCGGTGAAGTGGAACGGCCGGCCGATACCGGCGCCCATAATGGCGCGGCCGTTGCTCAAAGTGTCCAGGCTGGCCCATTGGTGCGCGACCATACGAGGGTCATGCACCGGCAGCACCAGCACCGAAGCCCCCAGCCCGATGCGGCTGGTGACGGCGGCGGCGTAGGTCAGCACCACGATGGGATCGAAGGACATGACGTGATCGAGTGTATTCTCGGTCACCCACAGGTCGCGAAAACCGAGCTGGTCCGCGCCGGTCGCGACGGCACGCACGACATCCGAGCCGATGGTGTCAGGCGAACGATGCGGCAGCGACATGCCGAACGGAATCAGGTCCTTCAATGCCATAGTGAAAATCCTAGATCTGTTCGATGATTTCCATCTGGGCGCCGTCGGTGGCGGCTACGAACGCCACGCGGTTGCCTTTGTCGCCTTTCAGTTCCTCCAGCACCGCCACACCGTTTTCGCGCAGCTTTGCCAAAGTCGCGGGGTAGTCGTCGGTCACCACCGCCAGGTGTTCGATGCCGTAATGCTGCTCGTGGTTCTGCTCTGTGATGATGCCGGTGATGTTGAGCTGCGTGCCGTGCAGGTCGAGCTGCCAGCCGCGCCCGACCATTTCGGCCTTCTTCGTTGCGCCGTAGTTCTCGATGTAGTATTGGACGGTTGCCTCAACGTCGCGGGACTTCAGATGCACATGTTGGAAGCTGATGGCCATTGTCGTTTCCCCTTTTGCTGTGTGGTGGAGGCGATGGTTGCCGCTTTCGTGTCCCACTGGCAAGCACCGCTCTGGTTCATTCTCCTGCCGGTTCTGGCCACCGCGCCCACTCGCGCGGAACAAGTCGGCTTCCAGCTTGTGATCAGATCCGCCCGGAACCATTGCGGGTCAGCATCTGGTAGCCAACGAAGGCAGCGGCGGTCGGCGTGTGCGAATGTCAACGCCGGGCGGTACTATACCAATCGTCGTTGACATTGACGTACTGCCATTCCGCTTCCGTCATGGTCCGGCTTGTCCGGTCACCCGTTGCGGGACTCTGCCGCGACATTTGGCCCGGACAAACTCCATATGCATCAACGTAAGGTGTTTGGCGGGGAGGATTTGCCTAATCGTCATGGCCGGGCTTGGCCCACGGCTGTCTGGCACGTTCTTTGATCATGTTTCGACATCCGATTGTCTCATATCAGGATCCCTTGCCCCGGCACTGGTCGAGTCCGTTGCGCTGGAGTGCGAAGCTCGCTGAAAGCCCGCAGATGCATAAGATTGC
>JANXLQ010000025.1 GCA_025355085.1 Rhodopila sp.
GCGGCTCCGATGGCTCCGGTAGCCTCACAGGTTGCTCCGTCGCCGGTTTCGCGCTCCTACATCGTGTTCTTCGACTGGGATAAGGCCGACCTGACCGGCCGTGCGCAACAGATCGTGTCTGAAGCCGCCGCGAACTCCACGAAGGTGCAGTACACCCGCCTTGAAGTGAATGGTTACACCGACACCTCGGGCACCCCGAAGTATAACCAAGGCCTGTCCGTGCGTCGCGCCCAGTCGGTCGCCGCTCAGCTCGTGAAGGACGGCGTGCCGAAGAGCGCCATCACCATCCAGGGCTTCGGCGAAACCCACCCGCTGGTCCCGACCGGCGCTGGCGTTCGTGAGCCGCAGAACCGTCGCGTCGAAATCGTCATCAAGTAGATTTCGACTTCATGATGTGGAAATCGGGGCGCCTTCGGGTGCCCCTTTTTTTGGTCCATCACCGATAGGCGGCATTGCGCGGAAACTCTTCTCCCGCCGCCCAGACCATTACGATATCGGTTCTATCGCTGAGTTGTTTGGCCTGGGGTGGCGTGTGCTGACAGATCGGCACGTTCTGGCCGCCCTCACCGCCGGATTCGTCGCGGGGATGCCCGCGCTGTTCATGATCTATAATACCAACGGCCTTATGTTCTGACCTGTCACCATCCACGAATCGCGATGCTGGTGCGGACAAAGACGTGGGTGGCAGGCCTTCGCCTGCCATGACGAGAACGGTCAGAATATTGGGCCGTTGGTATAAGTTCGGTGCAGCGAATGCGAGGTCTGTCGCCGGCGTGGCGTAATTAGCCGATTAACAAGGACTGAAGGCTGACGATTCAAAAATCGCCGCACACCGCCGAGGTCGTCATACCGACAAGCTGTTGGTGGAATTGGGTCGCATACTCTGTCCGGATGCGATTGACTTTCGTCAGGCTATCGGGGGCGTCAGGCAGTGCCACGACCAAGACCTTGGTAGCCTCATGCGACGTTGTATGGGTCACCGGGTTCATCCAGGCGCCGTTCGCGTCGAAACTCGTATATCCTGCGGGCAAATCCGGCGTGATTGTCCGATCCTGGAACACTTGCCACTCGGCAGCCGAAACATCGCCGCGTCCGTCAATCGCTTTACCGAAATAGAGCGTGAACAGCGTGACGGGCGATCCCGTGCCGACCGCACAGGACGGATTTGCGGGGCTGGTGCAGGCACCAAGGCCCGGGACGATGCAGACAACAGTGAGAACCGTGCTTAGGCGCATTCCTCACCCTCTGCCGCAGTCGATTAGACCATGATCGTTTAAGGTTGAATCCTTTCCCGCGCCGATCAGGTCTAACTCAATGTTTGATCGC
>JANXLQ010000067.1 GCA_025355085.1 Rhodopila sp.
GGACCTGCTGAAGATCGCGATCTGGGAGCCAAATCCAAACGGCACCTCAATGACCACCGATAAATCCGGGATCGAGACGACGACTCGCGTGGGCATCGATGGCACCATCAGTGTTCCCTACGTCGGCCGTTTGCACGCAACCGGCCGCACGCCGGGGCAAACCGAGCAGGACATTGCCGGGCGATTGGCGCGTCTGGTGCCGGGTGCGCAGGTTGCCGTGCTGGTCACCGAAGACGTGACCAATACCGTGATCGTCCAGGGCGATGTTTCCAAGCCGGGCCGTTATCCGGTCGTCCCGGGATCGAGCGGCGTGCTGGATATTCTGGCGATGGCCGGCGGGGCGCACACGCCGAACCGGCAATCATTGGTGCGCGTCGTGCGCGGCGACCTGACGGTGACGCGCACCTTGTCGCAACTGATCGGCACGCACGCGATGGAGACGGATCTGGCACCGGGCGACCGCATTCTGGTGCTGCCGCGTCTGAGCTATTTCTATGCGTTCGGCGCCGTTAACCATCCGGGGGAGCAAGTCTATGACACGGATGACCTTACCCTGGCGCACACTCTGGCGAAGATCGAGGGCCTGTCCGACAGTCGCGCCGACCCTGCGGCGGTGTTCATTTATCGCCGTCAGGCTGCAGACCTGACCCGGCAGCTTGCGGCCGGCCGCGATACGGCCAGCGTGATCTACCGGCTGAACCTGCGCGACCCGAATGGCTTCTTCGTTTCTCAGACGTTTCCGGTGCTGCCGGACGATTTGATTTACGTCAGCGAGGCGCCGATTGCCGAGGCGGCTAAAATATTCCAGGTCCTGACGGGTTTGAGTGCCGTCGGTGCTGTCCCACGCAATCTGGGAGCAAGCTATTGACCGACTTTCAGTTTCTGGCGCGTCAGGCGGTTGCGACCGCCGGTGAACATCCCGGCGATACCGCGGTATTGCTGCACGCGGCGACGATGCTGTTGCATGCGGGCGATGTTGCTCAGTCGGTGGCCTTTGCCCGGGCAGCGGTGTCGATCGCACCGGATGATTTTGTGGCGTTACGGACGCTGAGTGGGGTGGTCGCCGCTGCCGGCGACCGGGGCGAGGCGATCCATATCGCGAAGCAGGCGGTGTCGATCGCGCCGGACAACGCTGAAATCCGGCTGCACCTGGGTGCCCTGCTGGCCGCCAATCAACGCTGGCGGGAAGCCGTGGATCATCTGTCGGTTCATGTAACGTGTCCGGGCGTGACGGCGGTTGGCTGGCGTTTGTTGGCATCGGCGCTGCATCAGGCGGGCGACACGCGGCGTGCGACGGATGCCGCGAGGGCTGCCATCGCCGCTGACCCCGATTGTGTCGAGTATCGATTGAACCTTGCATCGTTGCTCAGTCATCGGGTGCTGCACGCACAGGCCCTGCATGAAGTTCGGATCGCCCGGGAGCGCGCCCCGGACAACGCATCGGTATGGCGTGTGCTCAGCGGATTGTACGCAGCCCTTGGTCAGCGCGACGATGCGCTGTTTGCCGCCGAGCGTGCGGTCGAATTAGCCCCGGACGATCCGGATTGCCGAGCGCATTTGGTGTATGTGGCGGGGTTGGGCGCGGTGGCCGAGACTGGGACCGAGACTGGGACCGAGACTGGGGCCGATCCGTCGGTCTGGTCGTTATCCAGGCGCCGTCCCGCGTCGATGCGGCCCACGTCCAGTCTGGCGACCGATATCGCCACCCGGGGGCGGGTGATTTACGCGATCATGCTGCGCGATATCCGGACCCGGTTTGGCCACACGCGACTAGGGTATTTCTGGGCAATCATGGAGCCGATTACCCATTTGATGACGTTGGGAATGATATTTTATGCTTTGAACCACGGACCGCCGCCGGTGGGGGACAATCTGTTCCTGTTTTACATTACGGGATTAGTTCCTTTCCTGATGTTCTCCCACGTTTCCCACGACGTGATGAGTGCCGCCGAGGCAAACAATACGATGTTGCAACTTCCGATCGTTAAACGGACCGACATCATGGCGGCGCACGCGGTTCGTCAGTTCGCCACCGAATTGTGCGTCGGTGTTGTGATTTTCTGTGTTGCCGGATTGCTGGGGGAGCGTGGCTGGCCGGCCGATCCGTTGACCGCGATGGGGGCAATTGTGCTGCTGTGGCTGCTGGCGGTTGGCGTGGGTGCCTTCAACCTGGTCGTGGTGGAAATGTTTCCATCGTACGAGACAGTCTATGCCGCATTCCTGCGTCTAATGTACGTCGCATCCGGCATTTATTACTCGCCTATCGCCATGCCCGATTGGATACGGGAGGCGCTGGCCTGGAATCCAATCCTGCAAGGTATCGAGTTGTTTCGGTCAGGATTTTTTCCTCAATATGAACCGCATTGGCTGGACCCGGCGTATCTGCTGACCTGGGTGGTGGCGTCGATCGGACTCGGGTTCGGGCTGGAGCGCGCTTTGCGGGCACGGATGGTGGTGTACACATGATCGTTTTGGATCGCGTCTATAAATCCTACCGCACTGTCGAAGGCGTTCAGGTCGTGCTGCGGGACGTCAGCATGGACATTCCCGAGGGCCGGTGCCTGGGTGTGCTGGGCGCCAACGGGGCGGGAAAATCCACGCTGATCCGTTTGCTCGCCGGGACGGAACAACCCGACGCGGGGCGTATCGGCCGCGGCGCTGCCAGAGTCAGTTTTCCACTGGGTTTTGGCGGCACAATGCATCCAAAACTAAGCGGCCTGGAAAATTCCCTGTTCCTGGCTCGGCTTTACGGCGTGGACGAACGGGAAGCCGCTGCGTATGTAGAGGAATTCGCCGAACTGGGCACGTATTTCCGCATGCCGGTGGGAACCTACTCCAGCGGCATGCGCGCCAGACTGGCGTTCGGCGCGTGTCTTGCCATTCAGTTCGATGTATATCTGATCGATGAGGTAACGTCGGTCGGCGATGCGCGCTTCCGCATCAAATGCCTGGATGCATTCCGCCAGAGAATGGATCGCGCCGATGTCATCATGGTTACGCATGATTATGAAACAATGCGTGCCTACTGCGACACCGGCGCAGTGCTGCGGGATGCCGGGCTGACCCTGTTCGACGATCTTGAGGCTGCAATCACCGACCACGCCCGCGCCATGGAGTTCGCATGAGCACTAGTATTGTCCAGTTTCCGGATGTTCTGCCGCGGCAAATCGATACCGGACCGTTGCATCGGCGTTCGATCCGGCGCCGCTGGCGGCTGGCATCGCTTGTGGGGGCTGTATTGCTGCCGACATTGGCGGCCGGCGCTTTTCTGTACGGCTTTGCCGCGGATCAGTACGTGACAGAATTCCGTTTCAGCGTGCGGCATGAAGCCCCGTTGCGCATGGACGGTACGGGGAGCGCGGCGATGACCGCGTCTTTGGGTTCGGGGGCTGCATCGCCGCTGGCCGTTATCACGGACTCGCAGATCGTCATTCAGTATCTTAAGAGCCGGCAGGTGATCGACGACATTGTCGCGGCCGGTGTCGATCTCGACGCGATCTATGCACGCAACGATACCGACATCCTGGCGCATCTTAGTCCGGGCGGGCCGGTAGAGGAGAGGCAGCGTTACTGGAAGCGAATGGTGGATCCGTTCTTCGATATGACGACCGGAATCGTCTCCGTCGAGGTCCGCGCCTTCAGTCCCGCCGATGCTCGGCTGGTCGCCGCGACCGCCCTGCGGCTGGCGGAAAAGCTGATCAATGACATGGCCGCCCGAGCCCATAACGATGTCCTGGAGTATGCAACGAAAGAAGTCGCCGCCAGCGAAAACAAACTACAAGCCGCCCAGGCCACGATAGCCGCCTATCGCAACCGGCATGCCGTGCTGTTTCCGGAAATGCAGGCCACATCCGACACTTTGGTTGAGGGTAAGGTGCGAGATACGCTGATCGAGGCACAAACCGCGTACAATGCCCAGCGCGCCAGGGGCGTTTCTGCCGATTCGATCCAGATGCGGATACTCGCCGACCGTATCGTTGCGACGGAGGTGGCCCTGCGCGGGGTGCATGGCCGGCTGGCGCAATCCAATACGGCCGTGGACGCGTCATTGGCGACAGTACTGTCGGAATACGGCGTGCTGCATCTGCGGGAGGAGATCGCCGCCAAAGTCTATGAGCGGGCAGTGATGGCCTTGCAGGATGCGCGCAACGCTGCCAGCCAGCAGGGTGTATATCTGGCTGCCTTCGTTCGTCCCGGACTGCCGGAGGAATCGATCTATCCAATCCGGTGGCGGATCATCCTGGAGATCGCACTTCTAAGCTTTGCCGGCTGGTGCCTGCTGCAACTTCTGTATCACGGCATCCGCGATCATATCGATTGAAAGCAACCCAATCCATGAACATCGATATCGTTTCTACATCCGCCATTACTGATAAGGCTCTGCACGGCGCACTGACCGTCGCCTGGGAAACCCTGGCCGGCCTCCGCGTCGCGGTTCCACTGCGCGGCGATTTGTTCATTTACTTCAAATCCCTGGACGACATCCTGATCGGATTGAATAAAGCCGGAGGAACTGCACCGGTTGAAGAGGTCATGAACCATGTCGAGTATCTCGCTGAAAAGGCAGGATGCCATTCGGCGGTCATCCTGGGCGGTGGCCATTTCACCGCCGATCCGCAGGTCGTTGTCGATGCACTCGCCAATATTGGGTCGGTGTTAAGCGTAGCGGGTCAGAAACAACCGGAGCCGTCGCCCGAAGGTGTGCCAGAGGATGTGTTTACCCTGATCCTGGAAGCCGAAGCGGAACTGGCCGGCTGGTGTTCCCGCGAGAAGGCGCTGGTCATTGCGCGCATGATTCTTGCGGAACGCCCCGCGATTTGTGTGGAAATCGGTGTCTTCGGCGGTCGCTCCCTGATACCCTGCGCCGCCGCACTTCGCCATATCGGCGCCGGTGCGATCTATGGGATCGAGGCATGGAGTCCGAATGTCGCGATCGAGAACCCGACCGACGAGATCAATGACGATTGGTGGTCCAAGGTCGATTTCAATCGCATCAAACAAGAATTCTTCCGCTTCGTGGCAGCGACAAATTTAACTCAGTATGTGCGTGTCATTGAAGCGCCGTCGAATAGAGCCGCTGCGTTGTTCGACAGGATCGATTTTTTGCATATCGACGGATCGCATTCCATCGTCAACGCAGCCGAGGACGTTATCCTGTACGCTCTGAAAGTTCCGCCCGGCGGCATCATCGTTTTCGATGACATCAACTGGCAGTCCACCGCCCCGGCGCGGGCGCTGTTGGACGCGATCTGCGAACCCGTGGCGGTGTTGAAAGACCCCGAAAGCGGCCTGGATATCTGCGCGGTTCTGCGCCGGCGTTAAGCGAGAGGTTGTCCCATGCTGACCGGTGAATACAGGCGTATCTATTACTATCATCTTAAGAAATGTGGTGGATCTACACTCAATCAGTGGCTCGATACGATGACAGACGATGAACGAACCCAGTCCTCTGCCCTGCTTGGTATGTCTTTTTCGGGTCCGGAACTATCGAGTTGGGGAGGGGGCGGTACGTCGTATGACGCATCGATCACCCGTGCCTGGTTTCACTGGACCGACGTGATTCACAGTCACGGCGCACTTCGCCAGTATGTTCCGGACAAGACGTTTTGTTTTACGATATTGCGCGACCCTGTCCGGCGGCTTGTCTCGCAAATTTCGGACTGGCAACGGCTGACGCCGGCCGACACGATGGATCACCCGCCTGAAACCCGGGAGTATGTCGAGGATAGTCGTCGTATGGCACTGCCGGCGTTCCTGGAAAAGCATGCGGAAGGAGGCGGGCGGCTGTATTTGGATAATTATTTGACTCGGTCTCTGGCGGCTGGCCGGATGGGGGGGCTGGTGGAGGATGTGGCGGACCCGGAACGTCTGTGCGAAATCGCGCTGCAAAGCTTGGAAAACGACTATCATTTGGTTGGGTTGACCGAGCAACTGGATCTTAGCCGGAATGCGTTTTGTGGGATGGTTGGTTTGGTGCCGGGGGCGAAAATCCCGACGATCAATATGACCCGGAAATCCGATGGTTCCGGTTCGGATATTCGCGGTGCCCGCGAGATGCTTAAGCGCCTGACCAGGGTGGATCGCATCGTGTATGACCGGGCGTGTCAATTATTCGAGCAGCGGCACCGAAAAACAGCGGAACAATATGACACGGCCGAATTCGAAGCGCTGCACGCGGG
Source organism: Rhodopila sp. (assembly GCA_025355085.1). GTDB lineage: Bacteria > Pseudomonadota > Alphaproteobacteria > Acetobacterales > Acetobacteraceae > Rhodopila. Next base: position 6,180 of record JANXLQ010000067.1, read on the forward strand.
GGGGCTGTTGCATCAATTGAGGGGCATTCATCGCGCCGGCGCGACGTCCTACTCGGTTCGGCTGCCGCTTATTGGTTCGGGCTTTCATGGGCGCGACGGCGCTGGAATGGCGTCCTGTGCCGTTTGGACGGGGCCGGAAACCCGCACGACGCTGTATATCCCGATACCCGCCAACATGTCTTTGTCCCTGTTGGTATGGATCAGGGGCTATGTGGACGGCCGCCAGCGCGAGCAGCTTCGCGTTCGGGTCGATGGCAAATCGGTCGCGCATCATTTCGCGGTCGCAGAGGGTTATGCCGATCTGCTGGTTATCCCGACCCGTTCGAGCCGCGATTTTGTTCGTCTGGAGCTGGAGATCGACGAGGCGCTGGAATCCGGGGAGCCGGGCGAAGAACAATACGATTCGCGGGAGCGGGGGATCGCTTTCGACAGTTATGGATGGTGTCCGGCCTGATGGGGCGGAGCGATTGAGGGGCGTTTATCGTGGTGGTTCGGCTTGTCGCTAGAGTACGCTTACTTCTGTGAACAGTTCATAAGTTCAACGGTTGATGGCCATCATAAAATGTTACGATTTATTATCGTTTAGCCGATCCGGTCACCTATCGCGGCAGAAGTGCGGGGATAGAAGGCCCAGGCGAGCCGCATATGCATCAACTTAGCCGATTGGCCCGGAGGATTTGTCCATCCGTCAGGGCCGGGCCAAGCCCGGCCATGACGGAGACAATAAAGCTTCGTGCGGGCAATAGTATTCTCTGCCGGCCGCTTATGTTGATACCTATGCGGACGAGCCGGGCCATGACGGATCGAGGTAGGACGCGTTGTTCCTGCAACGAGTATTGTAGGCAGACCACGGTTCAGATCATGCCGCGTCGGTTTCGCGGAGGACTTCGGTCTTTACCGGCAGCACCTCGCCCATCCAGGTTGCGTGGATGGTGTGGTCGTCGCGGGGGCGGCCGGATTCGGGATGCAGCAAGACCGTCAGGCCCAGACGGTTCAGCATCACGAATGGCACCAAAGTTGGGAAAAGATCGGGTGTAAACTGTATCTGATACATTGGGGCGACGTGCGGCCCGACCGGGACGTCGTGCCAGCGGCCCATGCGAACCGTGAATCGCTCCTGGACCCACTGCCGTAACAAGGCGGCGCGCTCCCGGCTTTCGGGATCGTAATAAACATGGATGTGATAGTCGGCGATCCGAGCGGGATCGATCGGCGATTCAGTCATCGCACATCCTTTTGCAACAGAGTCTTGACGTCGAGTTTGGTGACTTTGCCGTAGCCAGATTTTGGCAATTCGGGCCAAAAAGCAAATTCTTGCGGCCATTTGTATTTTGCCAATCTTCCGTCCAGGTGCGCCAGTAATTCGGCTGCGGAGGCTTGTGTCCCCGGTTCCAGCACCAACACCGCCACGCCGGATTCACCCCATTTTTCGTGCGGCATTCCGACAACGCAGGCTTCCGAGACGGCGGGATGCAGCAACAGGGCTTCCTCGATTTCTCGCGGATAGACGTTCGATCCGCCGGAGATGTACATGTCCGATGCTCGTCCGGTGATATAGACGAACCCGCGTGCATCCATGTGGCCGAGGTCGCCGGTATGGAACCAGCCATGTTCGGTGGCTTTGGCGGTGGCCTCCGGGTTGTTGTGATAGCCGCCGAAGACTCCGGGGCCGCGGACACAGATTTCACCGCTTTCAACCGGGTTCCCGGTATCGTCCAGGATCGCGACATCCATGCCGGTGCGTGGAAATCCGCAGCTTCCGACGGGCATTTCCGAGTCGTCGATGCTGTGCAGCGCGGGTGGCAGGACCGTGATGTTGCCGGTGACCTCGCCCATGCCGAAATACTGCACCAGCACGCGACCCAGTTTCCGCAGCGCATGCACCTGATCGGCCCGATACATCGGTGCGCCGGCGTAGATCGCATACCGCAGGGAACTGTGGTCGAAACGGTCCACCGATTCATGCCGCGTCAGCATTGTCAGGATTGTTGGCACAGTGAACATGTTGGTCACGCGATGCCGCTCCACCAGGCGCCAGGCTTCCTCGCAGTCCAGTCTTTCACCGGACAACAAAACCGAGGCTGCGCCGCGCGCGACCTGGGGCAGGGCGTGAATGCCGGCGCCGTGCGACAAGGGGGCCAATACGAGGGATACATCCCGTTCGGTCGTGGCCGGCATCAGGTCGCACAGATGGTTGCAGACGATATAATCCATCTGGCCGTGCGTCAGGATGCCTGCTTTCGGCCGCCCGGTGGTGCCGGATGTATAAAAGAACCAAGCAGGATGGTCGCGATCCACATCGGCGGGCAGAGTAATCCGATCCGCGAAGGTCGTGAATGCCTCCCAATCGTTAGTGCCGCTGCCTCCGATGGAAATCTCCAGCCGGCACGCGGAGTTTTCAGCCTTGGCCTCCGCCGCGTGATCGGGGAAGGCGGTGTCGAAGATATGCACCGACGCACCGGAGGATTGTGCCAGATACGCCACCTCCGGCGGGGTCAGGCGGAAATTCGTCGGTACCCACACCGCACCCAGCATCCAGGATGCGAACATCGTTTCGAGGACAGCATTGGAGTTGCGGGCGTGCAGCAGTATCCGATCGCCGTGCCGCACACCACGCGCGGCCATCGCGGCGGCGGCGGCCTGGACCCGGTCACGAAACGACTCCCAGGTCCAGACCGAATCCCGCCAGATAATCGCAGGCCGATCCGGAAACCGCCTTGCGGTCTGGATCAGCATGGAAGCCAGATTTGCAGTGGGTATCAGCGGAGTGGCTCCAGGATCGAGACGTAATTGGCTACAGCGGCGCCGCCCATGTTGAAGACCGCGCCGATGTCGGCTTTCGGTAATTGCATCGCACCGGGGGCCTCCCCCACAAGCTGCATGGCGGTGATGGCGTGCATCGACACGCCGGTGGCGCCGATGGGGTGGCCCTTCGCCTTCAACCCGCCGGATGGATTGATCGGCAGGCGGCCGCCCTTGGCTGTCCAGCCTTCCAGCACCGCCCTCGCACCCTGACCGGGGGCGGTCAGGCCCATCGCCTCATATTCCAGCAGTTCGGCGATGGTGAAGCAATCGTGCGATTCAACGAACGACAGGTCGCTCAATCCGATATCGGCAGCGTCCAGGGCGCGGGCCCAGGCGTGTTTGGCGCCCTCGAACTGGGTGATGTCGCGCTTGCTGATGGGCAGGAAGTCGTTGACCTGGACAGCGGCTTTGAAGCGGACCGCCTTGCCCATGGCGCGGGCGGTTTCTTCGTCGGCCATGATCAGCGCGACGGCTCCGTCCGATACAAGCGAGCAATCGGTGCGCTTCAACGGCGGCGCGACGTATGGGTTCTTTTCGCTGACGTTGCGGCAGAAATCGTAACCCAGGTCTTTGCGCATCTGGGCGAACGGGTTGTCCACGCCGTTTTTGTGGTTCTTCGCGGCGATGGCGGCCAGGGCGTCCGATTGATCGCCGTACCGTTGGAAGTAGGTTTCGGCGATGCGCCCGAACACGCCGGCGAAACCGGCGGGGATGTTGGCCTCTTCCTTCTGATAGCTGGCTTTCAGCAAGATTTCGCCGACTTCTCTCCCCGGGGTCGCGGTCATTTTCTCCACCCCGATCACCAGGGCGAAACGACCGCGGCCGGACAGCAGGAAATCGCGCGCGCCATAGACGGCGGCGGAACCGGAAGCACAGGCGTTTTCGAACCGGGTGATCGGCTTGAAGCGCAGTTCCGGGACGTGCTGCAGCACCAGCGAGGCCGGGAAATCCTGCAACGAAAACCCGTTGTTGAACAGGCTCAGGAATGTCGAATCGATCTCGTGCGGGGCGATGCCGGCATCCGCGATGGCGGCGCCGGCGACGCGGCCGATCAGAGACTCGATATCCGGGTCATCCAGCTTGCCGAACGGCGAGTGGGCCCAGCCAACGATACAGGCTTCGGTCATGGGTACGCCTCCTGAAAAACTCAGTTTATTCCGCCATTATCAGTTCCGCCATAGCCCTCGGTTCGGTCAGCATGGGATAATGACCGGTGTCGAGTTCATACCAGCGTGCCTTTAGTGCCTCGGCCGCGCGTTTCTGGTGGGAAACCGGGGGATTGACGCTTTGGCGGCACCAGATCACCGAGGCGTTCCAGCTTTGCTGCCAAAAGCTGTCCAGCTTCACCGGAGCGGCCATCGCGGCCACGGGATGCGGGGTTATGCGATCCAGCGCCCATTCTTTCGTGGGGCTGTCCAGCGACACGAACATGCGGCTGGCGGCGTCTTCCCGCGTCGGCCCGGTGCCTAAAGCGTCGGTCGCCGCGCCGGGGCGTTTGACATGGTCGGCGACGGACTCGCCGTTGAACAAGGCCAGGGCGTCGGCCATGACGACCCGGCCGATCCGCTCGCGCGCGGTTTCGGCGACCCTGGCGGCGACCATTCCGCCGCAGCTTGTGCCGACAAGCACGATGTCGTGCAGGTCCTCAAAGAACAGCATCTCCGCGATTTCAGCCGCCTGGGATTCGGTGTCGATGCCTGGGCGCAGCGTGTGCCGCCGTTCGGCGCAGCCATCCAGCGTGGGTGCGAACACGGTGTGGCCAGCCGCGCGCAGGTGCGGTGCGAGACGCTGCCAGATCCAGCCGCCCTGATAGGCGCCGTGTAGTAGGACATAGGTTGCCATGTGCGTTATCTCCTCTTCGATGTGCGCCGAGATCAGCACAGACGAGCGGAAAATGCCATGGCCAACAAGTCTGGCGCTATTTTACAGTGGGAATACCGCGGTCATTGTTGCTCAGGCGGCGAAAATGTTTCGGACCTACATCAGAAATTATTGCGGTCCTTGCCATAAGATGGATCGTGCGGGCCGGCGGGCATGCCCTGATGCGGGGCGAGTGCTGCCTGCGCATTCAGTTGCCGAGCGAGTGGCATATAGTTGGGATCGGCCTTTTCCATCGCAGCAATGACTGCCTGGACGATAAGCCCAGTAACACTCACGCTCGAGCTTTGCGGTGAGTAAGCCATGCTCAGGTTCTTATTCCACAACTCCTGACCGGACCTTGCGTCAACCAGCCGGTAGTTGAGCTTCACAGTGGTTGTTGTGGAGATCACCAGATACTGTGAATCCCAGCGCTCGACCGTGACGTAAAGTACCGCGTCGGCGCCGAATAATTGGCCGAGGCGCTTTGGGTCGCCTCGGTGGACAAGGTCGGCGTCGGACAATCCGTCCTCTTCGAGAGCCCGCTTCACCGCGTGAACGGGGAAAACATAATAGCCCCGTTCCGCCAGCGGCCGGGTAATGGTCGATAGGTAGTAATCCGGCGCGCTGACATAGACGCTTTGATTTACTGCCGGAACGATTAGGATTGAATGCGGATCGGATGCCCGAAAGGCGCTATAGTCCTTCGGATCGGCCGGCTTAGCGCACCCGGCGACCACCATGGCTGCCAACGGAATCAGGCTGCGGACGAGCGCGAACATGCGTAGCGTCATGAGCCGGCCTTTCCTGTCAAATCAGAGACCGCTGAAGCGCTGGTGTCCGGTTTGCGTCGGCCCGATGCCGACGCAATCATCCGGTCCATAAATACAGCAGATTCAGGCCAGAACCGTTTTTCGCTTTCGAACTCGGCAGTTGCCTCAGTCTGCCTGCCGACGGTCAGCAGCATGTAACCGTATTCTGCATGTACGCCGGGAGCGGTTCGCCCCGAAGCATCGCCGACCCTCGTGGCCTTAGCCAACACTTCGAGATATTCGCCCGCGCTCGCCGGGTCCTTATAGTAGCGGTACAGCGAATCTTCGTAGCGATCCCATTCATACCGTGGCGGCTGGCCGCAACTGGCGAGAAGCACGACCGAAAGTGCGATATAACAGGATCTCATGGCTAGGGTCCCTCAGGCGGAACGACGATCGTTTTAACAGCGGCCCCACTGACGAACACCCGATCGCTTAGGATTAGACGGCCATTTACCATGACTTTAAGAAGATGCGTGCCGGGTTCGATACGGATTGCCTGCGGTGTGCCACCGGGGGTTTGAACCGGCCCTGCAACCAGCCCATCGACGAGTAGAAGGGATCCCCCCGGCGCCCCTTGCACCAAGATGCTCGGCCGTTCGTCCAGGATACGCGTTTGATCGGCCGGTTGGCCGCAAGCTGCGAGCCCCAGGCAGGCCACCATCGCCCAATACCGCATCAGCGCGCTCCTGCTACTTCTGTCACGAAAAGTCCATCGGTCTTGCCGGCGGCCAATGAACCGCTCGTTATATCGGCAATCGAACCCTCATTGGTTTCGCTTTCACCGAACATTTCCCGCACCCGCAAGGTCGCGACCCTGGTTGGCGGCAGATCGATCGTGAATCCGGACTGCGGACTGCGGACGCCGCCGCCGCTTCGCATGACCGCCAGTTCGTCGCCCGGTTTCAGGCCCTGCCGGGCGCCGCCGCTGGTAATGGCCATCGCACCCTGGACCTTCAGGATATCGGCACGCCACGTCCGTTCACGCAATTTTGTTACAAGAGCATTCATAACATCGGACACCGCGGCACCGATGGCCTTGTCGTTCAAGCTGCCATCGTAAGCCGCGCGGGAGCCGAAACCCGCGACTTCCCCGGCTTCTGACAGCGCCTCTCCCGCACCCGACGCCGAAAAGAACACCTGTCCCGTCCTTGCGTCCGCCAGCCTGATCTCGACTTTTGCTCGGGCGGTCTGCCGTTTTGTCGCGCTGAGAAAGCCGACTTCGCCTGTCGTTGCGCGGCCAAATTCAGTCACCGATCCCAAAATTAGCGTATCGACACCGATCAGGTTGGCCTGACCGCTGATGGCCTGCTCGTGAAGAATTTTTCCCAGATCGGGGCGTTCGAAAACCAGGAACGACCCTGATTCCACAAGTCTCGCGGACAGCATGTCGGATGCCTGCTTACCGAGCGGGTCGCCGGCCCCATCCGTCACGAATGTCCGGCCGTACCGGGTTTCGTTACTAAATCGACCGATGGCAATTTTCAGCTTCAGGCGCTTGGCGGACGGTTGATCGGCGAGAGTGCTTTGGGCCTGACGTTGCTGGGCGGGACGAACTGCCGAATCGATTTGCAACGGTGGCGAGGTGACGGTGGCACATCCTGCTACCAACGACAAAATTATTGTATTGGCTGTAACAATTCGTTTGATGCCAGCCATGAAACGCTTCCCAAAAGTTATTTTTTCAGAGTCGCAACATGGCATATTCAAAATGACAACTCAAGGTCTGCTCCGGCAAAATTTTCGGCCGGACAGAATGACGTTTTTCGTCACCGCCGGAGTGCCTGCCTTGCCGGCAAATCATAGTCTTACACTGAGAATTCTGCGGTCGTGGCCAGCATTTTCTTCCCCTGGACCGGCCGGTGATCGGGCAGCCGCATTCGTCGCGGACCAGCTTTTAGATGATCCGAAGGGCGATGTGCGGCAAAGATATTTTGTGTGGCGGAATGTTAACGGCGATTGTCAGGATCTAATTCCCCTTGGCTAGGCCGAGATATGGATCATGCATGAAAAACAGTGCATCTTGATTTTGGCACGGAAGCCGGAATAAGGAAAACGCCAATGGCGAGCCAGGCAGTCAGTTTCTACAGCGAGGGCACTCGATTGTCGGGAGACCTGTTTTTACCCGATGGACTGCTGCCCGGGGAACAACGGGCCGGCATCGTCCTGTGTCACGGCTATACCGGGGTGCGGAACCTGTATCTGCCGGACACTGCGAAGGCGCTGACCGACGCTGGTTATGTCGTGCTGACGTTCGACTACAAGGGTTGGGGCGACAGCGACGGGCCGAAGTCACGCCTTTCCCCTTATGGGCGAGTCATAGACTCCCAGGCCGCGCTGACTTTTCTTGGCGCGCAGGACATGGTGGATGCCGATCGGCTGGGTATCTACGGCACCAGCTACGGCGGGGCGACCGTCGTCTGGACCGCCGCGGTCGATCAGCGGGTGAAAGCGGCCGTCTCCGTGGTTGGTATCGGTCACGGATATCGCTGGATGCGCAGCGTGCGCCGCCCGGATGAGTTCGCCGACCTGATGATTCGGTCGGAGGCCGATCGCATCCGCCGCGTTATGACCGGCCAATCGGAATTCGCCGGCCGCAGCGACGTGCTGCTGCCCGACCGCCAATCCGCCGAACTGGCCGCCGCCGCCCGCCGGGGCAACCCCGGCGCCGTCGGCGAAATCCCCCTGGAATACATCGACGACACGCTCGGTTTTCATCCCGAATGGATCGTGGACAAAATCTCGCCGCGGCCGGTGCTGTTTATCACCAGCGACGACGACCGGCTGGTGCCGCCGGAGGAAAGCGAATCCCTGTATGCGAAGGCGGGTGAACCGAAAAAGCTGATCGTGCTGAAAGGCTGGGGCCATTACGAGGTCTATACCGGAGAGGCTTTCCGGCAGGTCATCGCCCCAACCTTGGCCTGGTATCAGCAGTACCTGCCGGCACGTCAGGCGAAGCTGTAGGGACCGCCGCGCACCAACGCGGCCTTGTACGCCGGACGGGCCTGGAAGCGCCGCACCCATGCATCGACATGCGGGTAAGCGGCGCGATTGGCGCGCGCACCTGCGATTTCGCCAACAAAACTCAACTGGATGTCGGCGCCGGTCAGGTCGTTACCGAGAAGATAGTCGCGGCCGGTCAGTGCTTCGTTGATGTAGCGAAGGTGGTTGTCGATCTCGCTCTCGATCCTTGGCCCGAGCGGTGCTCCGGCGGCACCGAGCCGCGAGACGTATAGTTTGAGCAGCATCGGCAGCATGGCCGAACCCTCGGCGAAATGCAGCCATTGCATGTAATCGTCGTAGGCGGGGCTGGCAGGGTCGGGCTGTAGCCGGCCGCCGCCGTGGTGGCGGACGATGTAGTCGATGATCGCGCCGGACTCGATGATGACACGTCCGCCGCCGGTGATCACCGGGGATTTACCCAGCGGATGTACCGCCTTCAGTTCCGGCGGGGCGAGGCGGGTTTGCGGGTCGCGCTGATAGTGCTTGATTTCGTAGGGAACCCCCAGTTCTTCGAGCAACCACAGGATACGCTGGGAACGGGAGTCATTCAGGTGGTGAACGGTGAGCATCGAAGGGGCCTCCGGAAGCCGGTATGCGTCAGACAATATGCTAACGGCGGATGTGATCCAAGGTTCTTCCGGGAGGATTACCCGCCGCTGGCATGGACATGCCGGCCCTAGATGGGTATCGGGCACGTTCTGATTGCCTGGAGCGTTCCCGATGTCCGACGTGCCCCCCGACCACCTGTCCAACGATCCCGGTAGCAAGTTCTACGATGAGGACGTTCTGCGCCGTGGAATCGGCATCCGATTTAAGGGCGTGGAGAAGACCAATGTGGAGGAATACTGCGTCAGCGAGGGCTGGGTCCGCGTTGCCGTGGGCAAGACGCTCGACCGCCGGGGTAAGCCGTTGACGATGAAGGCTGTCGGCACGGTGGAGCCGTATTTCCGCGATGCCGTGCCGGAATAGGCCGTCTCTGACCAGAATGCCCCTCAGGCCACAATGATGGAATCGCTGTAGGCGGCGACCTTCCGATCGCTGGTCACAAGCCGGAGCGGGACTGTTATGGCCCTGGCAACGGGCAAGCGGTCGAACGGATTGCCGTGCAGCGGCGGTAGGAGTTCGGCCGCGACCGCGTGGGCAGGCGAGATGTCCAACACGGCAAACCCTGCATCCCGAAAATAACCAAGGGCGTCTTTGCCTGAGATCGGCACGGCGTTGGCGTTTCCGCTGGCCCAGGGCATGCTTGATGCCGATTTCCCAGATCGTGGCCGCGCTGACGATTATCTTGTTGTTCGGGCCGTCGATCAGAATCCGGGCTTTGGCGGAAAGGTTCGGATGGTCCAGGATGTGATATCGTCTATTCACAGGGCTCAACGAACAGGAAACCACCCCATGTCAGCGACCGCGGCTCCGCTTTTCGACGTTCGCGACCCGGCCTTCCTGGCCAACCCGTATCCTGTTTTTCATAAGCTGCGGACGTTCGCGCCGGTCTTTAAAGCACCCGGCGGGCGCTGGTTCATTACGCGTTATGACGACACTCAGTCGTTGTTGCGCGACCGCCGGTTCGGCAAAGACTATGAAAATCCTGATTCGCTTATGCAGCGTTTCGGCCCCACCGCTTTGCAGGAACCGGCGGTGGTCGAACTGTCCCACATGATGCTGATGCGCGATCCGCCCGACCACACCCGCCTGCGCGGCCTTGTGGCCAAAGCCTTCACCGCCCGGCGGATGGAGGCGATGCGCGCCCGGGTTCAGGAATTGACGGACGGGTTGCTCGATAAGGTCATTGCAAACGGCCGGATGGATGTGATCCGCGACCTTGCGTATCCGCTTCCGGTGTTGGTGATCTGCGAGATGCTGGGCATCCCGGAGGAGGATCAGGCCCGTTTCGTCACCGGGTCGGCGTCCGGCGGCGCGCTGCTGAACCCGACCCCGCCGACACGCGCGGAATTGGATAGGGCCAATCGTGGGACGCTGGAATCGGGCGCCTATTTTGAGGCGTTGTTCGCAAAGCGGCGGCGTGACCCGGGGGATGACCTGATAACCCAGTTGGTGCAGGCCGAGGAAGCCGGCGACCGCCTGACGACCGCTGAACTGCGCGCCAATGTCAGCCTGCTGTTCGCCGCCGGTCATGAAACGACGGTAAACCTGATCGGCAACGGCTTTCTGTCGTTGCTGCGGCATCCCGGCCAGTGGCGGATGCTGCGGGACGATCCGTCACTGATCCCGAACGCAATCGAGGAAATCCTGCGCTTTGAATCCCCGGTCCAGGCCGTCGCGCGCACTGCTGCCGAACCGATCGAACTCAGCGGCGTCACGGTGGACCCGCACGCCATCGTGGTATCTTTGGTGGGCGCGGCAAACCGCGACCCGGCGGTGTTCGAAGATCCCGACCGGTTCGATATCTCCCGCAAAGACCTCCGCCCTTTGTCATTTGGCGGTGGTATTCATTTCTGTCTCGGTGCCCAATTGGCTCGGATTGAGGCGGCGGTGGTGTTCGAAACCGTGCTGCGCCGGCTGCCCGACTTGCGGCTGGTGGAGCCGGAGAACCTGAAATGGCGCTCCAGCTTCACTTTGCGTGGCCTTACTGAACTACAGGTGATTTGGGGGTAATTACTTCACCACCACCTGCCCATGCATCTGCGGATGAAGCCCGCAGATGTAGGAAAAAGTGCCGGCTTTGTCGAACCGGTATGAGAACGTCTTGTCGGTGTCGATCGCTTTCGACCGCACATTGTTCGCAGTCAGAACGATGGTGTGCGGAATATCGTCTTCGTTGGCCCACGTCACCTCGGTTCCTTTGGCGATCGACAATTTCGTTGGAGAAAAAGTGAAATTGTCGATCTTGATTTTGGCGGTGCCGTCCGGCCGAGCCACTGCCGGGATCAGAAGGCAGGCCATCAGCAACGTGCTATACGTTAGCCCTCGCATCTCGGGTTCTCTCAGCCGGCCAAAGGTGTATCGACGATGGCGAGCGGCGATGTCGCCGACACCAGGCTAATCCTTGCCGTTCCCAGGTAATTCTTCAATTCACCGGCTGGAACGGGCATCGGGCCGGGACCTTTGGCGACTCCCGGGACGCCCTGCGGGAAGGCAGTGGAGCGGGCGGTATGGAAGGCGACATGGCCTTCGACCTTTTGCATCACCTGATGGATGTGCCCGTTCAGCACTGTAACCGATCCGAAACGCTTCAGGTAGGACAGTGCCTGGCCGCCATCGACCGTGCCCCAGCCCCAGTCCTGATAAACCACCCAAAGCGGCACATGCGCGAACACCACGATCGGGGTACTGGCGGACAAGGCCTTTACGTCCTTTTCCAGCCATTCGAGTTGCGCGTGTCCCAAATCGCCGAGGCCGTTGCCCTTCAGGTTCACGACATTGACCAGACCGATGAAGTGGACGCCGTGTTCGTTGAAACTGTACCAACCATCGCCGCGGGTGCCCTTGCCGTAGCGGTTCAGGTAGCTTTTGCGGTCTTCCTCCAGGACGTCGTGCTCACCGGGGACGGTATGGACCCGCAGTTTGGTGGCACCGAGCATTTGGGCGGCGGCGTCGAACTCGGCGGGTTTGGAGAGATGGGTGATGTCGCCGGTGTGGATCAGGAACGCCGGCTTTTCAGATACCGCGTGATCCAGTGCTTCCTGGAAGGTGCCGGTTACGTTGGTGTTCACCGGCTTGTCGAAGCCCAGATGGCTGTCGCTGACCTGGGCGAAGGTGAAGCCGGTTACCGCGGCCTCGGCGTGGCCGACGATATGCGAACGGGGGATGCCGCCGGCGATGGTCCAGACTATGGCACTGCCGGCCCAGGTCATGCATTTCAGGAATCCACGGCGGTCCTGATTGTGATCTTCGATAGTCATGGGTTCGCTCCTTGGTGGTCTCGATTGCATTACCGGAGCGGGGCGCTGGATATTCCGGACGGGAAAAAGATTTATGGGCGGGAATAAAGCCGGGGCGGGCGGGGTATGATGCAGGTTGATAGGAAAATAGTTTGGCCACACACATGGACTGCTTCATCTTATCCTGGGACTTGATCAGGGGATCCGCACAGCCGCCTGAGTTTGAACCGGTTCCCGGACCAAGTCCGGGGATGACGTGGACGAGGGAACGTGCGTTGGGCCCGACCGCTGGTTTGCGAGCAGCGCGGACGCAGCTACGACGCGGCGCCACGGGCGTTCCGGCAACTTGTTCGTTGCCTGGTTCGGGATATCCCCCCTGGTGACAGACCGTCGGAACCGACGATTTGAGCTGTTGGCGATGCCGCATTTGGATGCGGCGTTCAACCTTGCCCGCTGGCTGACCGGCAATACAGCCGATGCCGAGGACGTGGTGCAGGACGCCTATCTGCGAGCTTTCCGTTACCTGGACGCGTTCCGGGGCGACAATTTCCGGGTTTGGTTGTTGACCATCGTGCGCAACAGTTTTCTCGATTGGCTTAAGGACAACCGCTCCGGCCGCAATCTGTTTCAACCCGCACCAGCCGATCTGGAGTCGACCGATCCCAATCCAACCCCCGAAGCGATGCTGCTGGACCGGGTCGATGGCGAAACCTTGAGCATCCTGATGGCGCGCTTGCCGGCAGAATACCGCGAAGTGCTGATCCTGCGCGAGATCGAAGACCTGTCCTACAAAGACATCGCGGCCGTTACGGGACTTCCGGCGGGCACCGTGATGTCTCGGCTATCCAGAGCACGATTGGCGCTGCGGAAGGCGTGGACCGAGAACGAGAAGAAGTCATGAACCACGACCGCGCCAAAATGTTGCTGCCCGCCTATGCCGACAGACAGACAGGTCCCCTGCGTCGCTTTCTGCTGGGTCGGCATATCGCGCGATGCCCGTCCTGCCTGGCGGAACTGGAGACGATGCATGCCATGCGCACCGCCATGCGCATCAACCTGCCGATGCATCGCGCCCCGCCGTCGCTGGCAATGCGGATCGGAACGGCTTTGCCGCGGGAGGCGCCACCGTCTATCCGCTGGCGCCCGATGCGGTCTGGCATGGCGGGTTCGGCGTTGGCCGGCGGGCTTGCGGGAATCGCACTGACCGTGGCGGTGACGCAGTTGTCGCCGCAACCGGATACGCTGATCGCCGATGTTGTCAGCGACCATGTGCGGTCGCTGATGGCGGACCATTTGACGGATGTCGCGACCAGTGACCGGCATACGGTCAAGCCATGGCTGTCCGACCGCCTGGACCTGTCTCCTGTAGTCAAGGACTTTGCGATCGAGGGGTATCCGTTGGCCGGTGGCCGGTTGGACTATGTCAAAGGCCACCGGGCGGCGGCGATCGTTTACCGGCGCGATAAGCATGTGATCAATCTGTTCGCGTTCGTGTCGGACGACCGGTCGGAGTTGGCACCGAGGCAGCTCGCCCTGAATGGTTTTAACGTGGTGCGTTGGCGGATGGATGGTTTGTCGTACGTCGCCGTCTCCGACGTGGAGGCCTCCCAGTTGCTGGCATTCGCCCGGCTGGTTATGGGCGGGCCATAGGGAGACGCCCCGAGGCCAATATTCCGATGTTGATGCCGGTTGGAGAGGTGGCCAGTCCGTCGATCTGGTGCAGCAGTTCTCATTTTGGTGTTCGCGGCCGCGATCACCTTCCTCATCATGGTGCGCGACGGCGCACTATGATGTCTTTACGGGTCCGAGACGCCCAAAGACGTGGATGGTACGCCTTCCAGGCTGTGCGAAAACTCCCGCCCGCGCTTTTGGCGGAGAATGGTTTTCTCCGGGGGCTCCTCTCCGTCATGGCGGGCGAAGGCCCGTCATCCACGCCTTGCTGTCCCGGCCCAGAAAAGGCGCAGATGGTAGGCATTCTCCTGCCGTGACGGGATTGGGTCATCGCGACGACAGGAGCATGCCAGAGAAAAATATTCTCCAACGCAAATTTGGGCGGGAGTTTTCGCACAGCCTGGAAGGCCCGCCATGACGATCCGGGCGACTACCGCCGTTTTGCCAAAATGAGAACTACTGGGTATCGCATGACGGGTTGGCGCGGCCGGAGAGTCAATGCTAACACGGCCAAACCTAACGTTGCTGAATGTCGCTGGATCGCGACCTCGTGACCATAGTCCGGTCCAACAACGAAATTGTGTGTTCCCATTGCGATTCGTTCCGGGCAGTCTGGCTTGGTCTGATAGCGCAGCGTCAGAGCACACGCCGGATAAGCGTGAGGTTGGATGGTTCAAATCCTCCTCGGCCCCCCAATTTTGTTTTTCGATCGAGGCGTAGTGACAGAGAAAGCTTGTGGATCACCATGCTCCGGTCTTTGGCTAGAATATAGGAAACAAATCTTTACATTCTCCACAACCTAAGGTAGATAATCTGCGCCTCATCAAGAAAGCGCGGCATGACCCAGACCACCACGCCCATCGAAGAATCATCCCTGCCAGCGATGGATGCCCCTCGATCGTCCGACATTCTAATGAACCTCATCGCCTCGCTTTTAGCGCCGATTTTCTTTGGGGTCGCTGCCGGGGACGTCGGTCTGGCGCGCATGGCGGCGATTGAAGCGGTGAACAGTTATCGGGTCCGCAACCTTGCTGACCTGATCGCGGTTGCGCAGATCATCGGCTACGGTCTCGCGGCGTTGGGTTCGCTCAGTCTTTCGATGGACGATGAGATGTCCTTGTCCATGATCTTGCGACTGCGCGGCAATGCCAATGCGCTCAACCGCTCGGCGGAACAGAACCGTCGGGCGATCCAGAAATTCCTTGTGCCGCAAGAGCCAGAGATTGCGGCACAGCAGGCCATTCCAGCCGCGATCGACACGCACGATGACGAAATCGGTGACGAATCATTTCTGAGCGCGGCAGCGGCCGAATTACTGGCAGCGGAGTCACGGAGCCGGCTGGCGGCGCCGAAACGAGCCTCCGTTCCCACCCCGGTCGTGCATTCGCCCCCGCAGGATGTGCCGCCACCAGTCGCGGCGGTTTCTGAAAAGCGCCATCGGGAGATGTGGGCGATCGCGATGGTCAAAGAAGCTTCGGAAATCAGCGCCGGTATCCCTGGAATGCCGCCAGCCGAACGCAGCGTGGCGTCCATCAGGGCGGGAATGCTAACCAGCACGGCCAACCAATTGCTGATGGGCGGAGACGTGCCGGGTGTGGCGTTCAGTATGGGCGATCTCCGGCAACCGAGATCCCGTATCCAGTCGCGGTGACGCCATGGCAGTACCGCTGCTCGCCCTCAAGGAGTTCCGGTTCGAAGAGTGAATCTGTCGCCACGGTCCTCGCAATTTCACATTTTCGATGACCGGCCGATCCGAAGAATTAGTGGCGTGGCGGTATTGCGGCTGCGCTGACATTGGGTCAGGCGCACGCAGACATCTTGCGCAGCGAAAGTGTTTTCGAAGGCAGATGAACACGGATAAGCACTGATGAAATGGATAAGTGTGCCGGCTTTCCGGGCTGTATCCCATTGGTAAAACACGAAAAAGAGACACCCCCGACATCATCTGCATGTGGCCGGATGCACTCCCCTTATCCGTTCTTATCCGTGTTCATCCGCCTTCAAAAAAATATCCGTCGAGCCAAACATCGGCCGGCGACCACGGCTCCCCTCGTCCGAAACACCGGTCGCACATACCGCGGCGCCCAACCCGCTAACACCAGGCCGCTGCAACTCAGACGTTAAATCGGAACAGCAGGACGTCGCCGTCCTTAACCACATAGGTCTTGCCTTCGATCCGCATTTTGCCGGCCTCTTTCGCACCCTGCTCGCCACGGCCAGTGACGAAATCGTCGTAGCCAATGGTTTCGCACGCGATGAAACCGCGCTCAAAATCCTTGTGGATCACAGCGGCGGCCTGGGGTGCCTTGGTGCCCTTGGTGATCGTCCAGGCACGAGTCTCTTTTGGCCCGCAGGTGAAATAGGTCAGCAATTCCAGCAGATCGTACCCGGCGCGGATCACCTTATCCAACCCGCTTTGCGTCAGGCCGAGGCCATCCAGGAATTCCAAACGGTCGGCTTCGGGAAGTTGCGACACTTCGGCCTCTATCGCGGCAGACACCACGATGGTCGGAGCGCCCTGCGTTTGTGCCCAATCCCGCACGCGGTCCGAGAACGCGTTGCCCGTTGCGGCAGACCCTTCCTCAACATTGCATACATACAGCACCGGCTTGGAGGTCAGCAGTTGCAGGCGGCGAACCGCCTCTTCCTCACCCGGCGGAATGGCGGTGCGGGCTGCCTTGCCTTCCTGCAACGCGGCGACAATCGGCTCCATCAGCGTGACCAGCGAAATGCTTTCCTTGTCGCCGCCCTTGGCACGCTTCTGCGCCTGCGTCAGCCGCCGTTCCAAACTATCCAAATCGGACAGCATCAACTCGGTTTCGACGACTTCGATATCGCGCAACGGATCGATGGAGCCTTCGACATGGGTAATGTCGGTGTCCTCAAAGCAGCGCAGCACATGGATGATGGCATCGACTTCGCGGATGTTGGCCAGGAACTGGTTGCCCAGCCCTTCACCCTTGGACGCACCGCGCACCAAGCCGGCGATATCGACGAATTCCAGGGAGGTAGGGACGATTTTGATCGATTTGCCGATCTCCGCCAGCACATCCAGGCGCTTGTCGGGCACGCCGACGCGGCCGACGTTCGGCTCGATCGTGCAGAACGGGTAGTTGGCGGCCTGTGCCGCGGCGGTGGCGGTCAAGGCGTTGAAAAGAGTCGATTTGCCGACGTTGGGCAGGCCGACGATGCCGCAGTTAAAGCCCATTATGGAATATCCCCGGTTAGCTTGAAGGTTGGGTGCGCAATGCGACGTTAGTCATGAAGTCGGGGTGTTTGCCCTGGGCCAGCAGGCCGGCGGCATCGGCGACGGCGTCCAGCAGCGGAATCAGCCATGTCCTGTCGTCCTTGTCGAAGTTGCCAAGAACGTAGCCCAGAACGCGATCCTTGATTCCCGGATGGCCGATGCCGAGGCGGACACGCCAGTAGTCCTGACTGCCCAACATCTTGTCTATGCTGCGGAGACCGTTATGTCCGGCGGCGCCGCCACCTTTTTTGACACGAAGCTTCCCCGGCGCCAGATCGAGATCGTCATGGAACGCGGTGATCGCCTCGGGCGGCAGTTTGTAGAAGGCGGCTGCCTCCTGCACGGATTCGCCGGAATTGTTCATGTAGGTCAGTGGCTTCAGCGCCAGGATCTTCTCGCCGGCGATGGTGCCCTCGGTGAAGGCGCCTTTGAAACGGCGCCGCCACGGCGAGAAACCGTGGCGGGTCGCGATCGCATCTATCGCCATAAAGCCGATGTTGTGGCGGTTGGCTGCCATCCCCGGCTCTGGATTGCCAAGTCCAACCCAGAGCTGGGTCACAGTAACTACTTCTTAGCGGCGGCTTTGGCGGGCGCCGCTTTCGCAGAGGCGGCCTTGCCGGGGGCCTTGGAACCGCCCTTGGCTGGGGCTGCTCCAGGGGCTGCGCCAGCTTCGGCGACGACTTCGATCTTCGTCGGCGGCACGACGGTCGCCACCACGAAGTCGCGGTCGATCACCGGCTTGACGTTCTCGGTGCCCTTAAGGTCATGCCAGCGGAC